>JAFQFG010000182.1 GCA_017398695.1 Alistipes sp.
ACATTCACCTTTCGTCGGTAGCTTCGGCTCCGCAGTGTCTGATTAAAGCTATGTGCGCACGTGGTGAGAACAAAGAGTTCACCGATGTACACATCCACCACCTCCACACCGAGGGTCCCGCACCCTACGCAGCTCCCGAGTTTGAGGGTATCTTCCAGCTCGACTCGTTCTTCGTAGGTGGCAATGTCCGCAAGGTTACCCAGAGCGGTTTCGCGGATTATATTCCCATCTTCCTCAGCGAGACACAGAAACTCTACCGTTCGGGTGCAGTGCCCTGCAACGTTGCTATGATTCAGGTGTCGACTCCCGACCAGCACGGCTACGTTTCACTCGGTACGTCGGTAGATGCCACATTGGCAGCTGTTGAGTGCGCTGATACGGTTATCGCTGTTGTGAACAAGTACGTTCCCCGCGCATTCGGTGATGCAATGATCCACACCTCGAAGATCGACATCTTCGTTCAGGACGACCAGCCGCTCGAAGAGGCTCACTTCTCGGAGCCTAACGAGGTTGAGACCAAGATTGGTAACCTCTGCGCAGGTCTTATCGAGGATGGTGCTACGCTCCAGATGGGTATCGGTGCAATTCCCAATGCAGTGTTGGCACAGCTCGGTGGTCACAAGAACCTCGGTGTTCATACCGAGATGTTCGCTGATGGCGTACTTCCCCTCGTTGAGAAGGGCGTAATCAACGGCGAGGCTAAGAATATCGACAAGGGCAAGATGGTGTCGACATTCTTGATGGGTTCGCAGAAGGTTTACGACTTTATCAATGATAACCCGGGCGTGCTGATGATGGATGTAGGCTACACCAACGATCCCTACATCATCGCCAAGAACGACCGTGTGACCGCTATCAACTCGGCATTGCAGGTTGACCTCACAGGTCAGGTATGTGCCGACTCGCTGGGTCGCAAGTTCTACTCGGGCGTGGGTGGTCAGATCGACTTCATCTACGGAGCATCGCTTTCGAAGGGCGGTAAGGCTATTATCGCTATGCCGTCGATTACCAATAAGGGCGTATCGAAGATTTCGGACGTGCTGACCGAGGGTGCAGGTGTCGTTACTACCCGTAACCACATCCACTGGTTCGTAACCGAGAATGGCGCGGTAGATTTGTATGGTAAGAGCTTGCAGGAGCGTGCGCGACTGATTATCTCGGTGGCTCACCCCTCGGCGCAGGAGGCTCTCGACGAGGCTGCCTTCAACCGCTACGGCTCACACCACCATTACATTAAGGGGTATATGAAGAAGTAGTTCTTTGTAACGCTTTCTTATATGCAAGGCTTTCTCTTCGGGGAAAGCCTTCTTTTTACCCCTTAATGCAATGGTGGTAAACCACCAATTTATATCCTACCCACCCCCTAAATCCCCCGCCTTAGGCAGGGGACTTGGTCGCCTATGGCTCCAGATAATATTTAGGGTATGTGAAGAAGTAATGCTTTGTTACGCTTCCTTTTATGCAAAGCCTTCCCTCGCGGGAGGGCTTTCTTTTTTTTGCCGACGAGTTGAAATGGCATTCGGGCTATGCCCTGAATGGCACACAATGGCAGCGCATTCCAAAGGACTGCTTAATGACAAGTCGACTTTTTTATTCAATGTCATTCTCTGTCATTCAGCAAGTGAAACGACTGTGGCAATCTCCCACTTACCAAGTTTGGCTTTTAACCGACAAGAAAATGGCATTAAATGGCATTCGGACTATGCCCTGAATGGCACACAATGGCAGCGCAGTCTACGACTGCTTAATGGCAAGTCGGCTTTTTTATTCAATGTCATTCCCTGTCATTCAGCGAGTGAAACGAGCGATTGCCATTCATTGTCATTCAATGCCATTTTAGGCGCCCACCTCACAAACCACAACGGAACTCGAACGGGACTCGAACGGCGGCAGAAGCCGAGAGCAGACCGCAGACAAGTCTGCCGAGGCGCAACAAGCTGAGCGAATCACCTATACACAAAAAAAGAAAAAACGATTGGCTGCTCCTCTTTTTAGGGGATATAGATTTGGGCAATGATGCCCAAAACAGGTATCCTCCGCTCGCTACGGACAAAAGAAAATGCTGCAATCGATTCTTCAACAAAACCAATCAATGGTTTATTGGTCAAAATAGTACATAAAATCGGGGCGGTTTTTATTTGCTGGTCAAATAGCAGAAGTTTTTTACCAAATAATTGCAATTTATCATAACTTATTTATACCTTTGTAGCCGGAGTGTGTGCGCACACACCTGCGGATTGTGGAGAATAAAAAGATACGAATAGTCGATATAGCCCGTCTGGCCGAGGTCTCGCCGGGTACGGTGGATCGTGTGATTCACAACCGTGGGCGCATAGCCCCCGACAAGAAAGAGCGTATCGAGAAAATAATCCAACAACTCGGATATAAGCCCAACATTGCCGCACGAATGCTCGCTATGGGGCGCACTTACGTTATAGCCGTTATTGCTCCGTCATTCGTTGGCGAAAGTTATTGGGGTATGGTCAGTGAAGGGTGCATCAGGGCTGCCGAGGAGTTAGGGCAGGGTAGCATTAAAGTTGAGTTCGTGCGCTTTGACCAATACAACCGTAAATCATTCGACAGCGCAACGACCAATGTTGATTGGAGCCAATATGATGGTGTTGTCATTGCAACGCTCTTCGAGGATCAGGTAAGGCAGCTTTCCGAGCAACTCAACACTATCAACAAGCCTTATGTCTATATCGACTCGCAGGTGGAGGGAGCAAATGACCTCGCCTATTTTGGTGTAAACGCATACGACAGTGGTTATATCGCAGGTAAAATGTTGTGTCGTGAAATATCAGCAGATGAGCCAATTGTCATTACCCACATACGATTCCGCCGTAACGAGATTTCGACACAGATGCGCAAGCGCGAGTCGGGCTTTTTGAAATACCTTGCCGATGTGGGGTGGAACCATACGGTCGAGTATATCGAACACGACCCCGACAATGAGCCATCGACCATTGCCCGTCTAAAAGATATAGCCCAAAAGAGCCGCGGCAACATCGGAATTATAGTGTTAAATTCCCGTGCCTACGAGTTGGCGGATTTTATTGAAAAATCGATAGATGAGAGGCTGCGAAAACAGATTATAATTGTAGGTTTCGAGGCGATAAGACCAAACATTGATGCGATGAACAGAGGTTTGGTACATCTGCTTATTTCGCAACGCCCCGAATTGCAAGGTTATAATGCAGTGAAGGCGTTGAGCAATCTCTTCATGTTTGGCAATCGACCCAACAAAACAAACTACACACCGATAGATATATTGATTCCCGAAAATATCGAATACTACACAGACTAATCACAACAAAACAGCAATATGAAAAAAATTGTAACTCTTGGAGAGATTATGTTGCGCCTATCGACCCCCGGCAATAGTCGCTTTGTGCAGACGGACTCGTTCGATGTGGTCTATGGCGGAGGCGAGGCAAATGTAGCAGTGAGCCTCGCCGCATACGGACACGATGCCTATTTTGTAACAAAACTGCCGAGCCACGAGATTGGACAGTCGGCTGTCAATGCTCTGCGTCGCTACGGTGTGAAGACCGACTACATAGCCCGTGGTGGCGAGCGCGTGGGCATCTACTACCTCGAAACGGGTGCCTCGATGCGTCCGAGCAAGGTAATCTACGACCGCGCCCACTCCTCGATTTCGGAGGCAGAGCCGTGCGATTTCGATTTTGACCGCATTATGGAGGGTGCCGATTGGTTCCACTGGTCGGGAATTACCCCTGCCATATCGGACAAGGCCGCAGAACTCACTCGACTGGCGTGTGAGGCAGCAAAACGACACGGAGTGCCCGTTTCGGTCGATTTGAATTTCCGCAAAAAGTTGTGGAGCAAGGAGAAAGCGCAGTCGATTATGCGTCCGCTGATGCAGTATGTTGATGTCTGCATCGGAAACGAGGAGGATGCCGAGTTGTGCCTTGGCTTCAAGCCCGATGCCGATGTTGAGGGTGGCAAGACCGATGCCGAGGGATACAAGGAGATATTCAGACAGATGGCAAAAGAGTTTGACTTCAAATATGTAATATCAACTCTTCGAGAGAGTTTCTCGGCAAGCCACAATGGTTGGAAGGCTATGATATATAACGGTGAGGAGTTCTACGAATCACGCCGTTACGATATCAACCCTATTGTAGATAGAGTAGGTGGTGGCGACGCCTTTTCGGGTGGTGTGATTCACGGATTGCTCACAAAGGCGACACAGGGCGAGGCGTTGGAGTTTGCTGTTGCCGCTTCGGCATTAAAGCACACCATTCCGGGCGACTTTAATATGGTCACGATCGCAGAGGTTGAGGCTCTCTGTGGCGGAGATGCGAGCGGCCGAGTACAACGATAGTAAGACTAAAAAACAGTGATATATGGCACGATTTGATAAGATTGCAACCCTGTGCAAGATTCAGGCGACGGGCATTGTTCCCGTCTTTTACAATGGAGATGTCGAGGCTGCCAAACAGGTGGTCAAGGCGTGTTATGATGGTGGTATCCGAGCCTTCGAGTTTACCAATCGAGGCGACTTCGCACACGAAGTATTTGCCGAGGTGGTAAAGTATGCTGCAAAGGAGTGTCCCGATTTGGCGGTAGGTGTCGGCTCGGTGGTCGATGCCCCGACAGCGGCTCTCTATATTCAGATGGGCGCTTGCTTTGTTGTGGGTCCGATGTATAATGCCGAAGTCGCAAAGGTCTGCAACAGACGAGCAATACCCTACACTCCGGGTTGCGGTACCGTAACCGAGGTTAGTACAGCACAAGAGGCGGGTTGCGACCTCTGCAAGGTATTCCCCGGCGAGGTACTCGGCCCCAACTTCATCAAGGGTTTGATGGCACCGATGCCGTGGACCAAGATGATGGTCACGGGAGGTGTGGAGCCTACGGCAGAGAGCCTGTCGAGTTGGTTTAGGGCAGGTGCCTTTGCTGTCGGTATGGGCTCGAAACTCTTCCCCGCAGAGCGTATCGCCAACCACGATTGGGCATACATCACCACCAAATGCAAGGAGGCTTTGGAGTGTGTAGCAGAGATTAAAAAACGATAAAAAATAGGACTATGAAGAGAGATAAAACTACATCTTGGAGATGGGCAATATGCGGACTGCTATTCGTTGCCACAACCATAAACTACTTGGATAGGCAAGTGCTTTCGCTGACTTGGAAAGACTACATTGCCCCCGAATTTCACTGGACAGACTCCGACTACGGTACAATTGCGGGATTCTTCTCGCTCTTCTACGCCTTTGCTTGTCTGCTTGCCGGCCGTTTTGTCGATTGGATGGGCACCAAGAAGGGCTTTTTATGGGCCATTGGAGTATGGTCGCTCGGTGCATGTATGCATGCAGGTTGCGGTTGGCTTACAATGAACATCGAGGGTTTGGAGTCGATGGAGGCTCTGCGGGCTGTCGAATCAGGCTCGGCAGCGGCCGTGGGCGTTGCAACCGTCAGTGTATGGCTCTTCCTCGTATGTCGAGCAATACTCGCTCTGGGCGAGGGTGGAAACTTCCCCGCCTCGATTAAGACCACTGCCGAGTACTTCCCGAAGAAGGACCGCGCCTTGGCTACATCGTTTTTCAACGCAGGCTCATCGGTAGGTGCGCTGGCAGCTCCGCTGGCCATTCCTATTTTGGCAGATAAGTTCGGTTGGGAGATGGCATTTATAATTATAGGTGTTATGGGTTTCGTTTGGATGTTCTTCTGGGTATTTATGTACGATAAACCGCAAAAGTCGAAGTTCGTAAATCAGGCGGAGTTGGAGTATATACAGCAAGACGATGCCGCTGTCGAGCAGAACCTTCCGGCCGAGCAGACGGAGAAGGCAATTCCCTTCTGGCACTGCTTCCGCTACAAGCAGACATGGTCGTTCCTGCTGGGTAAGTTCTTCACTGACGGAGTGTGGTGGTTCTACCT
>JAFQFG010000019.1 GCA_017398695.1 Alistipes sp.
GCCTCCAGAGGGGGATTAATTGATAATTGACAATTGACAATTGAAAATTGTGAAGTGTGAATTGTGAATTGTGAACCGACGAACGAAGCAATGGGGAGAGGCTGCTTGCAGACTATCCCTTGCAAGGAGGAGGAAAAGACCCCAAAGGGGGCTTAATTGTGAACCGACGCTGCGGAGCGAGAGCAGAGGGCAAACTTGTTTGTACTATGCCGAGCCGCGAGGAGGGTTAATTACTTGAGGTAAATGAGCATTTTTCAGGCAAGGCAGATGCCGAAAGAGCCTTGTTAGACAAATTCTTCTCTCTAATAGAATAGGGCTTTAGGTGAGAAGATTAGCAGTCCGAAGTTGAACGAAAGATAGGTATTCTTCCAATTGTTCAGATCGTACTTGGTAAATGCGAGGCTCACGGGCCCGAGCGGGGTGTGGTAGACCACTGAAAGGTCGGCCACGTAGTGCCACTGCGAGGCAGTGTAGCTCTTATCGCGGAAC
The DNA here is from genome assembly GCA_017398695.1 of Alistipes sp. Classification (GTDB taxonomy): domain Bacteria; phylum Bacteroidota; class Bacteroidia; order Bacteroidales; family Rikenellaceae; genus Alistipes. The sequence continues at coordinate 490 of JAFQFG010000019.1, forward strand.
ATCGTATAGAATCCGGCACGCACCATCAGATTATCGATAATCTCGAATGTGGGCATCACTCCGACAGCCACGTATCGAGCTGCACGGAAATCGGGCATATATATCATATTAGCGTGAGGCACAGGCGCATAGAGCGGTGATGACATTATGGTTGTCTCGGCACTCTCGAAAGTGGGGTGGGTGGTGTAGACACCATCCACACGGTAGCCAAAAGCAAACCATTTAACCGCGGGCATATTGAAGTAGTGTTCCCAACGCAGCTTTGCACCGAACCACTGCTTACGCAACATGCGCGACTCGGTGGGAGCGTAAGGTTCCGAGTGAAATTTATACTTATCCTGACCATAGATGTAGATACCCGACAGAGAGAGGTTTGTTCCGCTTGTCGGGAAGATACGGTGGTCGAGGGTGCTACGACGTAGCTCAACCTTCGTACCTATGAAGTCGAAACGTGTGTAATCTTCCCAATTAACCATGCGATAGAGGCTCTCACCGCCATGTAGCACCACTTGCAATGCGCTCTTGCGCGTGAGAGCAAATCCGGCGGCTATAGCTCCATACTGCTCCTTGGTCTTCATACGTTCGGTATTATCGACACCGGCCAAGTGTCCGAAGTTGCCGTAGAGGGTGTTCATCACCCCGAAGTTGTAGGAGTAATCCAAGAATATGGGTATCTTTTGGTAGAATGTTGTGCGACCACCGATGCGACCCATATTGCAGATTGCCCCGAGGTAGAAGTCGGCACTTGCTCGCTGTGACACACGACCGATGGTTTCGTATCGGGCACTTATCAATGCCTGATTGAATGCCGTGGAGGAGATGTTTCCGCCGAACGAAAAGCGCAACGACGGGCGGGCTTTCAGGTTCATTCCGATAGAGTACTTCTTGCTCATAACATCGTAGGAGACAGCCGGATATCCATACTCAAAACGGTCATCCACCAGCAGATCATTCAGCCTTTTGCAGAGCTCTTCGTGGGTCAATTCTCTAAACGAATACTCCTTGTCGCGCAGTTGCATCACATGCTCGACATAGATGCGTTGAGAGTTGGAGATGCTATCTGCGACATATCGCTCATAGAAGAGCTCGGGCATGCGACTGCGGAAGGCCTCACGACGGATGTATACCTCTTCCACCGTGCGACGTGCCGCCACACGCTCCAGCACATCGGGCATACGCTCCATGGCATCCTTGTAGCCCTGCTCGATAATCTCGACACCTCGGTCGAAGTCAAGCATACCGGCATCGACTGCCCTATTGAGCAGAATGCCACGATCCTTAGGCAGTGAGTAGTCGGTCTTGGCGGTCATCAGCATCAACGCCTGCGACACTACATCGCTGTTAATGTCGACGGGTGCAGTGCCGGCAGTACACTTCGAACCGATGAAGATATCGGGGGCAAACGACTCCTCAAGGGCTCGCCACGGAAAGTTGTCGATGAGACCTCCATCGTAGAGCAACATCGAGTCAATCTCCACCGGCTTGAAGACCATCGGGATAGACATCGACGAGCGAATGGCAAGTCCCAAATCGCCACTGTCGAAGACCTTGGCCGTGCGCGAGTTCATATCGGCCGCAACACAACGGAACGGCACCATTAATTTGTCGAAATCGCCATTTGAAGCAACTGTTGCCGGTTGAAAAAGCCCGACCAACGCCATATCTACTTGCGACGAAGAGATTATGTGGCTGGGCATCTGCACCACACGCTCACCGCGCTGCTTACCCTTGACATTGACACGCACCGAGACCATCGACGGTTGGTCGTTCATCTCGCGAAAATAGTATTGGTGCTTGCGGTCGATCTTACCCGACACCCACTTCTCGACCTCGCCCGAGGCTACTATATCACGCATCTCGGCAGGAGAGTATCCCGCGGCATACAGACCGGCGATGATGGCTCCCATGGATGTTCCGGCTATGTAGTCTATCGGCACTTCATTCTCTTCGAGAGCCTGCAGGACACCGATATGATAGAGGCCCTTTGCGCCACCACCACTCAACACAACACCCACCTTCTGCGCCAAGGCAGAGGAGCATAACAGCATTGTAGCCGCAAGAAATGAGAGCGATTTTCGAAACATAAACAAATTTTTTTGTAACTTTGTGCGTTAATGGGGTATATTACCCCTTTTTCACCGCAAAGATAGGTGCGAAATTGTGATTTTTTGGTATTTTGCCCTAAATAAACGCTTTTTCGACTTGATAAAGTTAGAGAATTTGAATAAAATTACAAAATATGAACAACAAAATTAATGATTTGTTACGCCGCGTTGAGGAGTTTGCACCCAAGTCGGCAGCCGAAGTCGAGGAGTTCCGCATCAAGATCCTCGGCAAGAAGGGTGAGATGAATGCCCTACTCGAAGAGTTTAAGAGCGTTGCACCCGAGCAGAAGCGTGAGTTCGGACAGAAGCTCAATCAGCTCAAAAATCGCGCCTTGGAGCGCGTGAACAGCCTCAAGGAGGAGTTCGCAGCCGCAGCCGCTCCGACTTCGGCCATTGGCGATATGACTCGTCCGGGTAGCGGTGAGGAGCTCGGTTCGCGCCACCCGATTTCGCTTGTGAAAAACGAGATCTGCGACATCTTCTCGCGTTTGGGATACACCATTGCCGATGGCCCCGAGATTGAGGACGATTGGCATGTATTCTCGGCTCTGAACTTCCCTCCCGAGCATCCGGCTCGCGATATGCAGGACACATTCTTCATCGAGAAGAACCCCGATGTGCTGTTGCGTACCCACACCTCGTCAATCCAAGTGCGCACCATGGAGCGCCAGAAGCCGCCCATCCGCGTAGTCTGCCCGGGTCGTGTGTTCCGCAACGAGGCCATCTCCTACCGAGCACACTGCATCTTCCACCAGATCGAGGGTCTTTACATCGACGAGGGCGTTTCGTTTGCTGACATGAAGCAGTCGATTCTCTACTTTGCGAAGGAGCTCTTTGGTGAGAGTGCAACCATCCGTATGCGTCCCTCGTACTTCCCCTTCACGGAGCCTTCGGCCGAGGTTGACGATTCGTGTAACCTCTGCGGTGGCAAGGGTTGTCCCGTCTGCAAGGGCACCGGCTGGTTGGAGATTATGGGTTGCGGAATGGTTGACCCCAACGTCCTCGAGGCGAGCGGCATAGACTCCAAGAAGTATTCGGGCTTCGCGTTTGGTATGGGAGTTGAGCGTATTGCGATGTTGAAGTTTGGTGTTAAGGATTTGCGACTCTACTTCGAGAATGATGTGCGCTTCCTCCACCAATTCGACAGCGTGCTGTAAAGATTTCACCCTATATCCACCGCCCGTATATGCGTCGTGTTGCTGCCATACTGCTCTTGAGCCTCTTCTTTTTGTGCGGATTCGTCAAGGCTCCGCAGCAGGCAGTCACGGTTGTCGAGAGTCCCGACTCATCACGTTGCCTCTACCTCTATACCGAGGGCATCAAACGCAACTTGATTTATGGCGACACGTTGCAGGCCCGACAGCTCTTCACCAAGGCTCTCGAGCAAGATTCGACATACGCTCCGGCACACTATGAGTTGGCCGGTATACTGCTCTATGCAGATGCCGACCAAGCAATCCGCCACGCTCGTCTTGCCTCCGAACTCGACACTACAAATCGCTGGTACAGACAGCTTTACGGACAAGCACTAATTGTTGGCAGGCGCTATGCGGATGCGTTGCCCGTGTTCGAACATTTGGTTCGCACCGAGCGTAATCCCGACCACTACCGTCTGCTTGCCATACTCTACGACTACGACAAGCGACCATTCTCGGCCATAGCCATCCTCGACTCGGCAGAGAGCCAATTTGGACTCAACCCCTATCTGGGTGAGATGAAAAGAGGTCTACTGCTCGCAACCCACCAGTTCGAGAGGGCTCTCAATGAGGCTCAAAAGATGGTTGAGAGCATCCCCTATGAGCCCAATAACCACATCGCTCTCGGTGAGGTGTATGCCCTGATGAAGCGCGATTCGCTGGCAGAGCAGGCGTTTCGCAAGGCGCTCGAGATCGACTCTTCAAATGCCATGGCTTGGATAGCCTTGGGCGATTATTACCACGAGCGCGGAGATATGAGGGCCTATCTCAACGCCACATATAACCTACTGAAACTCGAGGATTTACCCATAGATGAGAAGATTCGGATATTTCGTCAACTCGTCGCCAATCGTCGATTTTACCGCGACAACTATCCACAAATCGACATCATTGCAACCACGCTCCACAATACTCACCCCGACGACAAGGGGGTGACGGAGCTCTTCGCCAACCACCTGATCAGCTCCGGCAAGATTAACGAGGCACTCGTGCTGTTCAAGGAGCAGACCCGTGCTGCCGATGCGACAAAAGACTCCTTCGCAGCCGTCATGGAGATTGAGAGCTATCTCAAACACCCCGACTCGGTTAGGCTCTACCTAAATCGAGCCCTCGAGCGCTACCCCGACGATGCCGGGCTCTACGTTCAGCGAGGACACATCCACCTTGTGAACAAAGAGTACGACTCGGCCATAAAAGGGTATCGCGAGGCTCTGAATGTTGCCGACAACGACACACTGCGCAGTACGATATGGGGCTACGTAGGCGATGTCTACCACCAGATGGCAGTCGGGGACGAGGAGATGGTAAACGAGGGAGCCTTCGGCACTCGCTCGACGGACAAGGCCGAGCGAAAGAATATGGCCAAGTGTTACGACTGCTACGACAAGGCTCTCACGCTTCATGCCGATAACTCGGGGGTGCTGAACAACTACGCTTACTTCCTCTCGCTCGAGGAGCGCGACTTGGAGAGGGCACTCGCCATGGCCGAACGAGCTACTGCACTTACGGCCAACAACCCGACATATCTGGATACGCACGCATGGGTGCTCCACAAGCTGGGGCGTAACGACGATGCAAAACGCATAATGCGCCAGGCCATATCACTCGACTCGACCAACAGTGCCGACCTACAACTTCACTATGGAGATATCCTTGCCTCTCTGGGAGAACGCTTCATGGCCGAGATATATTGGCGGAAAGCTCTCGAAAACGGATATGACAAGGCGAGCATCGAACGTCGACTCAAACAACTCAAAGAGGCCAAGTAACCCTACTGCAGATGAGATTGACACCACACATAACCCGAACAATATTGCTGATTGCGACTCTTTTGGTTGCTGTCGGCCCTCTCTCGGCACAGCAGAGCCAAAAGATTGCCGAGCAACAGCGTGTGATTGCCAACCTTGAGCGCCGCATTGCCGATGACGACCGCAAGATCAAGAATCTCAAATCGTCAAAATCGACAACCCAGCAGCGCGTGCGCCTGCTGACTCGTCAAATCGAATCGCGCAACCAACTTCTAAATGCCAATCGTCGCCAGATAAACCTGCTCAACCGCGACATCGATCGCACAGATAGTACCGCCCGCAGCCTCACAGCACAACTCGAACAGACAAAGGCTCAATATGCCGAGTTGGTGCGTGAGTCCTACCGCAACTATCGACACAACAACTATCTCTCATACATCTTCTCGTCGGAGTCATTCACTGATGCCATTCGTCGCGTCTCGATTTTGCGTAATGTGGCGATTATGCGTAGCGATAAAATCAAGGAGATCGACAGCCTGAATCGGGAGGTCACCCGCCATCTCGACACTCTGGCACAACGCCGTGAGGCTCTGAATGTCACCCGTCGCAATCTGAACACCCAGAAACAGCGACTGCAGAGGGATGCCAACTCCGCTCGCCAGACGGTCAAGAAGTTGACTAATCAAGAGCGACAAACCTTGCGCAACAAAATTGCCCGCGAGGAGCAGCTCGCCATCGCCATCAGCGAGTTGCGCCGACTGACCAAAGGCAACAAGGAGGGTGCTTCGTTCTCGAAGACGACCTCCAATCTCAATCTGCCCGTGGTCGGGGGCACTGTGCGAAAATACAAGGGTAATATGGCTGAGATTGTTGGCCGCAAGGATGCCGACATCATCACCATCTATGCCGGCAAAGTCCTCGACATCAAGCGCAACCGCATAACCAACAAATATGATGTCTATGTGGCTCACGGAGAGTATATCTCGACCTACGCCAACCTCTCGGAGGTGTGCGTGGCGAAGGATGCCAAGCTGACCAAGAACCAACGCATAGGCACCATAGGCTCATCGGTCAACCTCAATACGATGGAGATGGAGTATAAGATGGTTTTCGGCATCTACTCGCCTAATCCGAACGAGGTTATGCAGGCTTCAAAATGTTTCAAAAAATAGAGTACAATGGCTATAAAATACCATACCGAAGATTGCAACTACCGCCTTGTCGCACGTCGTAATGTACGCAAATGGCTCCACGCTGTAGCGCGTGAGGAGGGTTATTGTGTGGATGAGATAAACTACATCTTCTGCTCGGCACGACATCTGCTCGAGATGAACCGACAGTTCCTCGGCCACGACTACTTTACCGACATCATAACCTTCGACTATAGCGAGCTCAAAGAGGGTTTCGTTGCAGGCGATATATTTATAGATGTAGAGACCGTGGCAGACAACGCCCGACTCTATGGAGCTTCCCGCCGTGAGGAGATGTTGCGAGTGGTTGTTCACGGCCTACTCCACCTCTGCGGACAGAAAGACAAGAGCCCTCGCGCCAACAAGCAGATGCACCGCAAGGAGGATAAATATCTCGCCCTCTACAAGGAGATGTTTCAAGAATAAGTATTGCAAAAGATGAATCTTCACTACGATATAATTGTTGTCGGAGGCGGACATGCAGGCTGTGAGGCTGCGGCTGCGGCTGCCAATCTCGGCTCGCGCACGCTGCTGCTCACGATGGATATGACCAAGTTTGCCGCAATGTCGTGCAACCCGGCAGTCGGAGGTGTCGCCAAAGGTCAGATTGTGCGAGAAATCGACGCTTTAGGCGGTCAGATGGGGCGCATCACCGACCTCTCAACCATCCAGTTCCGCATGCTCAACCGCTCAAAGGGTGCAGCTATGTGGAGCCCCCGAGCACAGTGCGATAAGGCTCGCTTCTCGGAGGAGTGGCGACGCACGCTCGAGAATACACAAAACCTCTATATTTGGCAAGACACAGCCGATGGGCTACTCATAGACTCAAGCGGTGCAAAACCTCGCATAACGGGCGTAAAAACGCGCATGGGAGTGACATTCGAGGCCGATGCCGTAATCCTCACCAATGGAACTTTCCTCTCGGGTCTGATGCACTGCGGACGCTCGAATGCCGAAGGTGGCAGAGCCGGAGATGCAGCATCGTTCGGCATCACCGAACAGCTCGTAGCACTTGGCTTCGAGGCCGGCAGAATGAAGACCGGAACACCCGCACGCCTCGATGCTCGAACCATAGACTTCGAGCGGCTCGAACCACAATATGGCGATGAAAACCCGTCAAAATTCTCATTCTCGCCTGATACTGAGCCGGTTAAACACCAACTACCCTGCTTTTTGGTCTATACATCTAAGGAGGTACATGACACTCTGCGCACGGGATTTGAGGACTCTCCGCTCTTCAATGGAACCATTCAGGGTATAGGCCCTCGCTACTGTCCGAGCATCGAGGACAAGCTGCGCACCTTTGCCGGCAAAGATCAACACCAGCTCTTTCTCGAACCCGAGGGTCGCACAACCAACGAATACTACCTTAACGGATTCTCATCATCGTTGCCTTATGAGGTGCAAATCAATGCGTTGCACCAAATCGAAGGGCTTGAAGACGTCCATGTCTACCGACCTGGCTACGCAATCGAGTATGACTACTTCCCACCCACGCAGCTACACCACTCATTAGAGACCAAACTTGTTGATAATCTGTACTTTGCGGGGCAAATCAACGGCACAACCGGTTATGAAGAGGCTGCCGCCCAGGGACTTATGGCGGGCATCAACGCCCACCGTCGTCTGCAGGGTGAAGAGGCCGTGGTGCTACGCAGAGATGAGGCCTACATCGGAGTCCTGATTGATGACCTTGTGACCAAGGGCGTCGATGAGCCATACCGCATGTTCACCTCGCGAGCCGAGTATAGGATTTTGTTGCGACAAGACAATGCAGATGTCAGATTGACACCTATCGGACACAAAATTGGATTAATTTCTGAAAAAAGGCACGAAATTTTACTCAAAAAAAATCGAGCCGTAGAATCGCTTATTTCTTTCGCTCACGAACAGAGTGTCAAAGCAAGCGAAATTTGCGACTACTTAAAATCGGTAAATTCAGAGCCTTTGTCGCAAGGTCGCAAGCTGTACGACATACTTCTTCGCAACGAAACGACCATCGCGGGTTTACGCACTGCCCTACCCAAACTCGATAAATTCATCCTTCGAGAAGAGATTTCGGACGAGGCAATCGAGGAGGCAGAGATTTTGATTAAGTATCGCGGATACATTGAGCGCGAAAAGATGATAGCAGACAAGTTGCAGCGACTCGAAAACATCGCCATTCCCGACGGTTTCGATTTCACCACAATGAACTCGCTCACCATTGAAGCCCGACAGAAACTCTCTCGCATCACTCCAAAGACCATTGGTCAGGCATCGCGAATACCCGGAGTCTCTCCAGCTGATATAAATGTTTTGCTAATTAAATTCGGCCGATAGCACACTTTTATAAACGGCACATTTTACAATAAGAGAGGTGGGTATCACACGACACCCACCTCTCTTATTGTTCCACGTGGAACAATATATTCACAGCAACTACATCTCTATCACTCTTGTCCAGCCGAACAAATCCTCAACGCGGCCATACTGAATATCTTGCAGGGCGTTATACATCTTCATAGACCACTCGCCCACCTCGTTGCCATAATTATAAACATCACCGGTCTGCATATCCACAATCTTGCCTATCGGAGATATTACAGCAGCCGTACCACAAGCTCCGGCCTCTTCAAAAGTTGCCAACTCCTCTATAGGAACCTGACGCTCCTCAACCGACAAGCCGAGATGCTCTGCGAGCTGACGAAGGCTCTTGTTGGTGATCGAAGGGAGTATCGAGCCCGATTTTGGGGTTACATAGCAACCATTCTTAATGCCAAAGAAGTTCGCAGCGCCACACTCCTCTATATATTTGCGCTCAGCCGCATCAACATACAGCACATTCGAGAATCCCGCCTTATGAGCTCGGTCGCCCGAGTAAATGCTTGAGGCATAGTTACCTCCAACCTTAACCTCGCCTGTTCCACGTGGAGCAGCACGATCAAACTCACGGTCAAGCAACACGGAAATCGGTTTGATTCCCTCCTTGAAATAGGCACCTACGGGCGTGCCGAAAACAATCAACATCGCCTCGGTCGCAGGACGAACGCCCAACACAGCATTTGAGCCAATCAACAACGGACGAAGATAGAATGATGCGCCTGTGCCATACGGAGGCACAAAACGCTCATTGCGACGCACAACCTCTTCACAAGCCTCGATAAACAACTCAATCGACGGAACGGGCAGGCAAAGCTTACGAGCCGAAGCCTGCATTCGTTTAGCATTCTCCTCAGCCCGGAAAAGGCGAACCTTACCATCTGCACCCCTAAAGGCCTTCAATCCCTCAAACAGCTCTAAACCGTAATGCAGACAGGCCGCAGAGATATGCATCGAAATATACTCGCTATCGCTGAACTCCAATGCGCCCCACTTGCCATCACAAAAACGGCATCGAACATTACAATCGGTCTTGGTGTAATTAAACCCCAATGATGCCCAATCCAAATTTTCCATCTTATTGTGTTTTAGGTGGTTATAATCTTTATCCTACTATCGAGCCACTGCCGACTTTCGAACTTGGCTGCAACAGAACCAACTTACCCGTAGCATCCTCACCCATCAAAATCATTCCGCGCGACAAGATGCCCTTAATCTCGCGTGGCTCAAGGTTCACCAGCACCAAAACCTGCTGGCCCACAAGCTCTTCGGGCGAGAAATACTCGGCAATACCCGACACCAACTCACGAGTGTCGATGCCCGTATCAACGGTCAGGTGCAGAAGTTTCTTGGTCTTGGGCACACGCTCTGCCGATAGGATAGTCGACACGCGAATGTCAGCCTTTCCGAACTCATCAAACGAGATATTCTCCTTCTGCGGCTCCACGGGCGCAGCAGCTGCCGCAGCCTCAAGATTAGCCTGCTTGGCAGCCTCGAGTTTGTCGAGTTGCTTCTGGATTACATCGTCCTCGATCTTCTCAAACAACAGCGAAGGCTCTCCTATCGCATGACCCGCCTCGATAAGCGACATCTCGCCAATACGCTCCCAGTCGAGGTGCTCCACTGCCAACATCTTCAAAATCTTCGCTGCCGTGAAAGGCATAAACGGCTCCACGACGATTGCCAGGTTGGCAGTAATCTGAAGAGCGATGTTAAGAATTGTCTTAACCCTCTCTGTATCAGTCTTTATCAACTTCCAAGGCTCGGTATCTGCAAGGTATTTATTACCGATACGCGCCACATTCATAGCATCTTTCAGCGCCTCACGGAAGCGGTAGTTCTCGAGATTAGACTCGAGCGAAGCCTTGATTTGCGACATCTCGGCAATAGTTTCGCGGTCGTAATCCGTAAGCTCACCGCAAGCGGGCACTACCCCATCGTAATACTTTTTGGTCAGCACCAACGCGCGATTCACAAAATTACCCAACACCGCCACCAACTCATTGTTGTTGCGAGCCTGGTAATCCTTCCACGTAAAGTCGTTATCCTTGGTTTCGGGGGCATTTGCGCAGAGAACATAACGCAACACATCCTCCTTGCCCGGCATATCCTCGAGATATTCATGCAACCACACCGCCCAATTTCTCGAAGTCGAAATCTTGTCACCCTCGAGATTGAGGAACTCGTTTGCCGGCACATTTTCGGGCAAGATATACTCTCCGTGCGCCATCAACATCGACGGGAACACAATGCAGTGGAAGACAATGTTGTCCTTGCCAATGAAGTGTACCATCTTGGTATCCTCACTCTTCCAATATTTCTCCCAATCGGGTGTAAGGTCCTTTGTAGCAGATATATAGCCTATCGGAGCATCAAACCACACATAGAGCACCTTACCCTCAGCACCCTCCACCGGCACGGGAATACCCCAATCGAGGTCGCGGCTCACGGCACGTGGCAACAGACCGCCATCGAGCCAACTCTTACACTGACCATAGACATTGGATTTCCACTCCTTGTGTCCCTCCAAAATCCACTTACGCAGAGCCTCCTCATGCTGATCGAGAGGGAGATACCAATGCTTGGTCTCGCGCTTAACGGGAACCGCTCCCGACACCGCACTGCGCGGATTGATAAGTTCGTCGGGAGAGAGCGTCGAACCACACTTCTCGCACTGGTCACCATAGGCACCCTCACTCTGGCAGCGAGGGCAGGTGCCGACGATGTAGCGATCTGCGAGGAAGGTCTTTGCCTCCTCGTCATAGTATTGCATCGAGCTCTTCTCTATAAATTTGCCCTCATCGTAGAGTTTGCGGAAGAAGTCAGACGCGGTCTTTGCATGAGTCGGAGAGGTTGTTCGCGAATAGATATCGAACGAGATACCAAGACCCTCAAATGCGTTTTTAATGATATTGTGGTAACGGTCAACGATTTGCTGCGGAGTAACGCCCTCCTTGCGAGCTTTGATGGTGATAGGTACACCATGTTCGTCACTTCCGCAGATTGAAATCACGTCACGCCCCTTCAAGCGCATGTAGCGCGTATAGATATCCGAAGGAATATATACTCCCGCAAGGTGTCCGATATGCACCGGACCGTTGGCATAGGGCAGAGCCGACGTAATTAAATATCGTTTGTAATTTTTTGCCATAATTTGGTCACGTTAAAAAATAAATCCAAAATTCCACCCAAAAATAACAATTTTTGAGATAATATCGAAATTTGACGACAAGTTATTACGATTTTTCTTCTTCGGGCAGCTCTTTTGCTCTCTACAATAGGCCGCAAATAGAATATATTATGCCGCAAGGTGAGCAACTACCGCTAACTTTTCTTATATTTGCGGTAACAAAAGGATGTGTAAACCAATAAATATTTATAGAGTATGAAATTTTTGAAAACTTTTCTTGCAGCACTTCTTGCCGTTGTTGTAGGAGGTGTTTTATCGAGTCTGTTGTGGATTTTCATCTTTATCGGACTTGCCGGATCAATGGAGAGTACAACCGTTGTTAAGCCCAATTCTGTACTCGTGGTAGACTTGGCTGAGGATATTACGGATGCTCCTTCATCCAATCCGTTCGGTACTATAGATTTTAATTCTATGACTATGCGTAAGCAACTATCTCTGTTGCAGACCCTTCGTTCGGTCAAAGCAGCCGAGAGCGACGAGCGCATCAAGGGTATCTATCTGCGTCTAAATGGTGAAGGCGTAATTGATATAGCTGCCATCGAGGAGTTGCGTGCAGCCCTCGAAGAGTTCAAGCAGAGTGGCAAGTTCATCGTCTCGTTCAACGAGGGCTACAGCCAAGCCTCTTACTATCTCGCCTCGGTTGCCGACAAAATCTACCTCCAGCCTGAGGGAAGCATGTCGTGGCAGGGTCTTTCGTCAACGCTAATGTTCTACACCGGCCTATTCGAGAAACTCGATATTTCGGTCGACATCTTCCGCCCGACAGCATGCAAATATAAGAGTGCCGTAGAGCCCTACTTCCTCAAGAAGATGTCTGCAGATAATCGTCGCCAAATGGCGGCACTCGGCACCTCAACATGGGAAGTTATCGTGGATGCTGTAAGCGAGGCTCGCGGCATTGACAAGAGTACGCTCAACGCTCTGGCAGACAAGCTTGCTGTTACGATGCCCGAGGATGCTCTCAAGCATAAATTTGTCGATGCTCTCATCTATGAGGACCAGATGAACGATGTGTTCAAGGAGTTGGGTGTTGATCTCAACAGCGATGGAGAGTGCGAGAAGGTGTCGCTTGGAGAGTATGCTGCACAGGTTGTTGATTTGCAAAATATTTCGGCTGAGAAGGTTGCCGTAATTTATGCTGAGGGTCAGATTCTTGACGGCACAGGCGAACAGGAGGCTATCTACGGTCAGTCCATGGCCGAGACTATCAAGTCGGTACGCTTGGACGATAAGGTGAAGGCTGTTGTTCTGCGTGTGAACTCTCCGGGCGGCTCGGCATTGGCGAGCGATGTTATCTGGCGTGAAATCGAACTTATGAAGGAGAAGAAGCCGGTGGTTATCTCGATGGGTAGTGTAGCGGCAAGTGGCGGTTATTATATCTCTGCTCCGGGCGATGTTATTGTGGCAAATAAGATGACTCTCACCGGATCGATTGGTGTCTTCGGAATGATTATGAACCCCAATAAGATGCTTACCAACAAGGTGGGTCTCACCTTCGACTCTGTTTCGACCAACGACCACTCGACCTTTGGCAGCCTCGGACACAACATTGATGCTACGGAGCGTGCCGTGATAATGAAGAGCGTCGATAAGGTCTATGAGCGTTTTACCTCTCTTGTTGCGGAGGGTCGCAACCTGCCGCTTGAGAAGGTTCTCGACATTGCAGCCGGTAGGGTATGGACAGGCGTTCAGGCAAAGCAGATAGGTTTGATAGATGATTTCGGAGGTCTTAATCAGGCTATAGCCTTGGCAGCCGAGAAGGCCGATCTCGAATCATACCGAGTAAACGAGGTGCTGAGCACCGAAGATCCTTTTGCGGCAATCTTCTCGGGTCTTGAGGCAAAGATTCGCTCTGCGGTTCTTCGCTCGGAGATGGGTAGCGAGGCCTACATACAATATAATAAGGTAAAGAGCGTTGTTTCGAAAAATGGCGTTATGGCGATGATGCCTTACGAAATTCGATTCGAATAGTTATGCAGAAACTTGTTACAGGACTACTAAAGAGTATTGTTCACCCCGAAGCCAGCGAAAATATTGTCGACGGAGGTTTTGTTGAGAGTGTTGTAGCTTCAGAGGAGAAGATTACCGTATCGTTGCTCTTCAAAAAGGCTCGTGATCCATTTGCCCTGAAGATAAAAGGCCAGGTACAGACCTTGTTGGAGGGCAGATTTCCTCAGTTGAAGGGAGAAATAACGGTATTTATCAAGGAGGGAGCACCGGCAAAGCCTAAGGTCGAGAAGCGCACAACCACCGGCTCGATCCGTAATATTGTCGCCATCGCCTCGGGCAAAGGCGGAGTCGGCAA
>JAFQFG010000183.1 GCA_017398695.1 Alistipes sp.
ATTCTTCATAATTATCAATATCTTTACAGACCCCCTCCCCCTTCGGGTACTCTCCCTAACTTCGGGGGAGAATTTTTGTTCTTTTCTAATTCCTCCCCAAAGTTAACGAAAGTTAACACCCTCCACCTGTCGTGATTTTAGCATAAGCCATAGAGTCGCCTCGGCACCGGTGGCGTGCGTGCGGAGTTCTCGGCGTAGTAAACCTTGTGGTGGTTGGTTATGTGTTCGATTCTTCAGAATTATCAATATCTTTACAGACCCCCTCCCCCTTCGGGTACTCCCCCTAACTTCGGGGGAGAATTTTTGTTCTTTTCTAATTCCTCCCCAAAGTTAGGGGAGGTGGCTGAAAGCCGGAGGGGTCTGTCCCTCCATTTATCTAATTATTCCTGCCACAAAATTAAAAATTTTAGAGGATAATCCCGCAACTATTAAGAATAATTTCAAACTTTGTGGTACACTCCTCGGATTGCAGACGTATAATTGATGAAAGTGTATTAGCTTTTATCCTTGAATGGCGATCTGGAAAATTTTCAATGACCAAGGAGAGCATCACACTCGTCACTCCGTATTGACTCTTCAATGAGGGGGTGTTTTGCCCCATTCTTGTACATCAATACGAGTGTGGGGTATGTTTACTTGGTCATAGGTAAGGCGAAGTTTACTTCGATTGTGCCTTGCAAGGAGGAAGAAAAACCTCCAATCGGAGGGCTAATTATCAATTGTCAATTATCAATTCTCAATTTGCACAATGCACCCGCATCTCGCACCGCTTGCAGTCGAACTCCAAGCGGTAGCGGTGAGTGCCGTGTTCGATGAAGAGGTCGCCACGCAGGGTCGGTTTTTCGCGCAGGCACTGCCCAATCTCGCGACGGATGCAGTAACTCGACACCATCACACATTCTCCCTCGAAACTCTCGCTCAACTCCAACGGAGCGGCAATATGCTCCACGCCACTCTCGGTGTAGAACTCCCGTGCAAGGCGATTGGTGACGTTATCTTGCGGTGTGAGAGTGTCGGTAGGGTATTGCGCTGTGCAACTCTTGCGGTTGCGCGAAGAGGTGTCGGCCGCCTGATGTTGCTCGGACTCGTAACTTGCTACGCGATAGGCTTCGTGCTTATCCAAAACATCTCGTCGCAAAGCCCCCACCACCGACATCGGAGCAAAGCGCAGATTCGCGATCTCGATTTCGCGCACCTCAAATATCGTGTCGCCCGACCGTGACAACTGACGACGCAGAGCCTCCTCGCCCTTTGCCTTATCACGAGCCTCCTCGGTCGGGCAATCAACCGACAAAGAGGAGGTCACTCCTTGCTCGTCGATAACGGTCAGAGTTATCTTATCATCATCGAATTTCAACTTCAAATCGACCGCAATGGTGCGTTTGATGCGGCTGCGTTCCACGCTTTGCGAGAAGAGACGGTTGTAGTTGCGGAAGAGCTCCGTTCCGACCCCGATCCCATCGTAGCGGTTGAGTTGCACTCGCTCGCCATCAATGCCTACGACCGAGGTGCCAACGAGTGCGCCATCGGCAATGAAGCAGACACCATCCCCCGTGGCGAGGTCGTGCTTGCGGTCGAGGGTGATGCCTCGACGGTCGGACTTGATGATTTTGCCTATCTGCTCGCCCATAGACTTCGGGGTGTCGAACGAGGCTACACCTCGGCACTTGCCATCAAAAAAGTACTCCGATGCACCCCTTGTGAATGAGCGCAAGGCGTTAGGCTCGAACTCTATCGTGCTGCGCCCCACCGAACTGCGCTCGCAATCGGGGTGTTTTGCAATCTCGCTGTCGAGCAGTTGGCGGTAGAGACTCACTATGTTGCGGACGTATGTGCGCTCTTTGAGTCGCCCCTCGATTTTGAACGATGTGATGCCCGCATCGAGCATCTCGCCCAAGCGAGCCGAGAGGTCGAGGTCGCGCACCGAGAGCAGATGTTTACCTTTGATTATAATATTGCGGTTGGCATCCGTAAGGTCGTAGGTCAGGCGGCAGGGCTGGGTGCAGGCTCCTCGGTTGCCGCTTCGCTCACTCATCGAGCGCGAGAGGAAGCAGCGACCGCTATGCCCCACGCATATCGCTCCGTGGATGAACGCCTCCAGCTCGATATTGGTGGCTTTGCGTATTTCGGCAATCTGCTCCTTCGAGAGCGAACGCTCCAAAATAGCCCTCGCAAAGCCTGCTTGCTCGAAGAATTTGACTCGTTCGGGAGCGACGCAGTTGGTCTGGGTTGAGGCGTGCAGCTCGATGGGTAAATCCATACGGCAATAAGCCATATCCTGCACAATCAGCGCATCGACACCCGTTGCAATAATCTCGCGGGCGAGCCGCTCTGCCTCCTCCAATTCATCGTCGAAGAGCAAGGTGTTGAGCGTGGCGTAGACCTTTGCTCCGTAGCGGTGGGCATACTCCGCAGTGCGACGTATGTCTTCGAGGGAGTTGCCGGCAGCATAGCGCGCACCAAATTTCGCTCCACCGATATAGACAGCATCAGCACCGCAGTCGATAGCATCGACTGCGGTCTGAAAATCCTTTGCCGGAGCAAGTAGCTCGATTTTGCGCTTGACTTCGCCCATATACTCTTATGAAAGTGAACTATTTTGTCTTTAACTCCACGATGTAGTCTGTGCCCGATGGAACCTCATCGAATGAAAGGGTAACACCTTCGGTATTCTGCACAAACTGCACGGGTGCATTGCTGTCGAATACAAAAGCCTTCTTCACAGCGCATTTGAGCGGCAGGTGCAGGCTCTTCTCTTTAAGGTCGAAGATGTGAACGAAAAGTCGATCGCCCTTACGGGTAGTTACGCCCCAATCCTGCGCAGCGATGTCGCCCGCGGTTGTGCCGTAAATCGTGTCGCCATACTTACGCAACCATTCGCCCATGCCTTTCAGCCTTTCGAGTGCGGCTGCGGGAATCTCTCCGTTGGGTTGGGGTCCGATGTTGAGCAGAAGGTTTGCACCCTTGCCCGACGTGCTGACCAAGTAGCGGATAAGGTATTCAAGGCTCTTGTAGTTGGTATCCTTGACAACATATCCCCACGACTTGTTCATCGTTTGGCAGGTCTCGAGAGGTAGCGATTGTGATACCTCTTGACCCTCGGAGAAGCCAGCCTTGTTCTCGCCCGGCAGGTCGCGCTCGAAAGTCTGGAAATCTTCGCCCGGGAGTGCTGCCAAGTGGTGGTTGTTGCAGATAAGACAGGCGGGTTGCAGCTTGTGAATCAGCGCATACTGCTCGTCTAAACGCCAATCGAAAGGCTCTTTGTCCTTGCCGTGATCCCAATGACCGTCAAACCATATTGCACCGATTTTACCATACTTGGTAAGCAACTCGGTA
>JAFQFG010000184.1 GCA_017398695.1 Alistipes sp.
CTACCCTCGAATACCGTAGCGTACATACGCTCCTTCGGCAGGTGGTAGACCTCGGTCAGCAACTCCCAAGCCCAAGCGATAGCCTCCTTCTTAAAGTAGTCGCCATACGACCAATTGCCGAGCATCTCGAACATGGTGTGGTGGTAGGTATCGTGTCCCACCTCCTCGAGGTCGTTATGCTTACCCGACACACGCAGACACTTCTGAGTATCTGCCACACGGGGATACTTACGCGGAGCATTGCCAAGGAATATATCCTTGAATTGGTTCATGCCGGCATTGGTAAACATCAATGTCGGGTCGTTCTTTACCACCATCGGAGCCGATGGCACGATTGTGTGACCCTTACTCTCGAAGAAGTCGAGAAAAGCCTGTCTGATTTTGTTTGATTCCATTATATACTATTTATGCTAATTATTTCGTTTCAATTCCGTTACAAATCAATTTGCAAAGATACATATTTTCGCTAAATTTGCACAATCAAAGCATGTTAATTTGACCAAATGGAGCAAAAAGAGAGGATAAACCAACCAAACACCGCCACAAACGAGAGTGATGCGGTGACTATCCGCCTGCGAACCTACACTTTGGTGCGCAAAATCCTTATAGGATTTATCCTCATCTCGCTCATCAATTTCATCTTCTCGCAATTCTTCTACACACCCAAGAGTTACGCAATCTTGCGCAACAATCGAGAGTTGATACTCAAGTATGAGCTGCTGAACGACAAGATTCGTGTAGCACAACGCCGACTTGATGAGATTCGCCACCGCGACAACCACGTCTATCGTGCGCTCTTTTCGTCCGACACGGTAAATATCTCGGCAGAGCCATACCCCGAATCTAAGTATGCGCATCTGGCAGGCGATGAGTACTCGACGCTGATGACCTCAACATGGCGATCTATGGATGCGCTGGCGCAGCAGATATACCTCGAGTCGGTCTCGCTGGACGAGTTGCAAATTCTCGCCAAGAACAAGGAGAACCTCTCCTCGGCAATTCCCGCCATCTGGCCCATTGACCGTCTGCAGCTCAAGGCTCTCTACTCGTTCGGAATGCGTTACCACCCCATCTACAAGCGTCGCAAATTCCACAAGGGGGTCGATATGGCGTGCGCCAAGGGCGTGCCGGTGTACGCCTCGGGCGATGCCATAGTCGAGAATACCGACATAGGTCGTCGTCGCGTAGGTTATGGCAAGCAGGTACTGCTCAACCACGAGTTCGGATACAAAACCCGCTATGCCCACCTCAACGAGATACTTGTCGAAGAGGGCCAGAAGGTCAAGCGCGGACAGCTCATCGGCACGGTCGGCAGCACCGGAGGCAGCACCGGGCCTCACCTGCACTATGAGGTCATCTACATGGGCAAGGTGGTCAATCCGGTCAACTACTTCAACAAAAATATGACCCGCGAAGAGTATAGACGCTTGATGGATGAGATGAAAGACACCGATCTGGAAACCGAATAAATTTCAGTGTTAAAACTCAAGATTATTCACCTCAAAATAGCTTAGCAACCTTAACAATCATGTCAAACACCGAGAATATAAACGATCAGCAGCAACGCCGACAGGTGAGGCGTCAACGCGCAATACGCATATTGTCGCAGGGTTTGGCATGGCTGGGCTTTGCCGCCATCTACTACATTGGTTTCTCGTTACTGTTCGACACTCCGGCCGAATATCAACTCAAACACTCGACCGATGCCCTACGCGAACAATACAACCAACTCTCCGCACGCTACGACTCGCTTGAGATGGTTCTCGATAATGTTGCCGACCGCGACCGCAATGTCTTCAACATTCTTTTCGAATCGACCCCCTATGAACTGGATGCCGAATATGGCGAAGAACGACTCACCTTGCAGGAGAATATGCTCACAAAGAGCAACCGCCGACTCAGCCTCGAACTCGAAGCAGGCATTAATGCCATTGAGCTCAAGATGTCGCAACTCGAGGGTGCTCATGTACGCCTGAATGATGATGTGGAGCGTGTAGGCAAGGGGCTCAACAACATCCCCTCGATACAGCCCGTCATCAACCACCACCTGACACTGCTCACTGCCGGCTACGGAACGTTGATGCACCCCTTCTATCGCACGCTACAATCGCATCAAGGCGTGGACTACACCATTCCCGAAGGTTCTCGCGTCTTTGCCACCGCCGATGGTGTGGTGCAGAGCGTTTCGGGGCGTAACTCGACCTATGGCCAGAGCATCGTCATTGATCACTACAACGGTTACCAGACACAATACAGCCACCTCTCGAAGGCTAATGTCCGACGTGGCCAGCGTGTCCGTCGTGGCGACATCATCGCGCTGTCGGGCAACTCGGGATTGTCGCTGGCTCCACACCTCCATTACGAGGTGCGCTATAACGGCATGCGTGTAGACCCGATACACTACTTCTTCATGGAACTTTCGCCCGAAGAGTACCAGCGCATCATCCGCATATCGCAATCGGGCATGCAGTCCTTCGATTAACCTTAACAAAACAAACGCTCACACTCGCAAACGATGCAGATAAAACTTCTTCTACTCGACTTTGACGGCACACTTGCCGACACCCGTCGCGCCAACACTTTGGCATACGTTGATGCCCTCGCCGAGGAGGGATTTGAACTCTCTGAAGAGCTATATCTGCAAAAATATTTTGGTCTGCGCTGCACCGAATTTCTGCGCGACATCGGCTACACCCGCGAGGAGGATATCGAGCGCATACGTCACCGCAAGATTGAGCTCTACCCCAACCACTTCGACACCGTAAGGCTCAACCGCCCGTTATGGGATTTTGTGCAGGCATTTCGAGCACAGGGAGGCAAGGCGTGGGTGGTCTCTACGGGTCATCGCGACAACGTAACCAACGCCATGCGATACTTAGGCATTGAGGATGGCTTTGACGGCATACTGACAAGCGAGGCCGTAGAGCACTCCAAGCCCTCACCCGACTGTTTCCTCAAGGCTATGGAGGCTGAGGGGGTAACTCCGGCCGAGACACTCATCTTCGAGGACTCGGAGGTAGGCATCGAGGCTGCCAGACGCAGCGGAGCCGGCTACTTCGTAGTTAGGTTGTAGCTCTCCCCCGCCACGCAGCGGATAATGTTACGAAATCTTTACCATATCTTTAACTATTTGTTAATTTCTCTACAACGGAGAACACTCGCTCATTTTTTTTGCTATTTTTGTTAGCGAAATAACAGAAAATTATTGTTCCAAACAGATAGGAACGGCACTAAAACTGCAAACTCAAACTAATATAATAAAGGTATGGTATTACAACTATTCACACTACTCGGAGCTCTCGGTATGTTCCTCTACGGAATGAACCTAATGAGTGCCGGACTCCAAAAGGTTGCCGGAGACAAGATGCGTCACTTCCTATCGGCTATGACCTCCAATCGTTTCAAGAGTGTCACGACAGGTTTGACCATCACATCCATCATCCAATCATCGAGCGCCACGACCGTTATGGTTGTCGGATTTGTAAATGCAGGTCTGCTGGCACTCAATCAGGCTATTGGAGTCATTATGGGTGCAAACATCGGTACGACGGTCACGGCATGGTTTATTTCGTTGCTCGGATTTAAGGCCGATATTTCGATTCTGGCAGTACCTCTGATGGCGGTAGGATTTATCTTAAGCATCGCCAAGAGCGAAAAACGACGCAACATCAGCGAACTTATCATCGGATTCTCGCTGCTCTTCCTCGGCTTGTCGCTAATGAAGGAGTCGGTACCCGATTTGCAAAAGACCCCCGAGGTCCTCTCGTTCATCACCGAGTGGACACAGCACGGATTCTGGTCGGTACTCATCTTCCTCCTATTCGGCACAGTGCTGACACTCGTCCTGCAGTCATCAAGTGCAACGATGGCTCTGACTCTGATTATGATGAGCCTTGGTTGGATTCCGTTCCACATGGCGGCAGCAATGGTTCTCGGTGAGAATATCGGAACAACCATCACAGCCAACATCGCAGCAGCGGTTGCCAACGCGAATGCAAGACGTGCCGCATTGGCCCACACGGTATTCAACCTCTTTGGAGTGGTGTGGGCATTGGTACTCTTCAAGCCCTTCACGGCTCTTGTCGGCTTGATTATCTCGAGCTGGGGCTATCCCAATCCTGCCGAGATGAGCTATGGAGGTGTGATTGAGGCCACCTCGCCCGAGTCTACGGCTGCGCTCTATGGACTGTCGATGTTCCACACGCTGTTCAACACTTTCAATACCTGCATCCTCATCTGGTTTATCCCGCAGTTGGAGCGTTTTGTAACCTCGGTAATCAAGGACAAACCAAAGAGCGAGGAGGATACCGTGAAG
>JAFQFG010000185.1 GCA_017398695.1 Alistipes sp.
TGTAGCCATCTTCCTTGCTCTGTTCGGAGCACTGATTTCGCGCAACCGTGACAGATGGTGGATTTTGGGGTCGATGTTGCTGATGCTCCTGCTCTCGTGGGGACACAATGCGATGTGGTTTACCGAGCTATGTTTCAAGTATCTGCCAATGTACAATAAGTTCCGCACCGTGTCAACTACGCTTGTCGTGTTGGAGTGGGCGGTGCCGCTATTTGCCGGTATTGCACTCTGGAAGTTGTGGCAGACGGACGAAGCCGAGCGTCGAGATATCCTGCGCCCGATGGCGTGGGCTGCAGGTATCACGGGTGGAGTTTGCCTGCTGTTTGCTGTTGCGGGTGGCTCGCTCTTCGACTTCGGACGCGCCGAGTCGGAGGATTTGATGATAGAGCAGTTCTACCACATGCTTAAAGGCTCGGGTGCCGACGACTATATCTCGCGTGGCTATCATGAACAACTCGGTGTGGAGGTTGCAGCTGCAATGGTCGAGGAGCGTGTCGAGATAATGAGCCATGATGCATGGCGTTCGTTCCTCTTTATCGCATTGGCTGCCGGAGCTGTTGCACTCTACTCGTTGCGAAAGATCGGTCGCAAGAGTTTGGTGGCGGTAATGGCAGTGTTGGTTTTGGCCGACATGGTGCCTGTGAATATGCGATTCCTCTCGCATGACCGCTTTGTTACGGAACGCCATGCTAAGGTAAAGCCGTCGCAGGCCGATTTGCAGATTATGAAGGATAAGGACCCGGGATATCGCGTGCTGAATCTCACGGTTAGCCCATTCAACGACGCTACCACATCCTACTTCCACCGCTCGGTGGGAGGCTATCATGGAGCAAAGCTTGCCCGTTATCAGGACTTGATAGATAACTACCTGGCAAAGGGCGATGAGGGGGTTCTCGATATGATGAACACCCGCTACGTCATCGACCCTGAGGGAAAGGTTCTGTATCGTGAGAGTGCAAATGGTGCTGCATGGTTTGTCGAGGGGCTGCGTTATGTGAACTCGCCACGCGAGGAGATTGATGCCCTTGGCGTGACCGACTTGAAAAAGGTTGCGGTGGTCGACTTTGAGCAGAAGCCCGCGATCGGAGCCTATGCACCCATAGATTTCAAAGGCGAAATCCATCTTACGGAGTATGCTCCAAATAGGCTTAAGTATCACTACACTGCATCCGAGGAGGCCGTAGCTGTATTTTCTGAGATATACTACAACAAAGGGTGGCGTGCATACGTTGATGGAGTGGAGGCTCCCTACTTCCGTGCCGACTATGTGCTTCGTGCAATGCGTCTGCCCGAGGGAGAACACGATGTCGAGTGGCGTTTCCGCGCTCCGCAGTGGAGTCTGGTCGAGGGCGTGACAGCGGCATTCTCGGCAGTGATTCTGCTCGGTGTGGCAGTGCTGATATTTATGGCAATCAGACGAAAATTAGGTCAAAATGGAGAATAATCGAATAATCAGACGGAAGGTTCGAAACTCGTATATCGTCTCGACCGTAAGCATTGCATTGGTGCTCTTCTTGCTTGGTGCGGTGGGTTACCTGATGACAGCGGCAATGCGAGTGGCCGATTCGTTGCAGGAGAGTGTTACCCTTATCGTGGAGTTGGAGAAGGGTATTACCGATGAGCGAAAAGAGGCGGTGAAGGGGTTGCTTGCTGCAAATCCTATCACGGCAGAAATTACCTACCTCTCAAAGGAGGAGAAACTTCAGGATGATGAATTTCGCAAGATTTTTGCTGTGGAGTTCGAGGAGGTGCTGGACGAAAACCCGCTAATGGACTCATTTGAGGTGCGTTTGAACTCGCTCTCCGAAAACCGTGCAGCACTCGATGTCTTTATTGCCGACATCAGCGAACGCGAAGGTGTGGCGCATGTGTCGTATCCGGCTGATCTTATCGAGAAGGTCCACTCGACCGTCAATAAGGTGCGCCCGGTGTTGTTGCTGTTTGCGTTGGTATTGCTCGTGATTTCACTCACTCTGCTCAACAATACGATACGCTTAGCGATCTTCTCGAAACGCTACCTTATCAATACGATGAAGCTGGTCGGAGCTACCAAGTGGTTTATTATTCGACCATTCCTCTGGGATAGTGTGAAGCAGGGTGTTTGGTCGGGCATTATTGCGGCCTCTCTTTTTGGAGCAATGATTTACGGCGTAGACCAAAAGATGCCGGAACTCTCATCTCCCGAATTGTTGGAGGCTGCAGCCGTTATATTGGTAGGTATGGTTGTTGTCGGTGTGGTGGTGTCGCTACTCTTCACACTCTTTGCCGTAAACAAATTTGTAAATATGAAGTCTAATAAGATATATCTCTACTAATTATGAAAAAACTGTTCAATAAAATATCCGATAACAACGACGAGAAGATGCCCTTGACCATGAAAAACTACATTCTGCTTCTCGTAGGCTTTGTGGTTATAGTTTTGGGATTTATTCTTATGGCCGGTGGTGGTAGCGAATCGCCTTCCGAGTTCAACTATGAGATGTTCTCTTGGCGTCGCATAACTCTTGCGCCTATACTTGTCATTGGAGGCTTTGCCTTTGAGATATATGCTATATTAAAGCGCTTTTAGTAA
>JAFQFG010000186.1 GCA_017398695.1 Alistipes sp.
CAAAAACAAATTTAATAAAAATTACAACTATGGCAGATGTAAAAGTATTGGCAGAGGAGTTGGTAAACTTGACTGTTAAGGAGGTAAACGAATTGGCTACCATCCTCAAAGAGGAGTATGGTATTGAGCCGGCTGCTGCAGCTGTTGCAGTTGCTGCTGCTCCTGCTGCTGCAGGTGAGGCTGCTGCTGCTGAGAAGACGACTTTCGACGTGATTCTTAAGAGCGCAGGTCAGGCAAAATTGCAGGTAATCAAGGTTGTTAAGGACCTCGCAGGTCTTTCGCTTGGTGATGCAAAGGCACTGGTTGACGGTGCACCCAAGGCTGTTAAGGAGGGTGTATCGAAGGAGGAGGCTGAGTCGGTTAAGGCTCAACTCGAAGAGGCTGGTGCAGAGGTTGAGCTCAAATAGTTCGCTTCACGCAACATCAGACTATTCAGGTGTAGAGCCTACCACAAAGCGGTGGTGGCTCTATGCCTTTTGTGGTCTAAAGATTAAGAGTGCCGATAAGAGCTGTGCTTAATCTTATAAGACAAGAGATGCTCTCGGGGTGTAATGTGTTTACATCGAGAGCATTGCGCGGATAACAAAACGAGGTATTCCGAGCTATCGACGGGTTAGGTTGGATGGTTGATGGTAGCAGAGTTGCAGAAGGCAGCCTCTGAGAGAAGAGTTTGGATAGGCCTGTTTTGTTTCGCAAGACGATACGGAAGTCGAGAGGGTTCCGTGTCGACAACGAAAGTTTTTCTAGGCAATTAAGAAAACTACATATAATTGGATTCAAGAATGTCCACAACACAACAACAACAGAGAATTAGCTTCTCCACAGTCAAGAACAGAGTGCCTTATCCTGACTTGTTGGAGATACAGCTCAAATCATTCAGGGATTTCTTCCAGATGGACACTACGGCCGAGAATCGTAAGAACGAGGGCCTCTACAAAGTGTTCCAAGAGAACTTCCCAATTACTGACACAAGAAACAATTTTGTTCTTGAGTTTATCGACTACTACATCGACCCGCCCCGCTATTCGATTGAAGAGTGCCTTGAGCGTGGTTTGACTTACAGTGTGCCTCTGAAGGCGAAACTCAAGTTGTACTGCACCGACGACGAACATGAGGATTTCGGCGTTGTGGTTCAGGATGTTTACTTTGGCACCATTCCCTACATGACCGAGCGTGGTACGTTTGTCATCAATGGTGCGGAGCGCGTTATTGTTTCGCAGTTGCATCGTTCGCCCGGTGTATTCTTCGGCCAGTCGATGCACACCAATGGCACTAAACTCTACTCGGCACGAATCATCCCGTTCAAGGGTTCGTGGATTGAGTTTGCTACCGACATCAACAATGTGATGTATGCCTACATCGATCGTAAGAAGAAGTTGCCCGTAACGACATTGTTGCGTGCTATCGGCTTTGAGAACGATCGTCAGATTTTGGAGATTTTCGACCTTGCCGATGAGGTTAAGGTGACCAAGACCAATCTGAAGAAGGCCGTAGGTCGCAAGTTGGCAGCACGTGTCCTTTCGACATGGGTCGAGGACTTCGTAGATGAGGATACAGGTGAGGTTGTGTCAATCGACCGTAACAACGTGATTGTCGACCGTGAAACTGTGCTCGAGGAGAGTCATATTGACGAGATTCTCGAGAGTGGTACCAAGACCATTCTCCTTCACAAGGAGAATCCGTCGGGTACAGATTTCTCGATTATATACAACACATTGCAGAAAGATCCGTGTAACTCCGAGAAAGAGGCTGTTGTCTACATTTACAGACAGTTGCGTGCCTCGGAGCCGCCCGATGAGGCTACGGCTCGCGATGTGATTGACAAGTTGTTCTTCTCGGATAAGCGTTACGATTTGGGAGATGTTGGACGTTTCCGCATCAACAAGAAGCTCGATCTCGACATCGATCCTGCAATTCGTACCCTTACTCGTGAGGATATCATTGCGATTATCAAGTACCTGATTCAGCTCATCAACTCGAAGGCAGATGTGGACGATATCGACCACCTCTCGAACCGTCGTGTACGTACCGTTGGCGAGCAGTTGTCGAATCAGTTCTCGATTGGATTCGTACGTATGGCTCGTACGATTCGTGAGCGAATGAATGTTCGTGACAATGAGGTATTTACTCCGGTGGATTTGATTAACGCCAAGACTTTGTCGAGTGTTATCAATTCGTTCTTCGGAACCTCGCAGTTGTCGCAGTTCATGGACCAGATTAACCCGCTGGCGGAGATTACCCACAAGCGTCGTTTGTCGGCACTTGGACCCGGTGGTCTGTCGCGTGATCGTGCAGGTTTCGAGGTTCGTGACGTGCACTATACACACTACGGTCGTTTGTGTCCTATCGAGTCGCCTGAGGGTCCGAATATCGGTCTTATCTCATCACTCTGCGTGTATGCGAAGATTTCGGATATGGGATTCATCGAGACTCCGTATCGTACCGTTACCAACGGTAAGATTGATATGGACAATTCGCATATCTGCTACTACTCTGCAGAAGAGGAGGAGGGTAAGGTTGTAGCACAGTCGAACATGCCTATTGACGATGAGGGCAACTTCTTGCAGCCCGATCGTATCAAGGCTCGTGAGGGTGCAGACTTCCCCGTAATCACAGCGCAGCAGGTAGATTTGATGGACGTTGCACCGAATCAGATTGCTTCGATTGCAGCGAGCCTCATTCCGTTCCTCGAGCATGATGACGCGAACCGTGCGTTGATGGGATCGAACATGATGCGCCAAGCAGTACCTTTGGTAACTTGCGAGTCGCCGATTGTCGGAACCGGTATCGAGAAGGAGATGATTTCGGATAGCCGTATCCAGATTGTGGCTGAGGGCAATGGCGAAGTTGTCTTTGCAGATGCAACCAAGATTCAGGTTAAGTATGAGCGCACCGAGGAGGAGAAGATCTGCTCGTTCCAGCCGGAGGTTACGACCTACGAGTTGCCGCGCTACCGCAAGACCAACCAGAATACTTCGATTACGCTGAAGCCGACTGTACTTACCGGTGATAAGGTGACGAAGGGTCAGATTCTGACCGAGGGCTACTCGACACAGAATGGAGAGTTGGCTCTGGGTCGCAACTTGAAGGTTGCGTTCATGCCTTGGAAGGGATATAACTTCGAGGATGCTATCGTGATTTCGGAGCGTATCCAGCGTGAGGATATCTTCACGTCGGTACACGTCGACGAGTATATTATGGAGGTTCGCGATACCAAGCGTGGTGTCGAGGAGCTTACTTCGGACATTCCGAATGTGAGCGAGGATGCTACCAAGGATCTGGATGCGAACGGTATTATCCGCATCGGAGCTAACGTGCACCCGGGCGATATACTTATCGGTAAGATCACTCCTAAGGGAGAGAGCGATCCTTCGCCCGAGGAGAAGCTGCTTCGCGCAATCTTTGGAGATAAGGCGGGCGATGTTAAGGATGCATCGCTTAAGGCTCAGCCGTCGTTGCATGGTGTGGTTATCGATACCAAACTCTATAGCCGTGCAAGCAAGGAGTCGAAGAAGAACCGCAACAGCGAGAAACAGGCTCTCGAGAACCTCAATGCTAAGTTCGCAGAGCAGGTTGCAGCCTTGACTAAGTTGCTGGTATCGAAGTTGTGGTCGCTTGTTCAGGGTAAGACTACTACCGGTGTTACCGACTACTTTGGTGCGGAGCTCTATGCTGCGGGCACCAAGTTCTCGCAGAAGATGCTTGACGAGATTTCGCGTCATACCATCGACGAGAAGACAGGTGTTGCTACCGGTTATATGAACCTCGGCACTTGCAACTGGACCTCGGATGAGCACCTCAATAAGTTGATTGAAACAACTATTAACAACTATACCATCGAGTGGAAGAAGGCTGATGCCGCTATCAAGCGTGAGGGCTATAACCTCACCAACGGAGATGATATTCCGACCAACGGAGTTATCCAGATGGCAAAGGTCTACATCGCAAAGAAGCGTAAGTTGAAGGTTGGTGATAAGATGGCAGGTCGCCACGGTAACAAGGGTATCGTTGCGAAGGTTGTTCGCGATGAGGATATGCCGTTCCTCGAGGATGGAACAATCGTTGATATCTGTCTGAACCCGCTGGGTGTGCCTTCACGTATGAACCTTGGCCAGATCTATGAGACTGTTCTCGGTTGGGCAGGTAAGGAGCTCGGTTTGAAGTTTGCAACACCTATTTTTGACGGAGCATCGCTCGAGCAGATTAACGACTACACAGCACAGGCAGGCGTGCCTCGCAGCGGTCGAACCTACCTCTACGATGGAGGTACCGGAGAGCGCTTCGATCAGCCGGCTACGGTAGGTGTGATCTACATGCTTAAGCTGGGTCACATGATCGATGATAAGATGCACGCGCGTTCGATTGGCCCGTACTCACTCATTACGCAGCAGCCTCTTGGAGGTAAGGCCCAGTTTGGTGGTCAGCGATTTGGTGAGATGGAGGTTTGGGCACTCGAGGGCTTCGGTGCAGCCAACATTCTTCAGGAGATTTTGACAATCAAGTCTGATGACGTTATGGGTCGTGCGAAGGCATACGAGGCTATCGTTAAGGGCGATAACCTGCCGAAGCCGGGTATTCCCGAGGCGATGAATGTGTTGCTGCACGAGTTGCGCGGTTTGGCTCTGTCGGTCAAGTTGGAGTAGTTAACGGATAGGTGTAAGAAACAGAAAAAAAGATAGAATATGTCAATCACTAAAGACAATAAATCGCATAGCGGTGGTTATAACAGCATCACCATCGGCTTGGCTTCTCCCGAGGAGATTTTGGCGCAGTCGAGCGGTGAGGTCCTCAAACCCGAGACCATCAACTATCGTACCTACAAGCCCGAACGTGACTGTTTGTTCTGCGAGCGTATCTTCGGTCCGGTGAAGGATTACGAGTGCCACTGCGGTAAGTACAAGCGTATCCGCTATAAGGGAATCGTCTGCGACCGATGCGGAGTGGAGGTTACCGAGAAGAAGGTGCGTCGTGAGCGTATGGGTCACATCTCGTTGGTTGTGCCCGTGGTTCACATCTGGTACTTCAAGTCGTTGCCTTCGAAGATTGGTTACCTGCTGGGTATTCCGTCGAAGAAGCTCGAGACGATTATCTACTACGAGCGTTATGTGGTCATCAACGCAGGAGCTGCTGCCGAGCACGGCATCGAGCGTCTGCAGACCCTCTCGGAGAAGGAGTATCTCGATACGTTGGCTCTTCTGCCGAAGGGCAACCAGGCCTTGGCAGATGACGATCCCGATAAGTTCGTTGCACAGATGGGTGCTGAGGCTATCTACACTCTGTTGCAGCAGGTTGATCTCGATTCGATGTCGTATGCACTTCGCGATAGGGCATCGAGAGAGACTTCGCAGCAGCGTAAAACCGAGGCTCTCAAGCAGTTGAATGTCATCGAGTCGTTCCGTGCATCGAACGGCAAGAACCGCCCCGAGTGGATGGTTCTGAAGGTTATTCCGGTCATTCCGCCCGAGTTGCGTCCGCTGGTGCCGCTGGATGGAGGTCGTTTTGCGACATCGGATTTGAACGATCTGTATCGCCGTGTTATTATCCGTAACAACCGCCTGAAGCGTCTTATCGAGATTAAGGCTCCGGAGGTAATTCTCCGCAACGAGAAGCGTATGTTGCAGGAGGCTGTCGACTCGTTGTTCGACAACTCGCGCAAGAGCAACGCTGTGAAGAATGAGTCGAATCGTCCGTTGAAGTCGTTGTCGGACTCGTTGAAGGGTAAGCAGGGCCGCTTCCGTCAGAACTTGCTGGGTAAGCGTGTTGACTACTCGGCACGTTCGGTTATCGTCGTGGGTCCCGAGCTCAAGATGCACGAGATGGGTATTCCGAAGGATATGGCGGCAGAGTTGTACAAGCCGTTCGTTATCCGTAAGCTCATCGAGCGCGGAATCGTTAAGACTGTTAAGTCAGCAAAGAAGATTATCGACAGAAAAGACCCGGTTATCTGGGGAATTCTGGAGAACGTCATAAAGGGTCATCCGGTACTTATGAACCGTGCCCCGACGCTTCACCGTCTGGGTATTCAGGCCTTCGAGCCGGTGCTGGTAGAGGGTAAGGCCATCAAGCTGCACCCGTTGGTATGTACGGCATTCAACGCCGACTTCGACGGTGACCAGATGGCTGTTCATGTGCCGCTGGGTGC
>JAFQFG010000187.1 GCA_017398695.1 Alistipes sp.
GAGGCTGAATAAAAAGTGTATTTTGTCGTTACGCTCGCCCTCAAAATGCTCATTTACGCTTAGTAAACTCCGCTTTTTCGGGCTTCGCAAGCCTAAAACTACATCTTTTTATTCAACCTCCTGATAAAATGGGGATGACAAATTTACTTTTTAGTCATCCCCTTTTTTTTGTGGGGATAGTGACCGGTTTTCGTCTTATTAATGGAATTAAAAGGTGCTGAATGTAAAGTTTATGTAATAAACTTTCGTAGTTTAGCGTTAAATTCCTACCTTTGCGTTTTGACATTGCGTCGATAAATGTTCGAAAACGAATAACATAATATAGAAGATGAAAAATTTTAATCGCTGGAACAGAATCATAGGTTGGGTGGTCTTTGCCATCGCTGCCGTGGTCTATATCCTTACGATGGAGCCCTCGTCGAGTCTGTGGGACTGCGCCGAGTTTATCGCAACATCCTACAAACTCGAAATCGGACACCCTCCCGGGGCCCCGCTCTTTATGATGTTGGCGCGTTTGGCAACGCTCTTCGCACCGTCGTCATACTATGTGCCGCACGCTGTGAATGCCATGAACAGCATAGCAAGCGCATTCTGCATCTTGTTCCTCTTTTGGACCATCACTCACATTGCCCGTCGCCTCTATCAGCGCGAGGGTAAGGAGCTCTCGAAAGCTAATGCTATTGCGGTGCTGGGTGCAGGTGTTGTGGGCGCATTGGGTTATGCCTTTACCGACACCTTCTGGTTCTCGGCATACGAGGGTGAGGTGTATGCTCTCTCGTCGATGTTTACGGCCCTGGTCGTATGGTTGATGCTGCGCTGGGAGGAGCAGGCTGATGAGCCACACTCGGCACGCTGGATTGTGCTTATTGCCTACTTGATGGGATTGTCGATAGGTGTCCATATCTTGAATTTGTTGACCATCCCCGCGCTGGTGTTTATCTACTACTTCCGCAAGACGGCGAAGGTTACACTCAAGGGCTGTGTGTGGGCAACGCTCGCTTCGGGTGCCTTGCTGCTCGTGATTAACGGTATCATCATCCCCTATACGGTGTATGTCGGAGCGATGGTCGATGTGCTGTTTGTCAACACGTTCGGTCTGCCTGTCAACTCGGGTATGATATTTTTCGCCTTTGCGCTGATGGCTCTGTGTGGCTGGGGAGTGTGGTTTACCCACCGCAAGGGATGGCGTTTGGCTAACCTCGCGGTGCTGTCGCTGACGATGATTTTGCTCGGATTCTCGTCGTATGCCTCGGTGTCGATACGTGCTGCGGCCAATCCACCGATGAATAGCAACGATCCCGATAATCCGCATGCTCTGCTCTCGGTGCTCAATCGTGACCAGTACGGCAATCGTCCGCTTCTGTATGGAGCCTACTACTCGGCACCCATCGAGGATTATGAACTCAAGGAGTTCTACTATCTCAACAAGGATACGGGCCGCTATGAGAAGGCTACGACCATCGAAGGCTATACCTACCCCTCGCAGTTTATGCACCTCTTCCCCCGAATGTGGGACTACAATAAGAAGGAGCGCGACTATAAGCCGTGGGCAGCATACCGTACCAAGGTCGACGTTTTGCGTGACGGGAATGGTGAGGCCTTGCGCGATGAGAAGGGTCGCCCTATGCGTGGCGAGGTGCTCGACTACGGCAAGAAGGTGCGCTACAGCAATGGCGAGAGTGTGCGTACGATTGTGGAGCCTACGTTCCTCGAAAATCTCAACTACTTCTTCTCCTACCAGTTGAGCTACATGTACCTTCGCTATTTCCTCTGGAATTTCGTCGGTCGTCAGGATGATATCCAGGCTTCGGATGTGACCATCACAAACGGAAATTGGCTCTCGGGTATAAAGCCTGTGGATGAACTCTACCTCGGCCCGCAGGATAATCTGCCACGCGAGATTGCCGACAACCGCGCACGCAATACCTACTTCTTCCTGCCCTTTATCCTGGGATTGATAGGTCTGATCTACCAACTCAACCGCGACCAGCGCAACTTTACGGTTGTGATGTGGCTCTTCATCATGATGGGTGTTGCGTTGGTGGTCTACTTCAACTCGTCACCGGCAGAGGTGCGTGAGCGTGACTACGTTTATGCAGGCTCATTCTACGCCTTTTCGATGTGGATAGGCTTGGGAGTGTTGGCCGTGAAGGATATGTTCTCGGCTATTACGCGCCGCAACAATACGGCTGTGGCAGTGGCAGCTACGGTGGTCTGCCTCTCGGTGCCGACCATTCTCTGTGCTCAGAATTGGGACGATCACGACCGCTCGGGCAGAACGATGGCTCGCGATGTGGGTTGGAACTATCTGCAATCGACACTGCCCAACTCGATTATCATCAACTATGGCGATAACGACACCTTCCCCCTGTGGTTCAATCAGGAGGTGGATGAGGTGCGACCTGATGTGCGTATCATGAACTCAAGCTATCTTGGAGGCGATTGGTATATTGACGAAATGAAGTGTAAGGCTAACGATGCCGAGGGAGTACCCTTCTCGTTACCTCGCAGCAAGTACTACAATACCAACGATTGGTTGCCTGTGGAGGAGCGCTTGAACAGAGTGGTCGAGATTAAGGAGGTTATGGAGTTTGTCCGTAGTGAGGATTCGCGTTCGAAGGCTTCGCTGGTCGATGGCTCGATGACCGACTACCTGCCGGCTCGCCGCATAGCTCTGCCGGTGAATAAGGATAATGCAATCGCTTCGGGTATTGTGAAACCCGAGGATAGAGATTTGATGGTCGATACGGTCTACCTGAACATCACGGCATCATCGCTCGACAAGAGTCAGATGATGATCCTCGATCTGCTGGCCAACTTCGATTGGAAACGTCCGATAGCCTTCACACAGGTGTATGTTCTGCAGGAGTTGGGTCTGCTCGACTACTTGCAGTTTGATGGATATTCGTATCGCTTGGTGCCGATACTCACTCCCTACAAGAGTTCGTGGGAGATTGGCCGTATCGACCCCGACTATGTCTATCCGCTGATGATGAATACCTTCCGCTATGGCAATCTGGCCGATGAGAAGGTCTATGTCGACTACTTTACGCAGTATAACCTCGGAGTGTCGCGTGCCCGTGAGTCGTTTGCCCGTGTGGCAAAGGAGTTTATTCGCCGTGGCGACAATGAGAAGGCTATCGAACTGCTCGACCGTGGTCTGAAGGTGCTGCCCACATCGCAGATTCGCTACACCGAGGCCAATACCTACCCCTTCATCGAGGCTTACTACGCTATTGGCGAGGGCGAGAAGGGTGATGCTCTGTTGGTGGACTATGCCGAGGTGCTCATCGAGTATATCGAACACTATCTGCGCTTTGATGGCGTGACTGCCGACCTCGTATCGGGAATTATCGACGAGAAGTTCGACGAGTTGTCGCAACTCTACTACTTGGCCGGTATGGCTCAACGCTACGATGTTGTGGCGCAGTTCAACGAGTACTACCGCTCGTTTGGAGCCGAGGAGTCGGATCTTATCCAGCTGCCCGAGGAGTATGAGCCGAAGGTAGCGCCGATGATGAA
>JAFQFG010000188.1 GCA_017398695.1 Alistipes sp.
AATTGGTCGAAATGTTTGTTTTAACCATAGTTAATAGAATTAATTAGTTAGTAAATAAATTGTAAAGTATGTTTATTATCTCTTAAAAAATGCTCCAACTATGCACACAACAAAGCGGGCGGTGTCATTCGACACAGCCTACAAAGGGACAATCGCCCCTCTCTATGTTCGCAGCATTTACCTGATAACCAGCGGAATACCCCCCCCTCACAATAGCAGCAACTTCCGTATTCGCGCCATTTTGAACGCGATATACCCATCGTTGACTACTATTATGGCACACTCCTCCACCGAGGTTATTAAACCTCGGTCGAAGAGTTGTGGATATAAGGTTTCGTGTTATCAAATCTCTCTTATGTTATATGATGAAGTCAATTACGTATTCTGTACACCTATATATATTATGGTACGCACATGCGAAACTATCTCAACGGCTTCAGCACAAACTCGAAGGTGTGCTTATCGTAAGGTATGCGATACTGCGGCAGTTGCACTGCACCCCAGCTATCCTCACACACCAATCCGGCCTGTGCCATATCGATATTGACATAGGTTTTACCCGTTTTTTCAAGCATGGTCGGGTGCTTGCGATAGTCATCCGAGTGGATATCTATCTGCGACATCGGATAAGGTATTGCCGTAGCCGCAAACAGCACGTTCGAGCGCACCTCCAAGCCGTGACCCGACGAGTCGGTAATGCGCCACCAGCGCAGGTCACAGTGTGAGCCGGACTCCTGCGGACGGACGTAAGTCATACAGAACTGCTCATCGACGCTCTGCTTATAGACACCCACCTTATTACCACTCTTGCGGTCGCAATAGCTCTCATGAGGACCTGCACCATAGAACTTGATGGTGTCGTAGCTGTCGGGCATAGCCAGAGCCACACCCACACGCAACATCGAAGTCATATTGAGTTTATAGCTGCTACTTGGGCGGAACTTCTCTGTAACAGCTACCGTTCCGTCGGGCGCGATGTTATAAATAACCACTGTACGCGCACCGAGTTCATCGATGCGATATTCGGTATAAACCTCAACATTCTCACCCTTTGGCTCCATAAGGAACATCGTCATCGCATATTTAGGATTGCGCAGAGCCTTATGCGAGTGGTAGATATGGGCATTGCGGGCACGCTTACGCACACCGTAATCATTCTCGGTCATCGGACGATAGAACATCGGTTGCAACGGCTCGGCAATCATCTTACGACCGCAGAGGGTGTAGTCTTCCAACCAACCCTGACCCGCGAACGATATCGAGAAGTCGGCTCCATAGACCGTACGGCTGTCACGGCAGATACGCAGAGCCTCGCCCTTCGTAGTAGCCGTTGCCGTCGCGTACGATGCCGCAGCATCCCATGCACGCAGAGTCATCTGATTGAATGCTACCTCATGACCCGGCTCCAAGAGCGGCTCCACACCCTTCAGCACAAAGCGCACGGTCAGCAGCACCTCACCTTTGAGTGCCGCAACATCAGCAGCAACATAGCCGAGCTGCACGCTCTTACGCTCCTGCGGAGCAACCTCCAAATTCTCGACAACGCCCGAAAGAGCCCTCTTGCCATCGGCCGTCAGAGTCCACTCAAGGCGGTATGCCGACAAATCACGGAAGAAGTATTCGTTATAGACCTCTACTTCGCCCGCCTCAAGGTTTTTGGGCGATGTCCATATATTTTGATATTGGTGCTTAACCTCCCAAGCCGAGGTATGAGGCTTGCGCTGTGCCGAGATAAAGCCGTTGCAGCAGAAGGTCTCATCCGAGTAGTCGAAATCGTTGTAGCAACCACCATAGGTGTAGGTCACGCCATTCGCATCGCGGCGCGCCAACGCCTGGTCTACAAAATCCCAGATAAAACCTCCCTGGTAGTTCGGATACTTGCGCACCAAGTCCCAATACTCCTTGAACGAGCCTATTGACTGACCCATAGCGTGGGCATATTCGCACTGGATAAGCGGACGCTTGGGCTGCGAAGTCAGATACTCCTCACACTCCTTATAGTCGGCATACATCGGATTTTCGATATCCGAGTTATAATTCTTCGGAATATCCTTGTACGATATGTGGCAAGCCTGCTCATACTGCACAGGACGGCTCTTGTCGTAAGCCTTAATCCAATCGTAGCAGGCGTGGAAATTCGAGCCATTGCCCGCCTCGTTACCAAGGCTCCAGATGATTACCGAGGGGTGATTGAAATCACGCAGCACCATACGCTGGTCGCGTGCGAGGTGTGCAGCCTTATAATCCTCTCGAATAGCGAGGGTACTCTCCTTGTAGCCCATACCGTGCGACTCGATATTACCCTCATCCACAACGTAGATACCATACTTGTCGCAGAGGTCATACCACATCGGTGAATCGGGATAGTGGCAAGTACGCACAGCGTTCAAGTTCAGCTCCTTCATAAGTTGGATATCGCGCACCATATCCTCGTAAGTGAGGTGGTAACCGCGATTGGGGTGCATCTCGTGGCGATTGGCACCCTTCACAAGCACCGGCTCTCCATTGACGAGCAACTGGGCGTTTTTGATCTCAACGGTGCGGAAGCCCACATTAAATGCTGCAGCCTCGATACACTTGGCACCATCGGTAGCCTCAACGGTCAGCGTATAGAGATTGGGGCACTCGGCACTCCACGCCTTCACATCGTGCAGGTGGAGGCACTCCTCAACCTTGCCCGACTTATCGGGTACGGCCGATGCTGCAAGCACCTCTCGACCCTCGGCATCACGCAGGACAAGATTAACCCCCTTCACGCCCGGAGTGGTCTCGACATTCACATCGAGGTGTCCATCCTTATACTCGTGAGCCAACTCGGCAACAAACTTCACATCCTTCAGGTGGCGCTTGTCGCGAGCATAGATGTAGGCTGCGCGGGCAATACCGGACAAACGCCAGAAATCCTGATCTTCAAGATACGAGCCGTCGCAGAAGCGGTGCACCTCCAGCGCAAAGAGGTTCTTCTCGCCAAACTTTACAAATTTCGTAATATCGAACTCAGCCTCCAGCTTGCTATCCTCGCTGTAACCAACCTCTTTGCCATTGACATAGAGCGTCATATTCGAAGTCACCGAACCAAAATGCACGAAGAGCTGTTTGCCCTTCCACTCGGCAGGCACCTCGACCTCGTGGCGATACAATCCGACGTGGTTGCGCCAATCGGGTGTAAATGGGGGATTATCGACAAAATTATTGTTCCAGACAAAGCCCTTATTCACATAGATAGGCACTCCATAGCCATTCATCTCCCACAGACCCGGTACGGGCATTTTGCCCCACTCCGAATCATCAAAATTCACAGCATAGAAATCTGCCGGTCGCGGAGTGGTGCGATGCTCGAACCACGCAAAATTCCACACGCCCTCTATCGAGCGATAGAGAGGCGAACTCTTGTAGCAGCTGCCCGCCTTTGCATCCTCCACAGAGGGATAGACTATAAACGACGAGCGCATCGGTGCTCGGTTTACCTCATAGATGTTCGGATCTTGCCAACGCTCCATTTTCGGAGCTGCGGTTTGCCCCACAACTGCGTGCACGCATGCGATGGTAGCAATGGTCAATAGAAGTTTTCGCATTTTCGGTATGTAGTTATTTTTGATTATTTTATTTTCAGAGCGTAAAATTAAATAATTTTATCCAAAAATCCAAATTAAGACAACCCAAAACACCCCCCCCCTAAAATTTTACGCAAAACACTAATTAACAGCACTTTACAAAATAGACCCCATCAAAAAAGAAGATTCATCATCGCGCCAACTTCCTAAGAGTTAAAAGAAAACAAAAATATAACAACGAGAGAGGCACAAATGCACAAAAAGAGCGCCCCTCCGCACAAAAAGCGAGTAGGGCTCTCCGACAAACCGCCCTCACCACCCGAAAAAAAGAGGAATTATCCGATGTAAAATTTTATATTGTCATTTTTTTACTATTTTTGTAGAAAATTTGAGATAATGTTCGATTTTCAAAATAGAGATATTAAACCTGAAATGGGTTGCGGATGCGCCTTCAGCGAATGTAATGGCGAAGCGTGTGCAACCCCCTGCGAGGGATGTTACAAACTCCACGAGACCGATTGGCTCGAGGATTATCCCGATAATGTACCGACCGATATCGTAGAGGTCCGATTTAAGAATACACGTCGCTCATACTACCAGAATGTCAACAATTTAGACCTCAAGCGTGGAGATATCGTTGCAGTAGAGGCCTCACCCGGCCACGACATAGGCACCGTTTCGCTCACCGGTGATATGGTTGCCAAGCAGATGCGCCGTGTCGGTTTTACGCCCCACAACGGAGAGTATAAAAAGATATATCGCAAGGCAAAGCCTTACGACATTGAACGCTGGCAGGAGGCCATAGCCCTCGAGCACGAGACGATGATCCGCTCGCGACAGATTGCCGCTGAGATGGGGCTCGATATGAAGATTGGAGATGTTGAGTATCAGGGAGATAAAATCAAGGCTATCTTCTACTACATTGCCGAAGGTCGTGTCGATTTCCGTGAGCTTATCAAGGTCTTTGCCGAGCAGTTCCACATCCGCATCGAGATGAAGCAGATTGGAGCCCGTCAGGAGGCCGGTCGCATTGGTGGCATCGGAGCCTGTGGTCGCGAGTTGTGTTGCGCGTCGTGGATTTCGAGCTTCTCGAGTGTTACGACAAACGCTGCGCGTGTGCAGGAGATCTCGCTCAATCCTCAGAAATTGGCGGGTCAATGTTCGAAGCTCAAATGTTGTCTGATGTATGAGTACGACACCTATGCAGATGCCCGTCGGGATATGCCGCGCCTTCGCGAGCCGTTGCAAACTCTTGACGGAGAGTTCTTCCTGGTCAAGAGCGACATCCTGGCCCACACGATGACCTTCAGCAGCAGCAAGGATTCGATGTCGAATCTGGTCACTCTGCCGGTGTCGCGTGTGCGCGAGATTTTGGCCGCAAATCGTGCAGGGCGCAAGGTTGAGCAGCTTCAGGGAGAAGAGTTCGTGCCCGAGGTCGAGGAGCCGACATACCGCACCGAAGAGGATAGCATCACCCGTTTCGACGGCAAGAAGCGCAATAAAAACCGTAACAAAAACCGCAATAAAAACCGCAACAACGGCTCTGCCCACAACAACGAGAACCGCGAAAGCCAATCCGGCAGCGAGCATATAGAGAATAGGGAGCAGACTTCGACCGACGGCAACGCTGCAACTCCGAATCGCAACGCAGAAGGTCGCAACGCAGAAGGTCGCAACGCAGAAGGTCGCAATAACGAAGGCCGTAATAACGAAGGCCGTAACCGTCGTTTTAAGGGGCGTCATCGCGGCAATCGCAACGGAGGAGCACAGAACGGAGGAGCGCAGAACGGAGGAGCGCAGAACGGAGGAGCGCAGAACGGAGGAGGTAACGCATAAAGACAGTTTTTCAGCCAAGATATGAGAAAGATTTTTTCAGCACGTATTGTTGCCATTGTGACATGTGTGGCCCTGATGGTCGGATGTGGTCCCAAAGAGAAGAATGTATGCCATGTAAATCCGATGAATTGGAGCAAAAGTGCAGATATAGTATACGAGAACAACCAACCCAGCCAATCTCACCTCGACATTGCATTTTTCGTGAGATGTAATGCCGATTTCGACGCAAAGATGTTGCCTGTTGTCATCCGCATAACTGCACCGGACTCGTCCGAGTGCGTAGAGCCTGCCGTTTGGATGTTTGACGGAGAGTTACCCACCACACCGGCAACTACAACTCAAATGGTTAGCTATCGTACCGTATGCTCATTGAACCAACAGGGCAAGTACACATTCTCGATCGTACCAATGCAACCTGTACGCGGAGTCGAGGCGGTTGGTATAACCATAGAAGAAACCGATTTGTTCAAACAGTAATGGGAAAAGACAAACTGCGCCGCTTTGCCGAAAATCTCACCTTCGGCTGCATGATACAACCCGAATTTGAGGAGATTTTTCATCGTGACCACCCTCTCAAAGGGCGTTGGCATGAGGATTTCTTCCACAACGACAAGCCGATAGTGCTCGAGCTCGGCTGTGGCAAAGGCGAATACACCATAGCTCTCGCTCAGCGCGACCCCGATCGCAACTATATCGGCATCGACATCAAGGGTGCCCGCATGTGGCGGGGAGCAAAGACCGCCACCGAGCGCGAGATGAAGAATGTGGCATTTGTACGTACCCGCATCGAGTTCATCAACTCATTCTTCGGAGAGGGCGAGATTGCCGAGATATGGATCACTTTCCCCGACCCGCAGCTTAAGACTCGCCGCGCAAAGAAGCGTCTTACAGCACCCCTATTCCTGGAGCGATATGCACAGATGCTTGCAGAGGATGGCGTCATCAATCTTAAGACCGACTCACAACACCTCTTTGCCTACACGTCTGCCGTTATCGACCACTTCTCACTACCATGCGAAGTTGCCAATGACGACATCTATGGTTCGGGGTATGCCGATGAGGTTCTCTCGGTCAAGACCGCCTACGAGCAGATGTTCCTCGAGCGCGGGCTACCCATCACCTACACCCGTTTCTCGCTCGGTGGAGTACGCGAATTCGAATGGTTCGATTGGGAGGGTGACGACACCGAAGAGAAGGACAACGAGGAGGCTCGCAAATAGTTGAGATAGATAGCAAAATCAGCTATTTAGAACATTTATTTTGGTCGTGCACACAATATCCGACCGAGAGAGTCGTTTATCATACGAACAAGAACTGATTTTGCTTATGAAACAAATTGCCTCTTAACGAACAATACAAACTTTTGAATTATGGTAAAGAGAGCATTTTCATTTTTAGGAATCGTGGCTGTGGCGGCTGTTGCCGGTGGAGCTGCGGCTTGGGGTGTTGCATCGATGAATGACAACAACCTCGGAACAGAGATTATAGATTCTGTACAATACAACAACGAAGCGGTCACTCCGACATCGCTCGACACGCACTTTACGGCCTTTCAGGCCGAGCAGTATCCCGACCTGACCTATGCGGCAGAGAATGCAGTTAAGGCCGTTGTGAACATCGAGGCTATTCAGGAAGTCACGATGCGTCAGCGCGCATACGACCCCTTCCTCGAGCTCTTCGGATTTCCGCAACCGCAGTATGAAGGACGTCCGCAGGTGCAGGAGCGCCGTGCCGGAGGTTCGGGTGTGATTATTTCGGAAGATGGCTACATCGTGACCAACAATCACGTCATCGAGAATGCCTCCAAATTGCGCGTAAAACTCTACGATGAGCGTGTGTTCGATGCCAAGATTATCGGCACCGACCCGACAACCGACATCGCACTTATCAAGATTGAGCAGACAGGCCTCCCGACCATTCCGTTTGGCAGTTCGGATGCCCTT
Source organism: Alistipes sp. (assembly GCA_017398695.1). Taxonomy (GTDB): domain Bacteria; phylum Bacteroidota; class Bacteroidia; order Bacteroidales; family Rikenellaceae; genus Alistipes. The sequence continues at coordinate 7,334 of JAFQFG010000188.1, forward strand.
CGACTTGGCGAGTGGGTATTGGCCATAGGCTCGCCCTTCGATTTGCAGTCGACAATCACGGCCGGCATCGTCAGCGCGAAAGCTCGCCGTTTGGATGTGATTCCCAACGAGTTCCGTATCGAGTCGTTCATCCAGACCGATGCTGCCGTAAACCCCGGCAACTCGGGTGGAGCATTGGTCAACACGCGCGGAGAGTTGGTCGGCATCAACACAGTCATCAAATCCTCGACCGGCAGCTATATCGGCTACTCGTTTGCCGTGCCCGAGACCATCGTTCGCAAGGTGGTTATGGACCTGAAAGAGTATGGCGTAGTACAGCGTGCGCTGTTAGGGGTTTCGTATCGTCCTGTTGACCAACGATTCATTGACGAGGTGGGCAAAGAGCTTGGCATCACTGAGATTGGTGGAGCATACGTTTCAGCCGTCGGTGAGGGTAGCGCAGCCTCCGAGGCAGGCATCCGCAAGGGAGATGTCATTATCGAGATCGATGGCGTGAAAATCGACCATACAACCACCATTACAGAGCAGATTGCAAAGCATCGCCCCAACGATAAGGTAAAAATATCGGTAAAAAGAGGCAATGATGTGAAACATTTTGACGTCACTCTGCGTAATAAAGCCGGTAAAGCGGAACTACTCTCACGTGAAAGCGTTGACGTAGTGGAGGTTTTAGGTGGCAAGTTCGTTGATGCGGGTGCAAAGTTGTGCCGTCAGTTAGATATCAAGGGCGGTGTGCAGGTCGCAGAGCTCAAAGAGGGCGGACTGCTCGCAAGAGCGAGGGTGAAGGTCGGTTTTGTGATTACACACATTAACGACAAACCCGTCTACAAAGCTGCCGATCTGAGTCGTTTGACGGACAAGATTGCATCTATTGACGGAATCTACCCCGACGGACGTGCCGCAAGCTATGTGATTGTGGAGTAATCGTCACTATGTTGTGAAAGACAATGACTGTTATGAAGCATCACGGCTTTGTAACAGTCATTTTTTTAGAAGAAGATATAACACAGAATTATGCGTCAATTAAAGATTACGAAGTCGATTACCAATCGCGAGAGCGCATCGCTCGATAAATATCTGCAAGAGATTGGTAAGGAGGATCTTATCACAGTTGAAGAGGAGGTCGAACTCGCCCAGCGAATCAAGAAGGGTGATCAAGAGGCTCTCGAGAAGCTCACGAAGGCAAACTTGCGTTTCGTGGTCTCGGTAGCAAAGCAGTATCAGAACCAGGGTTTGAGCCTTCCCGACCTTATCAACGAAGGCAACCTCGGCCTGATCAAAGCCGCAGAGAAGTTCGACGAGACACGCGGTTTCAAGTTCATCTCGTATGCAGTTTGGTGGATTCGTCAGTCGATTTTGCAGGCTCTGGCAGAGCAGTCGCGTATCGTGCGTCTGCCGCTCAACCAGGTCGGCTCGCTCAACAAGATCAACAAGGCCTTTGCCCGCTTCGAGCAGGAGCATGAGCGCACTCCCTCACCCGAGGAGTTGGCTAATGAGTTGGAGCTGCCGAAGGAGAAGGTTACCGACACTCTGCGCGTTGCAGGTCGCCACATCTCGGTCGATGCTCCCTTCGCTGATGGAGAGGACAACTCGCTGCTCGATGTCTTGGTCAATCCCGACTCGCCTAATGCCGATCGCGGCCTTATCAACGAGTCGCTTGCCACAGAGGTCGACCGTGCACTCGAGACCCTCACGGAGCGTGAGCGCGACATCATCAAGTACTTCTTCGGCATCGGATGCTCGGAGATGACCCTCGAGGAGATTGGCGAGAAGTTCGACTTGACCCGTGAGCGTGTCCGTCAGATCAAGGAGAAGGCTATCCGTCGCCTGCGCCATTCATCACGCAGCAAGTTGCTAAAATCGTATTTGGGATAAATTTTACAATATCTCTCAAAAAAACAGCGTTCGTATGGTGTACGAATGCTGTTTTTTGCTATATTTGCAATTACATTGCAAGGAGTGTGGCCGTGAAGTGCAGCATCTCCCACCGAATAGCTGAGCAAACAATAGTATAAACCTAAAAATAACAAACAAAATGAAAAGACTTCTTTTATTCGTTGCCCTCATAGCAACATCATTGAATTGCATCGCAGCAAAGCCCGCCAAAAAGGCCGAGAACCTCACTCGCGCACAGCGTATCTATGCCGAGCTGCACAACCCCGACTCGAAGTATGTGTTGGTGGCTGCTCACCGTGCCGATTGGCGCAACTTCCCCGAGAACTCGTTGGAGGCAATAGAGAGTGCTATCCAGATGGGTGTGGATATCATTGAGCTCGATATCAAGAAGACCAAGGATGGACACATCATCCTGATGCACGACAAGAAGGTCGACCGCACCACCAACTGCAAGGGTCTGGTGAGCGACTACACGCTGGCGGAGATGAAGGAGATGGTGTTGCGTGCCGGTCAGGGTGTGAAGACCCGCTACAAGGTTCCCACTCTGGAGGAGGCTCTGCTCGTTTGCAAAGATCGCGCAGTTATCAACGTGGATCACGGCTATCAGCTCTATGATGACGTGATGGCTCTGCTCGACAAGCACAACATGCACGACCAGGTGCTGATCAAGGGTAAGGAGGAGCCGGCTGTCGTTCAGGCGAAGTTGGCAAGCTACAAGAAGAATATGATGTACATGCCTATCGTAGACCTCCACAAGGAGGGTAAGATGGAGTTCTTGCAGGCTCACCTCGACTCGTTCCCCTGCATCGCTTACGAGCTCTGCTGGAGGCCCGGCTATGCCGACAAGTTCGAGAAGGCTGCAAAGGATATCGTAAAGGCCAAGTCGAAGGTTTGGGTCAACACCCTTTGGGCATCGCTCTGCGGTGGTTTGGATGACGACTTTGCAGTCGAGAGTGCCGAGAATGCAGAGAAGGCCTACGGTTACATGGTTAAGCACGGTGCAACGCTGATTCAGACCGATCGTCCAGCACTGCTTATCAACTACCTGCGCAGCAAGGGTCTGCACGAATAATATTCTACTCTATGTCTATGGCATACAAGAACATACTGACAACATTGGCGTTTGTGCTGCTTATCACAAGTGGCACAAACGCTCAATCGTTAAACGCAGGAAGTCCCACACCTCAAATTTCGACTGCTACGGTAGCTCAAACAGCAAATGGCACCACTACCCTACGACTCGAGGAGGAGGTCAAGCCTGTTCACATGATGGTCGAAGCGAGAGCATTCGGACTCAAAGAGGGTATCTCTGATCTCGAGGTTACATTCGAGTATCGCCGTCCTGCCAAGACAAATCTCATATTCACCATCAGCGATGCGGGCGTTATCCGTTCATTCTCGATTGATGGTGTGGAGCGCACACTGAACGACCGCAACTACCCTTACGAGGATTCGCTCATGGAGCGTCTGTGGCTCGAGAATGGAGCTGCAGTACCGACTGAAGGCGATTGGTGGCACAAGGCAAAGATCACAATCAGCGGAGCAACCGAAAAGAGCTTTATGCGTTGGGAGGCACAACATTACGCTACCAAGGAGCTCAAAAAGTTCGGTCTGCGCAACGTGGAGGTCAAGGTTGTGGAGCATCTCGATCGTAGCCAATACCTGCGAGTGATGGACTACAACATCCAGAACGGAATGTGGGCTGATCAGGGTAATAACTATGACAACTTCGTCAGGTGGATGCAGCGTGCCGACACGGACGTTGTAATCTTCTGCGAGGCGCAATCAAACTATGTCACAGGCATCGACAAGCGCCTACCCGAGCCTATTCCCGAGCGCTACTTGCCCGCACATTGGGGAGAGTTCGCAGCCCGTTGGGGTCACAAATATTGGGTTATCGGTGCTCATCAGGACAATCACCCCGTGGTGGTTACCTCGCGCTATCCGCTGACTCTCGAGCAGGCCCTCGGTGGCAAGGAACTTTCACACGGAGGCGTTCACGCACAGGTAGATGTAAATGGCGAGAAGATTGACCTTGTCGGTTTCCACACATTCCCCTATGCCTATAGCCGCGAATTGGTAAAGACCGACAGAACCAAAGAGCAACTCGAAAGTCGTCGTCGTTACGATGGAGAGAAGATGCGCACCGAAGAGATGAAGATATTTATGGAGCGTACAATCCTCAACAAGAAGTTCAAGAAGCGTAAGAATTGGCTCATTATGGGCGACACAAATTGCCTGTCACCACTCGATGACCGTTTCTTCGGGCACGGTGCTGACAGCCCACTCTATTGGGGACACAAGTATATGCTCGAAAATACCCCCTGCACCGACATCGTCAAGGCTTACTGCTGTCCACAGGAGCGCGATGTGCTGATCCCTTCGATTCAGTGGGAGCGTCGCATCGACATCATCTATGCTACGCCTTCGATGATGGAGCGCGTAGTGAAGGTCGAGAGCCCCAAGGATGAGTTTACAACCTCCATCAAGGAGCCCGGCCTGCGCCACCACAAGCGTTCGTCAGATCACCTTCCCGTGATTGTTGACTTCAGAATGAAATAACTAAGCAATCAATAAACAAACCTTAAGTGATGAAAAAACTTTTTATAACACTGCTTGCAGTTGCCGTAGTCGGCATCGCAGGCTCTGCAAAGGCTCAAGAGAAGCCCGAACTTAGCTCTACCGAGGCTACAGTCGAATCAACCAAGGATGGTGTTACAACGTGGAGTGCCGGAGCGGCCGAGACCGCACTGCACCGAGGCGTAAAGACACAGCCACTCTCGATGCTTAACGGCATCAACGAGGTCGAGATCTCGTTCACTATTATACCCAAGGATAAGTGGCACTCGTTTGTCGAGTTCGCAGCTTACGACGCAGGTGTAGTCAAGGAGTTGTGGATTAACGGCATTAAGCGCTCACTCAATCAGGAAATCTATCCCTATGAGGACTCGATGATCGAGAAGGTAAGAATGATTGCCGACAATGAGATTCTCCGCTACTCGGGCAAACTCGACGATCAGCAGACTTGGAACAAAGTTCGTATGGTCATTAGCGGCGTAACCCCCGAGACATCATTCGGCTGGGCAGCAAACCCCGAATCGGACAAGACAAAGCACGGATTCTGCATCGACAATATCGAGATGAAGGTTATCTCGACTGTGACTCGCGAGAACACGTTGCGCATCATAACCTACAACGTGCAGAACGGTATCTGGGGTGACGAGCAGAACAACTACGACAACTTCGTTAAATGGATGCAGGAGCAGGATCCCGACATCTGCATCTTCTGCGAGTCGCAGACCATCTACAAAACCCAGACTCACACAAAGTGTGATGTTACGGAGCGTTATCTCCCCTATGGCAAGGGTCAAAGCTGGGAGCGTGGTACAGAGCCCTATCTCGAGCCTAATGGCTGGATTGAGCTTGGCACACGTTGGGGACACACCTACGCCAAGATTGGTGCTCACATTGACAACCACCCCGTAGTCGTAACTTCGAAGTACCCCGTAACCCTCGTTCAGAAGCTCGGTGACAAGAATCCGCATGAGATTTGGCATGGAGGTATCCACGCACAGGTAACCGTTGATGGCCAGACTATCAATATCGTTGGTTATCACACGTGGCCTTTCGGCATGTCGCGCGAGGCAAGGGGCAAGGGCAAAGCCATCGAGGCTGAGAGTGCTCACAATAATGGCGGACACGACTACCGCACCTATGAGACCAAGTACTTCATCGACAACACCGTTGCCAACCCGAAATATGCCGACCAAAAGTTGTGGATTATCACCGGTGACACCAACTGCCGTTCGTCGCTCGATGATGCATACCTCGGTTATGGTCCCAAGAGCCCCCGCTACGGTAGCAATAACTACGTTCTCGACCACTCGGGTTGCAAGGATATCACCAAGACCTACAACTCGCCCGATCAGCGCGATGTTTTGATGAGCTCTACCCAAAAGCAGGCTCGTATCGACATTATGTACGGTAGCGACGAGATGATGAGCCGTGTTATCCGTGCCGAGATTCCGAAGGATGAGTTTACCAGTGCTCCCTATAACAAGGAGATGCGTTTCTATGACAAATCTTCGGATCACCTCCCCGTAATCGTAGATTTCAAGTGGAGATAAACCCTAACCCGAAATTAGAAAAACAGCAAAGTATATGAAAAAGATATTTTTAATCATGGCCGCATGCGCCATGGCAATCTCAACCGGTACAGCGCAGCCTAAACCACAGACTGCAGCTCTGAATGCGCGAATCGAGGTGGACGCTTCGCTCGCAGAATTGAATCCCGAAATCACCACATTCCAGAATGGTGACAAAATCACCGTTAACGGTAAAGCATACTCGCTCAAAGTCAACAAGAAGGGTCGCGCTTCGACCACGGTAGATATCAACTCGGCAGCCGACTACCGCGGAGCCTATCCGGCAGACTGCTCGAGCCTCGACAAGGGCAAGCACAGCCACTTCCGCCTGCTGCCCGTGCAGCTCTATAAAGAGGGTTCGTTCAACAGAATCTATATGCCGTTGCGTGCAGAGCAGACAGTGAAGAATTCGTTGGTATTTAAGCCCATGTGTGGTGTGTTGCACCTGAAAGTTGCGGGTAATGCCGCAGTGAACTGCATCAAGTTGGAGGATAACTCAGGCACATACATGACCGGATACTTCAATCTCGATGCGACTAATGGCGTTCTCGTACAGCGCCCCGCAACAGCTGCAGGTATCTACTTCACCACGCTCGATTGTAGCAACAACGGAGAGGGTGTCGCCCTCACAGCTGAAGGCAAGGATTTCTATGTCGTACTGCCCGTAGGCGCATACAGCAAGGGTCTGAAGGTGACCATCACCGATCGCTCGCACCATACGATGAGCATCGACACCAAGCCTCTCGAGGTTAAGGTTAACGCCATCACCAACATCGACCCCATCGCATATCAGCCGGCTGCCGATCAGCTCTTCTCGGAGAAGTTCGACAATTTCGTCTATGGCGGTAATCGCATGGGTGGCAAGAACTTCAAGGGATTCAGCCCCGTATATGGCAAAAATCCCGTTGCTAACAGCACAACCGGAACAGAGCGCCCCGTAGCCCTCGTAACTTATGAGATTCCGGGTACGAACTACCTCCAAACCGACTACAAGCAGACTCTCAAAGAGGAGGGCGCAATGAGCTACAGCTACTTGGCAAACCGCAATATCGCAGATTGGCCAATGATGTTCCGCGTGCAGGAGTATCAAGGCTTTATTGGAGTGGGTGTTAAGGAGAATGCTCGTGGTATTGTAAGGACTCCCGCAATAAAGAATATCGAGGGCATTGCCGATATTGAGGTTTCGTTCAAATACAGCCCGCAGGCTCGCGCTACATCGAATCTCTACTTCCATGCAATGAATGTGGGCGTTATCAAGGAGATGTGGATTGATGGTGTTCGTCGCACGCTCAACCACGAGAACTACCCCTACATTGGCAGCAATGATGACCGTGTGGAGATTATCAATTCGGCAGTATCCATGTCGTATAACGATGCCGATAAGAAGTATTGGAGTGAAGTCAAGTTCGTAATCAGCGGTGCAACTGCCGAGAGCTACTTCCAATGGGAGTCGAAGTATCCACAGCCGCAGTACATCAACGGTTTCTACCTCGATGATGTCGAAGTAAAACTGCTCAAGAGCGTTCCCCGCGAGCGTATCCTGCGAATTATGGACTACAACATCCAGAACGGTATGTGGGCTGACCAGCACAACAACTATGACAACTTTGTGAAGTGGATGAACGAGCAGGATATCGACATCGCTGTATTCTGCGAGGCTTCGACCATCTACATCGACCATACGGGCGACAAGCAGGTCAACGAGAAGCGCTATCTCCCCTACAAGGGACAATCCTACAAGAGAGGCGAGACCGAGCACCTGGAGCCCACCGGTTGGATTGAACTTGCCGCACGTTTCGGTCATAAGTATGTTGCCGTAGGCGCACACCAAGACAACTATCCGGTAGTTATCACCTCGAAATACCCCATCAAGTTTACTCAGCGCCTGGGTGGTGCAGGTATCTCGCACGGAGGTATCCACTCGCAGGTAGAGGTTGATGGCAAGGTGGTTAATCTCGTAGGTTTCCACACTTGGCCGCAGGCTTACGAAATGGGACACAAGCGTGGCACCCCCGAGGCAGCAGAGAGCATCCGCAATAACGGTGGCCATAAGACCCGCAAAGATGAGTTCCAGGCATTTATGGAGCGTTCGATCCTCAATCCGAAGTTTGCTGATGAGAAGTATTGGATCATCACGGGCGATATGAACTGCTCGACTCCGCTCGATGACCGCCACTACAACTTCGGCTATGAGAATCCTCGCTACTGGGGCCAGAAGTATATGCTCGAGAATGTACCGCAGGTTACCGACCTTATCAAGGTTTATGGTTGCCCCGACAAGCGTGATGTGGTTATCACTTCGACACAGGGCGGTGGCCGTATCGACCTGATGTATGGTAGCGAGCCTATGCTCAAAGCAATGATTAAGGCCAAGAGCCCGAAGATCGGCTTCACAACCGGTAAGCGCACCAAAATCTCGAACTTCTGGAGCCAATCATCGGATCACCTCCCCGTAATCGTTGATTTTGTTTGGAGATAAGATTATGACTGACAAGAAGAAATATGCCATTATCTCGACCGAGAAGGGCGATATGAAAGCCGAACTCTACGCTGACGAAACCCCTGGCACGGTGGCAAACTTCGTGGAGCTTGCCGAGCACGGATTCTACGACGGTTTGACATTCCACCGCGTGATTCCCGACTTTGTGATTCAGGGTGGATGCCCTCGTGGAGATGGCACGGGAGGCCCGGGTTATCGCATCAAGTGCGAGACCTCGGCACCGCGACAATACCACGACCGCGGAGTGTTGTCGATGGCGCATGCCGGCAAAGATACGGGTGGCTCGCAGTTCTTTATCTGCATGAACCGCCAGAACACTCAGCACCTGGACGGAGTACACACCTGCTTTGGTCAGGTCGTGGAGGGTCTGGATGTCATTGACGATATACGCCGTGGAGATTTAATTCTTTCGATTAGGATTACCGAGGAGTAAGCCCCTTACATAATCCTCGTAAAGGGAGAGGGTGTGCCCAACAAACGCTTGAGGCACACCCTTTTTTGGGCGAAAAATATAGATTATTCCGATTATTCTTAGAAAAAATTTGTGCAAATCAAAAAAACACCTTATATTTGCACTCGCAAAATCGGAAAATGATTTTGTAATGTTCCTCGGAAATTGCGGAAATAGCTCAGTTGGTAGAGCACAACCTTGCCAAGGTTGGGGTCGCGAGTTCGAGTCTCGTTTTCCGCTCAAATGCTTAGTTTTCAAGCACTTACGTAAAGTGCTTATATAAACCGAAGAGTAGCAAAACAAATTGCGGAAATAGCTCAGTTGGTAGAGCACAACCTTGCCAAGGTTGGGGTCGCGAGTTCGAGTCTCGTTTTCCGCTCCAAGTCCAAACGTTTTGAGGACAAAATCAAGCAAAACCCTTTGAAAC
>JAFQFG010000189.1 GCA_017398695.1 Alistipes sp.
AAAACTGAAAGGTGAAAGCAGTTAGTCGTTAAGGAGTTTAAGGAGCTGAGAGAGGTGAAAATCTGTTGGTAATTCACCGCAATTACCGATGGCGAAACAATCGAGAATTGCTGATTTGGGGGCTGTCAAGCAGATTTTTTTGACAAAAACCGAACAACTATAAAAATATTTACTATATTTGCACTACGCAACAAGCGTAAACGGATTTGACAATGACTAATTTTGCATCTGCATACTTTTTTTATTATTACTTTTTTAGCCGAGAGTAATAAGGGATTGTATGTGTAAGGTGTGTAACAGATAACAACAAAGATGTATGGTCCCGTTCGTAAGAGCGGGATTTTTTATTGAAGAGCAAATCTATGATACAGGTAGCTATACAAGGAGTCGAGGGGTGTTTCCACGAGGTGGCAGCTCGCAACTATTTCGCAGGCGAGGAGGTGCAGTCGGTAGAGTGCGCCACATTCGATGACCTCTTCGAGAGAGTCGAGGCCGACAAGTCGCTCTGTGGCATCGTAGCCATCGAAAATACCATTGCCGGCAGTCTGCTGCAAAATCACGAACTGCTGCGCGAGAGCAACCTTGCGGTGGTTGGCGAGTACAAGTTGCGCATATCGCACGTACTCTGCGCACTGCCCGGGGATACGATGGAGTCCATTCGCGAGGTGCACTCCCACCCCATAGCTCTGATGCAGTGTGGCGACTTTCTGAAGCGACATCCGTCATTCAAAGTGGTCGAGCGTGACGACACGGCCGGCAGTGCCCGCGAAATTGCGGAGCGTGGTCTGCACGGACATGCCGCAATCTGCAGTGCCCGGGCTGCCAGACGGTACGGAATGGAGATTTTGGAGGAGAGCATCGAGACCAACAAGCACAACTTCACCCGCTTTTTGGTGGTGGCTCACACCGACACCCAATCGTCGATGCAGACCCCACAGCCCGACAAGGCTTCGCTGGTCTTCAGCCTGCAACACGCACGCGGCTCACTGTCGAAAGTGCTGACAATCCTCTCGTTCTACGACATCAACCTCACGAAGATTCAGTCGCTGCCCATCATCGGGCACGAATGGGAGTACCGCTTCTACATAGATTTAACTTTTGACGATGCGGTGCGTTATAATCAAGCAGTGGCAGCCATTCTTCCCCTTGTAAGCGACCTTAAAACCCTTGGAGAGTATGCAGAGTTCAAAATGTAAAGAGATACGCCCTGCCGAGCGTGTGCAGGGAGTCAGCGAGTACTACTTCTCGAAGAAGCTACGCGAGATAGCCTTGTTGCGTGCCCACGGACACGACATCATCAGCCTCGGCATCGGTGGACCCGACCGTCCGCCACATGCGAAGGTTGTGGAGCGTCTGTGCGAGGAGAGCCACCGTGCGGATACGCACTCATATCAGCCCTATGTCGGCATCCCCGAGCTACGTCAAGCCTTCTCGGAGTGGTATGCCCAAAGTTACGGAGTCACACTCGACCCCGCAACCGAAATCCAGCCTCTCATAGGCTCGAAGGAGGGCATTCTGCACACCACACTCGCCTTTGTCAACAAGGGCGACGGAGTCTTGGTACCCAACCCGGGCTACCCCACCTACTCATCGGTAAGTCGCTTGGCCGAGGCCGAGATTTTCACCTACGATCTCTGCGAAGAGAATGGTTGGCAGCCCGACTTTGAGGCGTTGGAGCGCCTGCCGTTGGAGCGTATCAAGCTTATGTGGGTCAACTACCCCAACATGCCCACCGGTGCGCGTGCTACGCGAAAGACGATGCAGCGTTTGGTCGACTTCGGTCATCGACACGGCATCGTCATCTGCAACGACAACCCCTACAGCTTCATCCTGAACGACTCGCCCGAGAGTCTGCTCTCGGTGGATGGAGCCCGAGAGGTCTGCATCGAGATGAACTCGCTGAGCAAGAGCCACAATATGGCAGGATGGAGAGTCGGCATGCTGGCATCCAACGCCCAATTTATAGAGTGGATTTTGCGCGTTAAGTCCAACATCGACTCGGGCATGTTCCGCCCCGTGCAACTTGCCGCAGTCGAGGCTTTAGGTGCCGACGAGGAGTGGTATGCCGAGGTTAATGGCGAGTATGCCGAGCGCAGAAAGGTTGCCGAGCAGATCCTGAAGGCTCTGGATTGCACGTTCGATCCCGAGCAGGTAGGTCTGTTCCTCTGGGGCAGAGTGCCCGAAAAGATGCGCGATGGCGAGCAGATGTCGGACCTGTTGCTCTATGAGGCAGGAGTCTTTGTTACGCCCGGAATGGTCTTTGGCAGCAATGGCAATAGATATATACGCTTATCGCTCTGCGCCACACGCGAGCGCATGGAGGAGGCTCTGCAGAGAGTCAATGGCGATGCGATACAGACGAAGTTACAATTATACAAAAAATAGATATGGAACTTGAAAAGATTACATTCGAGGGTGTTGAGCAGAAACGTCCGATGATTATAGCAGGTCCGTGCAGTGCCGAGACCGAGGAGCAGATTATGGAGACAGCTCGCGGACTTGCAGCTGCCGGAGTCAAGATATTTCGTGCCGGTGTGTGGAAGCCCCGCACCAAACCCGGAGGTTTTGAGGGTGGTGGCGAGGCGTGTCTTGAGTGGCTCAAACGTGTAAAACAAGAGCTCGGGATGCTTACAGCTGTCGAGGTAGCGACCGAAAAGCATGTCAAGGCAGCCCTCACCGCAGAGGTCGATATACTCTGGATCGGAGCGCGCACCGCAGCCAATCCCTTTGCCGTGCAGGAGATTGCCGATGCACTGAAGGGGCACGATGTGACGGTGTTGGTCAAGAATCCGGTAAATCCCGACCTCGAGTTGTGGATTGGAGCTCTGGAGCGCATCAACAATGCGGGCATCAAACGCTTAGGTGCTATCCATCGCGGATTCAGCGAGTACGAAAAGTCGCTCTACCGCAATCCTCCGCAGTGGCACATCCCCATCGAGCTACGTCGTCGTCTGCCCGAGTTGCCCATCTTCTGCGACCCGAGCCACATGGGCGGTCGTCGCGAACTTATCGCACCCCTCTCGCAGGAGGCGATGGATCTCGGATTTGATGGCCTTATGATCGAGGCACACAACTGCCCCGACTGCGCATGGAGCGACAAGAACCAGCAAGTTACGCCCGAGGCTTTGGCTGTAATTCTCGACCATCTGGTTATCCGCGAAACGACCCAGACGACCGAGAGCCTTGCCGAGTTGCGTCGTGAGATCGACAAGCTCGACAATCAACTGCTGGCACTTCTCTCGAAGCGCATGCGCATCTCGCACGAGATAGGTCAGTACAAGAAGGAGCACAACATGCCCGTACTGCAGGCGCAACGCTACGACGAGATTCTCAGCCTTCGCGGAGCGCAGGCAACCGAACTCGACCTCAACCCCGAGTTCATTATAACCGTACTGCGTGCAATTCACGAAGAGTCGGTACATGTTCAGATGAAACTAATCAACAAATAGAGAGAGGTATTATGAAGGCACTGATTGTAGGAGTAGGTCTTATCGGAGGTTCGTTCGCGCTGGTACTGCGCAAGCACGGCATAGCTGACGAAATTTTTGGAGTCGAGCAATCGCCACGCCATGCCGAGGAGGCCATAAGTCGAGGCCTGGTTGACCGAATAGTCACGCTGGATGAGGGCATAGCCATGGCCGACCTCATAGTATTGGCCGTGCCGGTAGACACGCTGCCACTATTGGCGGTAAAGGTACTAAACCGCATAGGTAACCACCAGACCGTGATGGATATGGGCTCAATCAAAGAGGAGTTGTGCGATGCGATATCGCTACACCCCCGTCGCGCACGCTTCGTAGCTACCCACCCGATGTGGGGCACCGAGTACAGTGGCCCGGCCGCAGCACGCGAAGACGCCTTTGCCGGTCGCACAGCCGTAATCCTTGAGCGCAAGCGTTCTGATGAGGATGCTCTGGCTGTCGTTGAAGGCATATACGATAGAATCGGAATGGCGCGTATCGCGATGTCGAGTGGCGAGGAGCACGACCTGCATGCAGCATACGTTTCGCACATCTCGCACATCACTTCGTTCGCGTTGGCACTGACGGTGCTCGAAAAGGAGCGCGAGGAACAACACATCTTCGACCTTGCGGGCGGTGGTTTTGAGAGTACGGTACGCTTGGCCAAATCTTCGGCAACCACGTGGACCCCGATCTTCCTCAAGAACAAATACAACGTGCTGGATGTTTTGCGTGAGCATATTCACCAACTACAGATTCTGCGCAAGATGATCGAGACGGACGATGTCGAGGGTCTGAATGCCGCAATGCAGAGAGCCAATTCGATTCAAAAGATTATTCATTAGCCCAAGACAAAAGGTCGTCGGTTTAGTTTTCGGTTTTATCTTTTTTTAGTATCTTTGTGTGCGATTAGATAAAACCGATTCTAAATTTATAAACCTATGAAACAATTCATCACTACGGTAGTAGCCATGCTCCTGCTTGCAGGCTGTGATTGCTGCTACAAACCCGTCAACACCTACACCGAGCCGGCAGACCCGACTACAATCTCAGAGGAGGTATCTCAAGCATGGGACAATACAGATAAGGGGTTGCATGCCACATGGGCAAGTGCCGACCTGCAATATCCACGCAGTCAAGTGCCCGCACTCAACACATCTACGACCTTGTCGCTGTGCGGATGGAGAGGCGAAAAAGTCTCTGCACAGCTGCTGCTTTGGACGGCAGATGGCGTTAACGGAGTAGAGTGTAAAGTCAAGGATTTGTGCTCAAATAGTGCCACCTTGCCCGCTGATATTGCGCAAGCTCGCTTTGTGAGATACACCATCGGCGACAAGAGCCACCCCAACTGTCGATGCGCTCGCTCGATTCTGCATGAGCCGGCACTCGAAGCCGACATGCTCGACTCACTCAAGTGTTTCGACATCGCAGCCCGCACTACTCGTCCGGTTTGGGTTACAATTGATATCCCCGAGGAGGCTGTAGCGGGCATCTACCACTCCGAAATTGTCATCAGCCACAACGGGTTTGGCAAAATAGCACTACCCTTCGAATTGAAGGTCATCGACCAGGTCATAGCGGCTCCGAGCGAGTGGGAGTATCATCTCGACTTATGGCAACACCCCTCGGCAGTGGCTCGTATACACAACCTAAAGTGTTGGAGTGATGAGCATTTTGAGCAGATGCGCAAAGAGTTTGCTCCGCTCGTGGCAGCCGGTCAGAAGGTTGTTACTGCGACTCTCAATCGCGATCCGTGGCGTTATCAATGTTTCGATGATTATGAGGCGATGATAGCCTGGACTCTGAACAAGGATGGCTCGTGGAGTTATGACTACACCATCTTTGACCGTTGGGTAGAGTTTATGTTCTCCCTCGGCATCGACCGTTCGATCAACTGCTACTCGATGTTGCCGTGGGGCGACTGCGAACTCGACTACTTCGATGCCGAGCATGAGCGTAATCGAGTAGTAAAAGCCATCCCCGGCACTCCCGAATTTGAGAAGATGTGGGCTCCGTTCCTTGCCGACTTTGCAAAGCATCTCGCCGAGAAGGGATGGCTTGACAAAACCAACATGGCCATCGACGAGCGTGCCCCCGAGGATATGAAGGCTGCAGCAAAACTCATCGCCAAGCATGCACCTCAGCTCGGATTTGCAATTGCCGACAACCACAACTCATACAAGCACTTTACCAACATGCGCGATGTTTGCGTGTCGCAGAAGAACGCACTTGTTGAGCATAGCGATATCCTCGAGCGTCGTGCAAAAGGGTTCTACACAACCTTCTACATCTGCTGTAGCACTCACTTCCCCAACGCATTCACCTACTCACAACCCTTCGAGTCAGAGTTGCTCGGTTGGTATGGCATAGCTCACGATTATGATGGTATGTTACGTTGGGCTTACAATTCATGGCCATCAGCTCCGCACATGGACGCCCGTTTCCGTCGTTGGGCATCGGGTGATACATTCTTTGTCTACCCGAATGGACGCACTACAATGCGCTTTGAGCGCTTGATTGACGGCATTGAGGTGGCAGAGAAGATCCGTTCACTACGTCGCACTTACGGTGCAAACAACGAGGCATTGCTACCCGTAGAGCAGATATTGGAGCAGATCCGCAACGCGAACGTAAACGATCCGTCGCAACCTTGGGCTGAGTTTGTAGCAAAGGCCAATCGCACCCTTAATGAGGCAGCCGAAAAATTGGCAGCCGAAAAATAGGTAGTCGAAAAAATAGGCAGCCGAAAAATTGGCAGCCGAAAAATAGGTGGTCGAAAAAATAGGCAGTCGAAAAATTGGCAGCTGAAAAATAGGATATAAAACCTTACTCAATCATAGAAGAGAGCGACTTTTTGGGGTCGTTCTTTTCTGTTTGTAAGAAACAATTGATTGTCATACCATTAATCGCTAAATAAAAAATCCAATTTGTGATCTGATAATTAGCCGTAATGGTTTGACAAAGTCACGGAAAATTCACTATATTTGCGATGCTCTAACTCAGATTGCATACAATTGTCAGTGAAAATTTCAACTTATTGCATGACTGAGTTGAAGGTGTAACATTGAAGAGATGTGGAAGTTGTTGGTAAACAGTGATATAATAATCTAAATTCAGATAAGAAATGGCATTTTTGGATTTCATGGCGCCTCCGGCTCACAAGCCGGCATTGCCAGCAGAAAAAATCGACAAGGAGTACAAGGCTATGCGCCTAAAGGTATTCTTGGGCATATACTTTGGTTATGCCGCTTATTATTTGGTTCGCAAAAACCTCTCGTTTGCCGGTGCCGATATGGTCAGCCTCGGCTATCTTGACGAGAGTGGCATCGGTGACGCTATGGCGGGTGTTCCCATCGCTTACGCATTCAGTAAGTTCTTGATGGGTGGTCTGTCTGACCGCTCCGACTCGCGCAAGTTTATGACCATCGGACTCGTCTTGTCGGCATTGGTGATGATTATTGCAGGTATCATTCCCTACCCCAAAGACACAACCATCACTACCGCGATTCTCTTCGTGCTGATGTGTCTTACGGGATGGTTTTCGGGCATGGGATGGCCTCCGTGCGGCCGTGTGATGTCGCACTGGTTCTCGACTAACGAGCGCTCGTTCAAGATGTCGATTTGGAATACCGCCCACAATGTCGGCAGCTCGTCAATGTCGTGGTTGGCAGGTATCGGTGGTGCAATACTTATCGCTTGCGGTGTGGGAGCCGAGGAGTCGTGGAGAGCGACATTCATCATCCCCTCGATAGCAGCACTCGGCATTGCTCTTATGTGTTGGATATTCATCCGCGACACACCCGAATCGTGTGGTCTGCCCCCCATCGAGAAGTATCGCAACGACTACTCCGGAGCGAAAGCCAAGAAGGGTGAGGAGAACAAGATCCCGTTCAAAACTCTCTTCATAGACTATATTCTCAAGAATAAGATGTTGTGGTTCATCGGCTTGGCAAACATCCTCGTCTACCTTGTACGCTATGGAGTATCGGATTGGTTGCCTATCTACTTGCAGCAGGTACACGAGATTCCGAAGGCTGTAAGCAAGGATTTGTATGCCTACCACATGCTGGCCGCAATTCCGGGCACGCTGATTGCAGGATGGCTCTCATCGAAGTTCTTCCAGGGACGTTGTGCTCCGGTGAATGTAATCTGCATGGTGATTACCGCCCTTGGAGCCTTCATCTATTGGCAGGCTGATCCCATTGCCACTGCACTCGGCATCGAGTATATCACAGTCGTAACAGCTGCGCTTATCATCACAGGCTTTGGCGTTTACGGACCGGTAGCCATGATCTCCATCCAAGCTATCGCCATCGTTCCGAAGAATGCAGCGGGTACGGCAGCCGGCTTTATGGGTCTGCTCGGATACCTTATCGGAGATGCATTCCTCTCGAAGATTGCATTTGGTCGTATCGTCGAGAGTGGAGCAAATGGTTGGGAGTTGACATTCATCGGTTTCTTCCTCGCAAGCGTCATCGCGGCGCTGATATGCTTCTTGGCAATGGGCAAGGAGAAGAAGATGTTTGAGGAGCGTCTGGCCACCGCAAAGATCGAACAAAAATAGAGAAACATATAGTTAATGTACAAATCGTTAGCGGATTATATAAGCAGATTGGAGAGTGCCGGTGAGTTG
>JAFQFG010000190.1 GCA_017398695.1 Alistipes sp.
GCTCATACGGATTTGTTGCCGGTGCCGACATCAATGTCGAGGGCGCCTGGAAGAAGTGTGGCGGCAGTAAGAATGTGATTGTGTCGGTTGTCGACGGAGGTGTTGAGCATACCCATCCCGACCTTGTAGACAATATGTGGGAAGGTATCGGTCGTAATTTTGTGGGTAATAAGGCAGGTAGCACCACAATTATCCCCGAGGAGCACGGAACCCATGTAGCCGGAACGATTGCAGCTGTGAGCAATAACGGCATTGGAGTTGCCGGCATTGCCGGAGGTTTGGGTGCCGATGATGGCGTAAAGCTGATGTCGTGCCAGATATTTTCGCCAGACGGATCTGCGACAGATGCCGAGAGTGCAGCAGCTATCGTCTTTGCGGCCGACAATGGCGCAGTGATTAGCCAGAACAGCTGGGGCTATCCGATTGATTATGTCTATAACGATACGATGTTTGCTAATCGTCTGGGAGCCATCAAAGATGCTATCGACTACTTCGTGAGATATGCCGGATACGACGAGAACGGCAAGCAGGTTGCCCCCATGGCGGGAGGAGTTGTCTTCTTTGCAGCCGGCAACGATGGTAAGCAGCAGAGCGAATACCCTGCATCTTATGATGAGTGTGTGAGTGTTGCTGCGATGTCGGGCAACTATAAGGCTGCTTGGTATTCGACCTATTCGACGGCTGTGGATCTCTTAGCACCTGGAGGCGATGGTCATAATAAGAATGCTCAACTCGACTACCCTGCTTGGAATTTGAGCACTCTGCCCGTTGCAATCAAAAATGGTGATACGTTCAAGGAGGATGGCAAGACCTATATAGTCGACTATGTGCGCACTTCGGGTTACGGATATATGCGTGGAACGTCGATGGCGTGCCCTCATGTGTCGGGAGCAGCTGCGCTGATAGTCTCTTACTGTGGTGGCGAAGGCTTTACTGCTGCCAAGCTTAAAGAGTTGTTGTTTGAGACCTCGAAGGATGTGGATACTTTCCAGGGAACGGCATATAAGGGCAAGGTGGGCCGTCTGATTGACGTTACGGCAGCATTCGAAAAGGGAGGCCCGGGAACGAATTACGATCCGAAGCACTACCCCGTCATTCGTCTGAAGAGCAACTCTAACGAGTTGAACCTTCTTCCCACGGATAAGGCTCAAATCATGTATGAACTTGTTAATTGCGACCACGTAGAGATCAGCGACCCGAAAGTCGAGGTGTCGCAGGTGGGTAATCTGCTCACTCTCGGGGTGGATGCTTCGCTCTACGATGAGGGCGTGCATAAGGTGGTCGTCAAGGGTACTAATGTCGATGGTGAAACTACGGCCGAGTTCTCTATTTCGGTGAAACCTGTGTCGGCTGTATTCTACCCCAACCCCTGCGACGAGGAGTTAAATATCAAGCTCGGTGAGATTCGTGGTGAGTATCACAACTGCGATGCTAAGGTGAAAATCTGCAACTCGATTGGCGCGGTAGTCTTTGAAGAGAAGGTGACATTTAATAATAAATATCCGTTGCATCTCAACGTGGCAAAGCTCAATCCGGGTCGATATTCAGTGAAGGTCGATGTTGAGTTCGATGGAACTGTTTATACACTTACTCAAACAATCGTAAAACGATAAAAGGCTGGAGGTAAGATTATGAAAAAGACATTTTTAACACTTGCTATATCAATATTTGCTTTAACTGCTGCTGCGCAGGAGTTTGCGACGATTAACCCCGATGCACGCACGGCTGCTATGGGTGATGCTACGGTGGCTGCTACGGCAGATGCCTACTCCATATATAACAACGCTGCTGCACCGCTCTTCGAGTATCAGACTGTGCAGATCGGCTATCTCTATGCTCCGTGGATGCCGAGCGAGCTGAAGGGCTCGGATTTGATGTCGGTGGCGGGTTATGTCAAGCTCGGACAGCGCCACTCGATTGCTGTGGGCGGTCGTATGTTCCGCGAGCCGAAGCTGACGATGGATGGTGACTACCCTTTCATCCCGACCGATGAGAATGGCAACCCCAACTACAAAGTTGGCGAACTTACTCGCCCGAATGGCAAGTCGGTGGAGCTGGCCTACGGATTGAAGGTGTGCGATAAGCTGGCGCTTGCGCTGACGGCTCGCTATCTGCACTATGCCAATGGCTTGGGCGATAAATATTCGGCCGTGAATTTCGATTTGGCTGCCTATTCGCAGATTCCGCTGCGATTCCGTGAGGGTGCGGCTGTAAATATCGGTGCGCAGGTGTCGAATGGCGGATTTTCGATTGCCGACGGGGGTTTTCGTCAGCCGCTGACCGCCAAGGTTGGTGCTTCGCTCTATACGCCCTTTGGAGATGCTCATTCGCTTCTTGCTGAGGTCGATTTGGGCTATCGTGTTATGCCTGCCGGTGTGCAGGGTCTGATTGCGAATGTCGGTGTGGAGTACTCGCTGATGCAGCTGCTGAAGTTCCGTGCGGGCTATGCGCATCATCTCTACGACTACGCTACGGTGGGTCTTGGTCTGCGCTTTATGCACGTTCAGGTCGATGCCTCGTACTGGGCTGCCGGTGCTGCTTGTCCTTGGCGTAACACCTTCCGTGTGGGTGTGGGATTGGAGTTTTAACGGTGAATGGATTGTTGCTATATGAAAAAGATTTTCTCGACCTTTGTGTTCTTTGCATCGCTGCTCGCGTTTGCGGGTTGCGGTGAGAGTATACCGTTTTCGGAGCTGCATGATGCGCTGAAGAACAATGTCGAAACCAAAGGCCCGTATAAGGTCGGTGACTACTACAACGAGAATGGTAAAAAGGGGGTGGTGTTCTATATTGAGGCATCGGGCAAGCATGGCAA
>JAFQFG010000191.1 GCA_017398695.1 Alistipes sp.
ATCTTTCGAATAGAGGCAACAGATGCTCCGTTCCGGCTAATGTTCGGGCGCTACAACTGCTTGTGTGGCTTGTAGTTGCTTTGATGTTGCCAAATATTGTGTTGGCATTTACCGAAGGGTACAACGGTTGGTCGGTAGCAGCGGGAATTATCCTGCCACTCGGACTCTATCTGCTCACTCCCCTATTCACTCGCAGAGTAAGCTTTGTGGCACTCGTTTTACTGCCTGTGTTGGCTCTATGCGCGGTGCAGATAGTTTTGCTATATCTCTACGGCAATTCCATCATTGCTGTCGACATGTACACCAATATCATGACGACCAACTCGGTGGAGAGTAGCGAATTGCTCAGAGGGATGACACCCGTAATTATAGGCGTGGCACTACTCTATGTGCCATTACTGTATGCCGTGTTGCGCCAAATCATCGACAGTCGCTATTCTCTTTCCGGCTCGGTGCGTCGAGGTTTTGTGATGGCGGGTGCTTTGCTCACTATTGTCGGTATTCAGTTGCTCTATCCGGCATCGAGAGTATCGAATAGTGATGTTGTGATAACTGAGATTTTCCCACTCAACGCTATCAACAATCTGCGTATTGCACTTCATAATCGTTGGGCTGTTGAGCGCTACGCCGAGACCTCGGCAGAGTATCGTCACGAGGCCGAGAGAGCAGTGTCCACTTCCAAACGCGAGGTCTATATCTACATTATCGGTGAGTCATCGCGTGCTTGCAGCTGGAGCCTTTATGGTTATCAACGCATCACCAATCCCCGACTCTCGGCACGTGAGGATATCTGCCTATTCAAAAATATCATCACACAAAGCAACACCACTCACAAGAGCGTGCCATTGATGTTGTCGGGTGTTGATATCAAGACGTATGAAGAGCTTTTCAGGCGCAAGGGGCTTGCATCACTCTTCAACGAGGCAGGCTTTCGCAGCTATTTTATATCGACCCAATCTCCACAAGGAGCCATGGTTGACAATCTGGCGGCAGAGTGTGATGATATTGTGTATGTGAGTGCTCCGAGCCACGACATGGAGCTGCTTCGAGTTGTGAAACGTGTGGTGGAGGCAAACGATAGCGATAACATCCTTTTCATACTGCATTGTTCAGGTTCGCACTACTGCTACAATCAGCGATACACCGAAGAGTTTGCTATTTTTCAGCCCGACAACGACTCTGCGGTAGATCCGCGCAATATAGAGGCTCTGCGCAATGCTTACGACAACTCGATACTCTACACCGACCACATTCTCTCATCATTTGTGGAGTATTTGGATTCGCTCGATGCCTGTACGGCTATGCTCTACTGCTCCGACCATGGCGAAGGGTTGTTTGACGATGAGCGAGGAGTCTTTTTGCATGCATCACCCATGGTGACTTACTACCAACTGCACGTGCCGTGTTTGGCATGGTTCTCACAAGAGTATTGCGATAGTCATCCCGATAAAGTGACTATGGCCCGGCAGCATCGCTGGTCACCTGCAACAACAGGTGCTATGTTTCACACTATGGCCGACATTGCATCCATTCGTGGAAACTCTGTCGATTTTCGACGTTCATTGGTAAATGTTGCCTTCGACGAGTCGGCTCCGCGACTATATCTCAACGACAAGAACGAAGCCGTCAAACTTAATCACCGTATGGGCATTACCAATCTCGACCGTCGAGAATTTTTATCGCGCGGAGTGACGATAGATGATTAAAAAAAATCCCACTCACGATTTACCGTGGTGGGATTTAGCACAAAAGAATAATTTATCTTAATTATTTCTTTGCCTCCTCAACAGAAACCTTGCGGAACTCCTTCAAGAGCTTGCAGAGCTCGAGAGCAGCCTTGCGAGCGCGAGTGCCCGCAGCCTTGTTACCCTTCTCTACCTGAGCCGCAGCGTTTACCTGGAAAGCCTCAACTTGTGCATTAATCTGATCAACTAAATTTTTCATAATCTTTGTGTTTAAAGGTTGTTACTTAGAACAAAAGTATAAAAAGATTGGGTGATTGCAAACTTTTTTACAAGATTTTTTGCTCTAAAACCCTAAAAATTGAGTTTTTGCATCATTTTGACACCGGAAGTCTCTTTGGTCGGTATGTTTTTTGCCCCGATTTATCGAAAACAGAATAGAAGTTATGCGTATCACTCTCCGACTCACATATTTGATATTTATGCTATCTTTCTGTGGCTGTGGCAAATCTCCATCTCCCAAAGCCTCTTTGTCCGCACCGGACGTAGAAGTCGCGACAGTTCGGATGGAGATGATACCAGACAGACGAAGCTTCATAGGCCGCATTTCGGGCAACTACGAAGCTGTCATTCAGCCACGAGTAAGCGGACATCTGCTCTCTCGGCACTTTGAATCGGGCATGCCCGTCAAACGTGGAGAGTTGCTCTTTGTTATTGATGCCGAACTACTGCGTACTACCCTTTTATCTGCCCGAGCAGCACTCGAGTCGGCCCGAGCCAAAGAGGTAGAGGCCAAAAACAACTATGAGCGAGCTGTGCCGCTTGCCGAGATAAGTGCTATAAGCCAAGCTCAACTCGATCAATACAGAGCGCAATATCGTGCAGCCGAAGCAAATGTACGCACCTCTGAGCAGCAACTGCGCAACGCTACGCTTGAAGTGGGTTATAGCCGTATATACTCTCCCATTGACGGATTTGTCGAAGCGCCGAAAGCACATGTAGGTGACTATGTAGGTGTAGGTACGGACTTTTCGGTACTTACAAAGGTTATAAACATAGATACCGTATCGGTCGATATATCGATCCCATTGTCGCAATATGTACGCCATATCGAGCCCAATAGGCCTATATATGAGAACGAGAATCTGCTCTCTGCAATAACATTATTTAGCGGTGACGGCACGCCATATCCGCTACAAGGCTTCTATAACTATACACGTACCGAGATTTCGGATGTCGCAGGAACGCTCTCTATAGTGGTCAATTTCCCCAATCCCGACTATCGCCTTAAGGCAGGAGAGTTCGCGCGTGTGGAGGCTAATATCGGCTCTGTGCAAGAGCGAATCACCATACCGCAACAGTGTGTGGTGCAGACTCAGGGTGTCAATTCGGTGTGGGTAATTCGGCCCGATAGCACTGCGGAGTATCGCAGAGTTACGCTTGGCGACACCTACTCCGGAGCGTGGATTGTCGAGAAAGGTTTGCAGGCAGACGAAAAGGTTGTTGTGAGTGGCGGTCAGCGACTACGCAATGGAATGAAGGTTGTACCCCGCAAAGCAGAGTAATGTATGGAGCGATTCTTCGTAGAACGACCGGTCTTTGCCATAGCTTTGGCCTTGGCAACGGTATTGTTGGGAGTGATATCCATTGGTTCTCTCTCCATTGAGCAATACCCCGATATCACACCACCCGTTGTGGAGGTTACGGCTACCTATCCGGGAGCAGATGCCGAGACCGTAAACAATGCCGTGGCAACACCTCTTGCGCAAAGTGTAATGGGTGTAAGCGATATGCTCTATATGCAGACCACATCGGCCAACGATGGCTCGATGTCGATGCAGGTCACATTCGACATTGGCTCCGACCCCGACATGGACGCCATATTTACCCAGAACAATGCATCCACTGCAACAGCACAGCTCCCCAAAGAAGTTGTACAGCAAGGCGTTGTAACCCGCAAGACCATGACCGGATTTTTGATGGTCTATGCCCTGCATAGCGATGGCCGTTACGACGATGAATTTCTGTCAAACTACGCCTATATCAACATTCAGAACGAGTTGCTTAAGATTGATGGTGTCGGCAAGGTTGAGATTATGGGTGCCGGAGAGTATGCAATGCGTATATGGTTGCGCCCTGATGTGTTGGAGTATTACGACATCTCTGTTGCGGAGGTTACGTCGGCAATCTCGACACAAGCGAGCATCTATCCTGCCGGCAAATTTGGTGCAGAGCCGGCACCGGAAGGCACATCATTTACCTACACCGTCCGTATGCCTGATCAGATATCGACAGCTACCGAATTTGAGAATATAGTTATCAAGTCGACTGCCGATGGAGGGGTTGTATACTTACGAGATATTGCAGAGGTAGCTCTCGGCAGTCAGAGTTATGGTTCGACATCGTCATTCGGAGGCAGGCCTACAACCGTGGTTGTCATCTATCAATCGCCGGGCAGCAATGCTGTCGATGTCGGCAGTCGTGTCAAAAACGCGATAGCGACCATTTCAGAGCGTTTTCCTGATGGCATTGAGGCAACCGCCATAGTCGACACCACAAAGAGCATTGATGCCGGCATTGAGGATATTTTCAAGACCCTCATCATAGCCCTTGTGCTCGTAATCGCAATAATCTATCTCTTTCTGCAAGATTGGAGAGCCACCCTAATTCCACTTGTGGCGATACCGGTGTCGTTGGTCGGAACTTTTATCTTTTTTCCGCTACTCGGATTCTCGATAAATATCATATCGTTGCTCGGGCTGGTGCTTGCCATTGGTTTGGTGGTTGATGATGCGATAGTTGTGGTCGAGGCCGTACAAGTCAATATTGAGCGTGGTCTTTCTCCTCGCCGAGCTGCTATTGAGGCAATGCGTGATGTCGCTTCACCTATCGTGGCGACTACGGTGGTCTTGTTGGCCGTATTTATTCCGGTATCGTTCATAGGCGGCATATCGGGTCTGTTGTTTAGACAATTCTCCGTCACAATAGCTGTGGCAGTGGTGCTTTCGGCTTTCAATGCATTGACCCTCTC
>JAFQFG010000192.1 GCA_017398695.1 Alistipes sp.
CCATTCGACAAGGGTGGGATATCCTTATCATCAAGCATATCCGATATGTCGATTGTCGGCTCGGAAGCACTCTTCGCTTCAGCCTTCAAATCAGCCATTTCATCCTTTGTATTATCCGCTGCTTCGGGCTGCTCGACGCTCTCCACCGGCTCTGATTCCTCTGCCGACTCGGGCAATTCGGGCTCCTCGGGCTCGATAAATGTCAGCATATCGACATCATAAGTTGTCAGTCGTTTACCCTTCGCCCTGTGGCTTTTAACACCCACAAACTCGTCCACATCAACCTCATCAGCAGGTCGGGTTGCGTGAGCACCCTTATAGGTAATCTGCAACTTGGCTCCTGCCTTATCCGTAACGCAGATAAACCTGCACGAGCCATCCTCGTCAAGGAAGAATTGCATCTTATCGCTCAATTCGAGAGCAAAACGCTTCATGTAGTAGTAACCTTGCGTGCCATCAAAGTAGCAGAGCGAATAGACCTTGTCGGCCTCGAACTTCTGCACCAGCACCGTATCATCGGGGAAGTGTTGCTGCACGTCATAACCTGTGATATAGTATTGATTTTTCGAAGTCCAAACCACAATCTTATCATCACCCTTGAACTCACCGAGCAACAATCCGCGACCATCGACATTGAGTCGGTGGATATCCTCGTCAAACCATATATTCTGACCGGCCAAAGTAGATGTTCCGCGCTCCTTGAGCACAATCTTGTGGATGCCGTAGTGAGAGAAGAGGTTTCCCTGACTCTGGCGTCCCTTAATAGCGAGAGTCGAAAAATCCAGATCGACAATCAGTTTCTTCAGTCGCGGACGTGGTTTGAAGTAGACCTTCAGCACCTCCGCCTCGCCATTGGGGTTAACCGTAAGGTACAATATATCACTCTTGGGAGTGCCTTTCGTCAGGTTATACTCCTTATCGCGCGTGATAGCCTTAATGGCGCAACGCTTCATCATTATAGGGCCGTTCTTACCGTCACGATAAAGTACATTGTAAATTGTGCGCTCATCGTTACGCTTGAAGACACCTATGTAATATATACCCTTATCGAAGAAGGCCTTGTCGCTGACCTTCGTAATGACGTAGCGGCCATCCTTCAAAATGACAATCACATCATCAATATCCGAGCAGTCGCAGACAAACTCCGCATCCTTCATCGACTTGCCGATGCCGAAGAAGCCCTCTGCCCTATCGACATAGAGTTTAGCATTCGACACCGCCACCTTCGTAGCCTCGATATTGTCGAACTCCCTAATCTCGGTACGACGGTCACGACCCTTGCCGTACTTATCGCGAATACGCTCATAGTAGGCCACTGCATAGTCGGTAAGGTGAGCCAGGTAGCCTTTGGTCTCCTTAATATCCTTCTCAATCTGCTTGATTTCGTTATCCGCCTTGTCGGCATCATAGCGCGAGATACGGATAAACTTAAGTTCGGTCAGTCGCTGCACATCCTCCAGCGTAACCTCGCGTCTAAGCACTTTCTTGAATGGCTCCAAGCCCTTATCTACAGCTGCATACGCCGCCTCACGCGACTTGCAGCCCTCGATAAGTTGGTAGAGCTTATTCTCGATAAATATCTTCTCCAGCGATGCTGCATGCCAAGCCTCGTTCAGCTCTCCAAGCTTAATCTCCAGTTCGCTACCCAACAAAGCTTTGGTATGCTCTGCCGAACGACGCAAAATCTCACTTACGCCCATAAACACCGGCTTCTCATCGCATATCACACACGAATTGGGCGATATCGACACCTCGCAATCGGTAAAGGCATAGAGCGCATCGATAGTCTTATCCGACGACTCATCGGGAGCCACCTGAATAACAATCTCGACCTTCTCGGCAGTGTTATCATCGACCTTGCGAATCTTGATTTTACCCTTCTCGTTAGCCTTGATAATCGACTCCTTCAGCGACTCGGTGGTTGTTGAGTAGGGAATCTCGGTTATGGCAAGAGTACGCTTATCTATCTTCGAAATCTTGGCACGAACCTTCACGGCACCTCCACGCAAGCCATCGTTATAGCGGCTCACGTCAATCATACCTCCTGTCGGGAAATCGGGATAGAGCTGGAACTCCTCTCCTCGCAAATGAGCAATACAAGCCGAGATCAACTCGTTGAAATTGTGAGGCAGAATCTTTGACGCCAAACCCACTGCAATACCATCGGCTCCCTGCGCCAACAGCAACGGGAACTTCACGGGAAGCGTCACCGGCTCCTCGTTACGGCCGTCGTAAGAGCGCATCCACTCGGTGGTCTTCTTGTTGTAAACCACCTCAAGCGCAAATTTCGACAAGCGGGCTTCGATATATCGGGCAGCAGCGGCATCGTCACCCGTAAGGATATTACCCCAGTTACCCTGACAGTCGACCAGCAGATCCTTCTGTCCCAACTGCACCAACGCATCCTTGATTGATGCATCACCGTGCGGATGGTACTGCATCGTCTGACCCACGATATTTGCCACTTTGTTGTAACGGCCATCGTCCACACACTTCATAGCATGCAGAATACGACGCTGCACGGGCTTCAAACCATCCTCGATATGGGGCACTGCACGCTCCAGGATAACATACGAAGCGTAGTCCAAAAACCATGTTTTGTACATACCCGTCAATTTGCGGATGCTATCCTCCGAGGTAAGTTTCTCAAACTTACTCATCTCGGCATGCGTAGTCGGTTCGGCTACCGTCTGCTCCTCGGCAGTGGCAACAACATGCTCCGCAGCCATCTCTTCACTCTGTTCGGTCTGTATATCTTTTTCTTCCAACATATCTTTTTAGCCGTTAGCAAAACAATTCACAATTAAGCCTCTTGCAGAGGCTTTTCCTCCTCGCGGCTCGGCATAGTCTGCAAGCAGCCTCTGC
>JAFQFG010000020.1 GCA_017398695.1 Alistipes sp.
CCACCCTCCGAGAAAGCCGACTGTGTACGACCGTAAACAATCTGCAAGAACAACTCGCGCATAGCGGTATTGATAGCGTCGCATACGAGGTCGGTATTCAGAGCCTCAAGAATAGTCTTGCCGGGGAGAATCTCCGAAGCCATTGCAGCCGAGTGAGTCATACCCGAGCAGCCGAGAGTCTCAACCAGAGCCTCCTCGATTACACCGTTCTTAACATTGAGTGTAAGCTTGCAAGCACCCTGCTGGGGAGCGCACCAACCCACACCATGAGTAAGACCCGAAATGTCGGTAATCTCTTTGGCTCTAACCCATTTGCCCTCTTCGGGAATCGGAGCCGAAGGATGATTAGCACCCTTCTTTACGCAACACATTTGTTGCACTTCGTGTGAATAGATCATAGTTTAATACTGTTTAAGTAACTGTTATTGTGTATATTTAACTGTTTTTGTTTGCAATATATGCACACTGTGGCACAAAGATAACAAAATCCCCGGAAAAAACAAACCTATTTTTTGCGCTCTTTATCACTTTTTTATTATCCGGACAGACTAAATAGAGTGCAACGGAGAGGCTTCAGGCCTTTTCCTCCCGAAAAGTAAAGAATTTGGCAGCAAGAAAACTGTAAATTGACGACAATACCGTTGTCAGCATCTTGGCCGGTGTCGGCCATACGTCGCACGCCTCGACCAGCAATTTCATCGAGAAGTAATTGATAGCTATTGCTCCGGCAACCGACAACGCATAGCGCCACAATTGGCGACCATGCCCGATTGAGGTGGAGCGGAAAGCCACATTCCTATTAAGCCAAAAACCGGTAAAGAAGGTTATGGGAAAGACTAATACCAACGATGCAATATGCGGTGAAACAACAACAAAGCCAACGTCGATAAAACGCTTGCAAATCACAAAGTGATAGATCACAAAATACCAGAGAGCATCGAGTGCCATATTGGTCACTCCACAAACTCCGTAACGCCATAATTGCTGTGGTACAATAGCTGCCACAGGCTTGACGTAGAGAGTATCTATCACACGGGTTATAAATTGCGCCAGGCTCATCTACTTTCGAGAGTAAATCCACAAATCCTTGAACGTATCACCAAGCGAGCGAATGAACTCCTGGCACTCTCCACGGCTCTGTGCATCATACAGTGTGACCATATATTTACTGCCATAGTGATATACCGAATAGTGCAAGTCGTTAGCTCGCTTTTGGGCTTGACGTATTGCCCTCTCGGCATTCTCGGTGGTCGAGAACACACCCAAAACAACGTAGCTCATTCCCTGCTCTGTCGAGAGGATGACTTCAGCATTGGCATCAAATGCAGATTGTGGCACAGGTTGCGGATTTACAACCGGCAACTCCACCTTAACCGAGTCGACAACAATCTCTGCGGCACCCACTTCCTGCACGGGTTGCTCCGCAATGTTATTCTCGGCCATAACCTCGGCGGGGACTCTCTCAGACCCAAAGATTGCGATATCGTGACTATCCATATAGACATATCCGGCAACAGCCAGCGCAAAGAGGCAGCAGAGCGAAGCAAAAACATACAACCCGACATTAGCCTTCGGTTTGAGTCGCATCGGTACACGCCCCTGGGGATTTAATGCAGCCATAAGACTCTCGTCCGCAGTAAACTTATCACCACGCAACACTCCGACGCCTTCGATGGTCAACGTGTCACCATCAAGCGATTGCGACAGCCATCGGTCGAATATTTCGCGCGCCTTGCCATTATCGACACCCGCCACACCGGCAATCTCGTCAACGAGTGATACACCTCGCTGTTCGGAGGTAAACTTCACGACGCGATAGGGTAGGGTCAGGCTCTTTTTAGAGGCTCGATACGCAGCATATCTCACAGTGAAGAGAGTACCGAGCCCGCCGATAGACACCTCACTGCCCGATAGTATCAAATTGTATATAATCTTATTAATCTCGTTTACCATTTTGCTTTTCTCTTTTTTGCGCTTTTTTCGCCCTTATTTTTGGGGGCTACGGCCGAAAGTTTCACTGCTGCATCGGATACATCCACCGCAGGCTTGGAGAGCGCACGATAGATAATATAGATGCCGAGCAGAATAAACGGAATACTCAAAATCTGACCCATATCAAGTAGCATACCCTTCTCGAAGGCCTCTTGCTCCAACTTGATAAACTCGATACAGAAACGTGTCAGGAATATTCC
>JAFQFG010000193.1 GCA_017398695.1 Alistipes sp.
CCTCCTCGCGGCTCGGCATAGTCTGCAAGCAGCCTCTGCTCTCGCTCCGCAGCGTCGGTGCACAATTCTCAATTAAATAAGCGTCGCAGACACCCTAATTATCAATTATCAATTGTCAATTGTCAATTAAATATCACCGTCTCGGGTGTGCCTTTGCGTATGCCTCCTGCAATTTTCGGATGCTGTTGTGGGTGTAGACCTGCGTCGAACTCAACGAGGAGTGACCCATCAGCTCCTGGATGTCGCGCATGTCGGCACCGGCATTCAGGAGTTGTGTTGCAAATGTATGTCGCAGAACGTGAGGACTCTTCTTTCCCTGTATGCCTACATCTTGCAACGCAGAGCGAACGGTGCGATATGTCCTAATGCGCGATATTCTACGTCCATCGCCGGTTAAAAATAGTGCTTTTTCTTCGGATTTGCAAATTTTTTGCCTCTTAATTGCGTCAAGGTAGTTTTTTAGAACACTCTGCACTGAGCCAACCAGCGGCACCAGTCGTTCCTTGTCGCCTTTGCCGCGAATCTTGACAGTGGAGAGGTCTGCCGAGAAGTCGTCGGTGTTAATGCCGACAAGCTCGGCAAGTCGTATGCCGCACTTGTAGAACATCAACACAATCAGTGCATCGCGCACTTGCTCGAAATCGCTCGTAACAGCCTTGCCGGCAGTGTATTCAAGCATCTGAGGGATGCGGCTCTCCGGGACGATGGATGGGAGATGTTTGGGCTTTTTGAGAGAGCCTATGTGGGTGAAAACGTCGGTTTGGATTACCTCTTTTTTGCGTAAAAATCTAAAGAAAGAGCGCAGGGATGCGAGTTCGCGATTCATCGAGGCAGCCGATATTTTGCATACGTCCGTGCGGTGGACAATCCATGCGCGTATGTCGTCGGCTGAAACGTTGGATATGTCGTTATCGCATCTGTTTTCGCGCCGCCACAAGTCAAACGACTCGATATCGCGTCGGTAGTTGCGCACCGTGAGCAGAGAGTAGCGGCGCTCAGACTCGATATATCTCAAAAATTCATTAATCATACCCAATCGGGGAGTTTGTGAACCATCCCGATAACAAAGATATGAAAAAATGTGTTTGGGAGTTCTTTCTCTCATATTTTTTTGTTAAATTTGTAGGCTGAACTATAAAACCTATTTTGAGATGAAAAAACTTATTTTTGTGGCAACTTTGTTGGCACTGACAGCTTGCAATTGCAACAGCAATCAACCTCAACTCCTCGATAAGGAGGCTTTTACTACAACAGTCGATGGTAAGGATGTATCGCTCTACACGCTGAAAGCCGGTGATCTGACTATGCAGGTAACCAACTACGGTGCGCGCGTGGTGTCGCTTTGGGTTCCCGGACGTGACGGCAGCCTGGCCGATGTGGAGATCGGATATGAGAACATTGACCGCTATATCAACAACACGGGCGAGCGCTACTTGGGTGCTGTCGTAGGTCCTTTTGCCAATCGTATTGCCAAGGGTCGTTTTGTGCTTGACGGCAAGGAGTACCATACTCCGATTAACAACAACGGTCAGACCCTTCATGGCGGTATCCTCGGTGTCGATCGCATTGTGTGGGACGTGAAGGAGGTTACCGAGAACAAGATCGTCTTCTACTGCCTGCTTCCCGATGGACAGGATGGTTTCCCCGGCAATCGTGAAATAGAGATGGTGTACGAGCTGACTCCCGAGAATGAGTTTGCTGTTTCGTATAAGGCAACAACAGATGCTCCGACCGTGGTCAACCTGTCGCACCACTCCTTCTTCAACCTCGAAGGCGATGGCGAGGGCACGATTCTTGACCATGTTCTGCAGATTAACGGAGATGCCATTACTCCTTATGGAGAGGGTGCAATCCCAACAGGTGAAATTATGCCGGTGGAGGGAACTCCGTTCGATTTCCGCGAACCTCACGCTATTGGCGAGAGAGTAAACGAGGATCATCCGCAGCTGAAGGCCGGTTTGGGTTACGATCACAACTGGATTCTGAATCGTGCGGAGGATGGAATGGAGGTAAAGGTTGCCGATGTATATTCGCCCAAGAGCGGTCGCGGTATGGAGGTTTGGACCGATCAGATTGCTCTGCAATTCTACGGTGGTAACTTCTTCGATGGTTCGTTCAAGACGAAATATGGTAAGCCGGTGCTCTTCCGTGGTGCAATCGCGCTTGAGACTCAGCGTTATCCCGACTCGCCCAACCATCCCGAGTTCCCCTCGTGCACTCTGCGTCCGGGTGAGGTCTATACCCACAGTTGTATTTACAAATTCTACGCGAAGTAGTATCATTGGATGAGTCCGGTTGGGGCTCTGAAGATGGATTTTATTATTGAAACAGATATGAAAAAATTGTTCTTCACAGCCGTGGCAGCGTTGGCGACATTGACGCTCTCGGCACAAACACAGGTAATTGCCCATCGCGGCTTTCATGCGCAGGAGGGCTCGGCAAGAAACACCATTTCGAGTCTGCTGAATGCGCAGAAGTTGGGCGTTTACGGCTCGGAGTGTGATATCAGCATGTCGGCAGACGACTCGTTGATGGTTGTTCACGGCTCGCGTCACCCGGATCGTCGTATCCCTGCTCCACATAGAGTTCACGTTGCGAAGGATGTCTATAAGGATATCCGCGCCATCTCGTGCGAGGGTGGAAATATTGTCCCCACACTCCGCGAGTACCTCGTGCAGACCAAGAAGTACCCCGGTACGAAGTTGGTCATCGAGATTAAGAACCACAAAGAGGATACCCCCGAACGTCAGAAGTTCTTCACAAAGAAGATTGTCGAAATGGTTGCCGAGTTCGGTTTGGAGAATCAGGTCGACTATATCGCCTTCTCGAAGGTCGTGTGTGATGAATTGGTGAAACTCGCACCGAAGAACGAGATCGCATATCTTAATGGAGAGCTTACTCCGGCAGAGTGCAAGCAGCGTGGCTATACGGGTATTGACTACTCGATCAAGGTGCTGCGTGCTCATCCCGAGTGGGTTAAGCAGGCTCATGATTTGGGAATGAAGGTTAACGTGTGGACGGTGAACAAGACCGAGGATATCCAATACTTTATCGACCTCGGTGTGGACTTCATCACCACCGATAACCCGCTCGAGACCATTGAACTTATCAATAAAAGCCAGAAAGGCAATAAGTGCAAGAGGGCTAAAAAGGCAAGAAAATAGAGGCTAACGAACAATAAATAAAACCTAAACGAACTATGGAAATGAGAGAAAAAGTATCTGCAAAATTCGAAGAGATTTTTGGCGAAGGCGCGGTGATGTATGCTTCACCCGGACGTATTAACCTTATCGGTGAGCACACCGACTATAACGGAGGATTCGTATTCCCCGGTGCAGTTGATAAGGGTATTGTTGCCGCTATCAAGCTCAACGGTACAGACAAGGTACGTGCATACGCTATCGATCTTGACAGCCACTCGGAATTCGGTCTGAATGAGGAGGATAAGCCGGCTGAGAGTTGGGCTCACTACATCTTCGGTGTGTGTCGTGAGATGCAGAAGCGCGGTGTGAAGGTTGGAGGTTTCGATACAACCTTCTCGGGAAATGTACCCCTCGGTGCCGGTATGTCGTCGTCGGCTGCATTGGAGAGTACGTTTGCGTTTGCTCTGAACGAACTCTTCGATGGCGGAATCGACAAGTTTGAATTGGCTCGCGTTGGTCAGTCGACCGAGCATAACTACTGCGGCGTAAAGTGCGGTATCATGGATCAATTTGCATCGGTATTCGGCAAGGCGGGTAACCTTATGCGCCTCGACTGCCGCTCGATGGAGTTTGAGTATTTCCCCTTCAATCCTCAGGGATATAAGCTTGTTCTGCTCGACTCGGTTGTGAAGCACGAGCTTGTAGGCTCGCCCTATAACGATCGTCGTGAGTCGTGTGAGAGAGTAGCGAAGGTGCTCGGTCAGGAGTTCCTGCGCGGTGCTACCATGGAGCAACTCGATGCTGTGAAGGATCAAATTTCGGAGGAGGACTACCGTCGTGCCCGCTATGTGATAGGTGAGGAGCGCCGTGTGCTGGATGTTTGCGAGGCACTCGAGAAGGGTGACTACGAGACTGTTGGTGCACGTATGTTCGAGACTCACTGGGGCATGTCGAAGGACTATGAGGTGAGCTGCGAGGAGCTCGACTTCCTGGCAACTGTGGCTGAGGAGTGTGGCGTAACAGGTTCGCGCATTATGGGTGGCGGCTTCGGAGGTTGCACTATCAACCTTGTGAAGGATGAGCTTTACGATGCGTTTATTGCCGAGGCTAAGAAACGTTTCTGTGAGAAGTACGGTCATGAGCCGAAGGTTTACCCCGTAGTTATCTCGGATGGCTCGCGCCGACTCGAGTAGTGATGCTCGGCAATTAGAGCTTTTGGCCTAATAGGCAAACAGAAGAGTGCTGCTCGAAGATGGAACAGCACTCTTATTATTTGTGCGGGGGTTGCTTGTAGGGGTAGAGCCCCCATACTCAACTTATTTTGCGGTGTAAACCACCTTTTTGGTCTCGAAGAACTCCTCCTCGAAGAGTTGTGAGATGTCGTAGAGAGTCCACCTCTTGCGAGTCAGTGCCAACTCCTCGGCCAGATCTCCGCCCTTGAGATAGAGTATGCCATTGGGCAGCGTTCCGCGTTGTCCATGTTCGATTTTGTTCCACATCCAACCGACGAAACGACTCATCTCGGTTACGGCTCGCGACACAACATAGTCATACCGGCGGTCGAGCTGCTCGACGCGCATGTTGAGTGCCTCGATATTGCGGATGCCGGCACCCTCGGCAACACCTTTGACCACGGTAATCTTCTTGGCTATCGAGTCGACTGCCGTAAAGTGCACTTCGGGGAACATTATCGCCAGCGGAATGCTCGGGAAGCCACCTCCGCAGCCGACATCCAAGACTCGGGCTCCGGCCTCGAATTGGCAAACCTTGGCAATGGCGAGGGAGTGGAGTATGTGGCGTAGGTAGAGCTGGTCGAAGTCCTTGCGCGATACGACATTAATTTTCGAATTCCAGTCGGCATACAACTCTCCGAGTGCGGTAAATTGACCTACCTGCTCGGGTGTGAGCTCGGGGAAATATTTTGTGATTAATTCTACCATATTTTGAGGCAGTTTATGACGGTTTATGGTTTTTATCCCGTTTCGCAAAAAATATCTTAATTTTCAGTTTTCAGTTTTCAACTGTCAATTATCAATTATCATCGGTTCTCTCCCTCGGAGATTAGTCGGCACATGCGCTCGCGAGCCCTGTGAATTTGGGTCTTGACCGTACCCATCGGCAGATGCAATTTTTCGGCAATCTCCTCGTAGGAGTACTCATCCAGAAAGCGCAGTTTGAAGAGGGTGTTGTACTGTTCGGGCAGCTGCTCGAGGTAGTGCTCTATCTGGTTGCGTTGCTGCGAGTTGATGATGCTCTCCTCGGGTGTCGGAGAGGTCGCTGCCGGTGACGAGAAACGCTCATCTATCGGCAGATCGCTGCGCGTTTTGCGTGTAAAGTCGATGAGGGTGTTGCGGGCGATGGTGTAGACCCACTGCCCGAAGGTGTAGCCGCAGTCATATCGGTCGATGTTGAGGTAGACCTTGATGAAGGTCTCCTGCAACAGGTCATCGGCATCATCTGCCGAGCCTCCGAGTCGTTGCACGAAGAGGCGATGGATGGCATCACGGTAGCGGTTGAACAGATGCTCAAAGGCGGCATCATCTCCGTTAAGTACAAGCCCTACCAACGCCTGGTCATCGGCTACGATATAGTCATCTATCTCCATGCCGAAGGGTCTTTTTGGAGCGTTATTGAACCGATGAAGAGCGATAGTAGCGGTCCGAAGAGGTCGTGCAGCGGGTAGGCTGCAACGATACCCTGTTCACCGAGTCGCTTGCCGGTGCGATGGATGGTTGTGGCAACAATCGCATAGCGCAAAAGCAGAAGAGCTCCTGCAGCAATTTTGTATTCGAGCGGCATCACAGCGAGAGCCGTACCGACTGTTGCAAAGAACAGCAGGCGGCTGCCACGCTCCCAATGTCCGAATGTGCGGGCATCCGTGGGGTAGAAGCGATGTGTCGAGCCGAAATATCGTTTCTGTGAGAGCCACCAACGCCATCCTCCCCAACATTTCTCGCTGACCATGGCGCGTGGTGACAGCACGATGCTGACATTGTCGCGGGTCATGATTTGTTGCATGAAGAGGTCGTCCTCGCCCGTGTTCATATTGAGATTGCCGAAGCCGTTAACGCTAAAGTAGAGGCTCTTGGTAAAGCCGAGGTTGTTGCGGTCGCCACGATAGGGATGTCGACGTATGGCAGACGACAACCACTCCATTGCGCTTGTCAGTCGCTCGACCCGCATGATGTAGTTGGCGATACCTTTTGTGCGCTCATATCCACAGTAGCCGATGACGATATCTCCTCGTGTGAAGCCCTTGGCCATCAGAGCCAACCAGCGTGTCGATCGGGGCTCGGCATCGGGTGTGGTAAGGATTATATGCTCATGCTGTGCCGCCTTAATTCCGACATTGATAGCCATCTTGGGCGATATCGGGAAGCGGCTCTTTGCCTCGATTTTGGTGGTGCGCAGGTTGGGGTAGTAGAGCCTCATGCGCGACAGATCCTCATAGAAATCATTGTCACTGCCGACATAGACCACCACAACCTCGTATGGCGAATACTCCTGCGAGAGCAGTTGCAACAATCCCGACTCGAGGTAGGCACTGTTTTCGTTATAGAGTGTGACGATGACCGAGATTTCGGGAGTGTTGCTCTCGATGCGACGTGGGCGGCGATCATTGCGGTATTTTGCTATGCGGGCATAGGCAATGGCGTAGTAGTAGACCTGTATCCCCAGCAGCGCGAGTATTGCTGCCGCCAAGGCTACACCCTGCCAGCCGTAGTGCTCTACGAAGAAATTCCAATATTGCTCTATCATCTTTTGTTTTTCGAGCCTTTATGCCCAACCGCACAAAGATACGAAACAATTCACAATTCACAATTCACAATTCACAATTATTTTCCCTTGACGACTACAAATAAATTCACAGCTGACGATGCAGAGTGAGGGCAGGGGTTGCTTCCAGGCTATGCCGAGCCGCGAGAAGGAAAAAGAGTTTTCATAAAAACTCTTAAATGTGAATTGCGAATTGTGAATAATTTTGTACTTTTGTACGTTTTAGTGATAGTATGAAGTTCGAACTGCAATATAAAGACCCTGCATCTGCTGCCCGAGCGGGTGAAATAACGACCGATCACGGCGTAATTCAGACCCCGATTTTTATGCCGGTGGGCACAGCTGCTGCAATGAAGGGTATCTTCCATCGTGATGTGCGAGATGAGGCTCGTGCACAGATAATCTTGGCTAATACCTACCACCTCTACCTCCGCCCCGGTATGGATATTATCGAGCAGGCGGGCGGTGTGCACCGCTTCTCGACATGGGATGGGCCGATGCTGACCGATAGTGGTGGTTTCCAGGTCTTTTCGCTTGCCGAGTGCCGTAAACTCAAGGAGGAGGGATGCCACTTCCGTTCGCATATCGACGGCTCGAAACATCTGTTCACGCCCGAGAGCGTGATGGATACCGAGCGCACCATCGGTGCCGACATTATGATGGCCTTCGATGAGTGTCCCCCGGGAGATGCCCCGCGTGAGTATGCAGCCAAGTCGTTGGCGCTGACCGAGCGTTGGCTGGAGCGCTGCTTCAATCGCTATCATCAAACATCGCCCAAATATGGGCACTATCAGTCGCTCTTCCCGATTGTGCAGGGGTGTTGCTATCCCGATCTGCGTGCCAAGGCGGCGGAGAATGTGTTGCAGTACGATGCTGACGGCTATGCCATTGGCGGATTGGCGGTTGGAGAGCCTACGGATGTGATGTATGAGATGATTGAGGTCGTGAATGCAGTCCTGCCTACGGATAAACCACGCTACTTGATGGGCGTCGGCACACCGGCGAATATTCTGGAGGGTATAGCTCGCGGAGTCGATATGTTCGACTGCGTGATGCCCACACGCAATGGTCGCAACGGACAACTCTTCACGATGGAGGGAACGATAAATATCCGCAACAAGAAGTGGGAGAACGACTTTTCGCCCATCGACCCCGAGGGTACGGCATTTGTCGATACGCTCTACTCGAAGGCCTATCTCCACCATCTGGTTGTCTGTGGCGAGATGCTGGCTGCGCAGATTGCTTCGCTGCACAATATTGCATTCTACCTGCGCTTGGTAGGCGAGGCGCGTAAGCACATTATTGCCGGTGACTTTGCTGCATGGAAGGAGCAGACCGTCGTAAAACTTGCTAAACGATTGTAGTCTATGAAGCTAAAATTTCCGGGATTTAAGATTCTCGACCGATATATTCTCGGTAAGTTTCTGGGAACATATATGTTTGCTATCGCGATGATTATCATCGTGGTGGTGATCTTCGACTACGTGGAGAAGATTGACGACTTTACCGAGTTACATGCCCCGTTCAAGGCGATAGTTTTTGACTACTACCTTAACTTTATCCCCTTCTTTATCAATCAATTCAGTGGTCTGTTTACCTTTATTGCCGTAATCTTCTTCACCTCGAAGATGGCCTACCAGACCGAGATTGTGGCGATGCTGTCGGGCGGTATGAGTTTCCGCCGATTGATGTGGCCCTACTTCCTGGGAGCAACAGCCATTGCGGGCTTGTCGATGGTTTTGAGTCTGTGGATTATCCCCGTGTCACAACGTGCGTGTGTCGATTTTGAGAGCCAGTATCTGCGACGCCGTCAGAATTTCCAGTACGACAGACATATCTATCGCCAGATAGAGCCCGGGCAGTTTGCCTATATACGCAACTTCTCGAAACGTTCGCAGCAGGCATCGTTCTTTGCTCTCGAGCAGTATGAAGATGGGTCGATGGTGGCGATGCTCGAAGCTTCGGAGGTGAAATTCA
Organism: Alistipes sp.; assembly: GCA_017398695.1. Classification (GTDB taxonomy): domain Bacteria; phylum Bacteroidota; class Bacteroidia; order Bacteroidales; family Rikenellaceae; genus Alistipes. The sequence continues at coordinate 8,898 of JAFQFG010000193.1, forward strand.
ACGAGGAGACCAAGCGCTGGTCGGCTCCGCGATATACCATTCGCACCTTCGACTCGTTGCGTCGTGAGACCTTCACACAGTATCGCAACCTCGATACGCTCATCAACCTCGAAGTGGCAGAGATGGGTCGTATCAATGAGTTGGTCAAGACGATGCAGATTGACGAGCTGCGGGAGTTTATGGATCAGCAACGTGCCAAGGGCTCCGATTCGATACGTCTTATCGAGGTGGAGCATCATGCCCGCTTTGCCTACCCGATATCGGCATTTATTCTGACCCTTATCGGAGTGTCGCTCTCGTCGCGCAAGGTGCGAGGCGGTACGGGATTGCACATCGGTGTGGGAATCACGTTGTGCTTCGGATATATCCTCTTCAACCGCTTCTTTGAGGAGTTTGCCAAGAGTGGTTCGCTGCCTCCGGGATTGGCGGTGTGGCTGCCAAACATAATCTTCCTGTGCATCGGCATTTACCTCTACAATAAGGCCCCGAAATAATGGCAATGGTGGAACAAATAGCTGCAAAGGTGCGTGCCGCAGAGAGAATCTCGGGCCAGGAGGCTCTTGTGCTGTGGCGCGAGGCTCCGTTGTGGATGCTCGGAGAGTTGGCCACGGCTGCAAAGTGCAGGGTGAGTGGCGATAAGGTCTTCTATAACCGCAACTTTCATCTTGAGCCCACGAATCTCTGTCTCTTCAACTGCAAGTTCTGCTCATACCGTCGTCCGAAGGGGAGCCCCGAGGCGTGGGACTACACCATGGAGCAGATGGAGCAGATCGTGCGTGATAGGGCAGAGAGTGGGGCTACCGAGATCCATATTGTGGGTGGAGTTCACCCCGATCACGACATCTACTACTATGCCGAGCTTATTCGCCGAGTGAAGAGTATAATGCCGCGCGTTGCGGTCAAAGCATTCACGGCTGTCGAGCTTGCCTATATGATTCGTCGGGCCGGCCTGACGACCGAGGAGGGTTTGCGCCTGCTCATTGAGGCGGGTATGGAGGCAATTCCGGGTGGCGGTGCCGAGATTTTTGACGAGGAGTTGCGTGCAAAGATATGTCCCGAGAAGGGTTCGACGGCTGAGTGGTTCGAGGTGCACGATGTGGCGCATCGACTGGGTCTTAAGACCAATGCGACTATCCTGTATGGGCATATCGAGTCTTTGGAGCATCGCGTGGATCACCTGCTGCGATTGCGTGAGCAACAAGACCTTACGGGCGGATTTAATGCCTTCATTCCTCTGAAGTATCGCAACTTCGGCAACTCGATGAGCGAGATTGGAGAGGTGTCGATAGTCGAGGATTTGAAGATGCTGGCCATGAGTCGCATAGTGCTCGACAATGTACCCCACATCAAGGCCTATTGGGTGATGTATGGCAAGCAGACTACCGAGCTCGCGCTGTCGTTTGGTGCGGATGATATTGACGGTACAATCGAGGACTCGACCAAGATTTACTCTATGGCCGGAGCTACGGATCAGCGACCTGTGATGACCATTGCCGAGATTGAACGCATAGCCTCTTCGGCAGGATTGCGGGCTGTGGAGCGCGATACGTTCTATAACGAAATTGTAAAATAGCAAATATTCAAGCGATAGACAGGATGAAAAACAAGAAAAAAGCAAACGGTTTCTGGCAAGGACTCAAGCAGTATCCGCTGCTCTACAATATGACGCTTATCGTGCTGATTGTATTGGGTGTTGTGCTGGTTTCGGCCATCGCGATGCACTTCGGCACTCGTCACGGCTCACATCGTACAGTGCCCGATTTTTCGGGTGTGCAACTTGCTGATGCCGAGAAAGCTGCGGCTAAGCGAGGTTTGCAGATAATCGTCAACGATTCGCTCTTTGTGCCGGCCTACGAAGGAGGCATGGTTCTCGATCAACTGCCGAAGGGTGGGGCACAGGTCAAGGCCGGACGTAAGGTCTATGTGACCATCAACTCGTTGCGCCAAAAGATGGTGAAGATTCCATACGTGGCAGGGCGTTCGTTGCGTCAGGCGAAGAATATGCTTGAGATTGCAGGCCTTGAGATTGAGCGTTTGGAGTATGTGGATGATATAGCTACGAACTACGTGCTTGAGGCCTACTACGATGGTGTGCAGCTATTGCCCGAGAGTACGATGGAGGCCGAGATGGGTTCGGGCGTGGTACTGAAGGTCGGTGTTCAGGGCGGTAGTGCCAAGGCCGAGATGCCTAAACTTATAGGGCTGTCGTTGCAGCGTGCCAAAAGCCGATTGTGGGAGATGGGCTTTAATGTGGGCAAGGTGGTCTACGATGATGATGTGGATATGCTCGACAAAAAGAGTGCGAAGGTCTACTATCAATCTGTCGACCAGGCCCGTGAGTCGGAGTTGGGTAGTAAGGTGCGATTGAAGCTGACTCTCGATGCCGAGAAGGTCGAGAGGATGAGTATCGAGTCGGATACCTTGGCAAAGAATATCATTGCGGCTCGATTGGAGGCCGAGCGTGTGGCCGATTCGTTGCGCAACACAGAGAATAATCCTCAGTCGGAGCCGGCAACGGAGGTGCAGCAACCCGAAAATATTGAAGACTTCTTTATGTAATGGAACAGTTGCAGGAGTATATAAACATAAATGACGATTGGAACGAAGCTGATGAGCTCGAGCTTGCCGAAGGTGGTGAGGAGGGCGCGTCGGAGGGCGCGGAACGCTACGAACACTTCTCGATAACGGTCGATAAGGGGCAGTCGATGCTGCGATTGGATAAGTATCTTACGATTCACATGGAGAAGTGCTCGCGTAGCCGTATTCAAGCGGCTGCCGATGCCGGCAATATCTTGGTCAACGGAGTGTCGGTCAAGTCGAGCTACAAGATAAAGCCTTTCGACCAGATCTCGTTGATGATGCCCTACCCCAAGCGTGAGGTTGAGATTATCCCCGAGGATATACCGCTCGACATTCTCTATGAGGATGACGACGTTATCGTTGTCAACAAGGCGGCCGGAATGTGTGTCCATCCGGGATGTGGCAACTACAGCGGAACGCTCGTCAATGCGCTGACCTACCATTTGCGCGACCTGCCTCTCTTCCAGAAAGGCGATATGCGTGCCGGATTGGTGCACCGTATCGACAAGGATACTTCGGGCATCTTGGTCGTGACCAAGAATGAGCGTGCCGGAGCACATCTGGGTAAGCAATTCTATGAGCATACCACCGTGCGACGCTATGTGGCGTTGGTGTGGGGTAACTTCGAGGAGGACGAGGGTACGATTACGGGCCACATAGGTCGTAGTCCGAAGGATAGATTGCAGATGTATGTCTTTGCCGATGGCTCGGAGGGTAAGCACGCTGTGACGCATTATCGCGTACTCAAGCGCTTCGGCTATGTGACACTGATCGAGTGCCGACTCGAGACGGGCCGCACCCACCAGATCAGAGTGCACATGCAGTGGCAGGGCCACCCGCTCTTCAATGATGCCCGCTACGGAGGAGATAGGATTTTGAAGGGGACGACCTTCTCGAAATATAAGCAGTTTGTCGAGAATTGCTTTGCTTTGATTCCGCGTCAGGCTTTGCATGCACAGTGCCTCGGTTTTATCCATCCCACAACGGGCAAGGAGATGTTCTTCGAGTCGCCTCTGCCCGAGGATTTCCGTGCGGTAATCGAAAAATGGGAGAATTATGCAGCCCATGCGGCAAGTATGGCAGAGTAATGGGATGTATAGTGCAGTATAAAGAATTGTAAATACAGATTAGATATGATCAAAAATATAACTTCAGACATCAAGTATGTGGGTGTCGACGATTTGGATCTGGATCTCTTTGAGAGCCAATACATTATCCCTAATGGCATTTCGTATAATTCATACATCATTGAGGATGAACAGATTGCCATTATGGATTCGGTGGATGCCCGCAAGTGTGACGAGTGGCTCACAAATCTCGCAGAGGTGCTTGGTGAGCGCCAACCCGATCTTCTGGTTGTGCAGCACATGGAGCCCGACCATGCCGGTAGCATCGCAACGGTTATGGAGCGTTACCCCTCGCTGAAGATTATTGCGACGGCTCGCGCTGTGCAGATGTTGCCGCAGTTCTTCGAGGAGTGCAACTTCGAGGGTCGCACCATAGCTGTCAAGGATGGAGAGACCATCTCGCTGGGTCGCCACACATTGCAGTTCCTGACTGCACCGATGGTGCACTGGCCCGAGGTTATGGTGACCTATGACACAACAGATAAGGTGCTCTTCTCGGCAGATGCCTTTGGTAAGTTCGGGGCGTTGTGCCACGAGGAGGAGTGGGCGTGCGAGGCTCGTCGCTACTACTTCAATATCTGTGGTAAATATGGAGCACCGGTGCAGGCTCTGCTCAAGAAAGCGGCTGCTCTCGATATAGAGGTTATCGCCCCTCTGCATGGCCCTATTTTGGCCGAAAATCTCGGATACTACGTGGGTCTGTATGACACTTGGAGCCGCTACGATGTTGAGACCGAGGGAGTTTTTATTGCTTGTGCCTCTATCCATGGCGGAACGCTTGCAGCGGCAGAGCGCCTTGCCGAGATATTGCGTGCAAAGGGAGCTCCGAAGGTTTCGGTGGCCGATTTGAGTCGTGACGACATGGCGGAGGCTATCGAGGATGCATTCCGAATGAGCCGACTTGTTGTGGCTGCAGCCTCGTATGACGGTGGGGTATTTCCTCCGATGCACGACTTTCTGCACCATCTGCAGATCAAGGGCTATCAGCGCCGTAAGGTGGCCGTTATCGAGAATGGTTCATGGGCACCATGTGCGGGTCGCGTGATGTGCGAGATGCTCTCGCAGATGAAGCAGGTTGAGGTTGTGGGGCCTATGGTGACACTTTGGTCGCGTATGAAGAGGTCTGATGAGGCGGCTCTCGAGGCTCTGGCTGATGCCATTCTTGCAAAGTAGCGAGCCTGCAATAACAATATCAACGAGAAGGGGTAAAAGCAAAGGAGAATGAAGGCTCTGTTTATGATTATGCCGCTTGTCTATCTGGGCGGTAGTGGCTATCTGCTGTGGCGCACATGGTCGCTCGTTGCCGGAGCACCGTTGTGGGTGAGAATTCTCTATGTGCTGATCTATGTCACGTTGTCGATGTTGCTCTTTATCTCTATCGGTGCGAGAGATGTATCGCTACCGGAGTGGTTGCTCGGTGGGATGTTTCGAGTGGGCTCGGTGTGGATTCTGCTGATGTTTTATATGATTATGGCGCTTACGCTCTGTGATCTGGTGGGGTGGATAGTGCCGTCGTTTCAAGCAAAACTACACGTGGCAGTCGTGATGACTTTGGCTGTGATGGTCTATGGCTATGTCAACTATCGCAATCCGCATGTTGAACGCATCGCCATAACGCTGGATAAGCCCATCGAGGGGACACCGCTGAAGATTGTGGCAGTGAGCGATGTGCATCTTGGTTACGGCACCGGCAAGAGAGCTTTGCAACGATATGTCGAGATGATAAACCGCGAGAGGGCGGATGTGGTGGTCATTGCCGGTGACCTTATAGACAACAGTATCGCTCCTGTGCGTAGTGCCGCGATGGAGGAGGAGTTGGCTCGCATTGAGGCTCCGCACGGGGTCTATCTCGCACTCGGCAATCACGAATATATCAGTGGTGTGGAGGAGTGTATCGAGTTCTTGGAGCAGACTCCTGTGAAGGTGCTGCGTGATAGTGTAGTCACGTTGCCGAATGGGGTGCAGATTGCGGGTCGCGATGATAGGATGAACCGCCACAGATTGCCACTCGACGAATTACTCTCCGAGATGGATGCCCAAAAGCCAATAATTCTGCTTGACCATCAGCCCTACAACCTCGACGAGGTGGATGCGGCCGGTGTTGATTTGCAGATAAGCGGACACACTCATCATGGGCAGGTCTTTCCGCTAAACCTTATTACGGATGTGATGTACGAGCAGAGCCACGGCTATCGCAAGTGGCAACATGCTCATATTTACGTTTCGAGCGGATTGTCGCTATGGGGGCCACCGTTCCGTATCGGAACACGTAGCGACATGGCGGTAATTACCCTGAAATAGTTCTCTATACCTTAAGCTTACTTCTATTTTTGCATCTGCGCCACACCGCGTTTGTGCATCTGAATGGAGTCAAGCAGCCGATTGGCCTCTTCGACAAAGTTATAACATTTGTGGCAGTGTCGCCACTCCCAATTTACCCGTCCGCGCTTAATGAAGTCCAGAGCGTCAAGTACGCGGGTCGACTGGAAAGGGTATCGCTTGGCTGTGAAACACACCTTTGAGGGGTAATTCAACGTCTCGAACTCGGCAATCTCCTTGTCGGTACATTCGTTGCGTTCGGCAAGCTTGACAATGATGTTGTCGTAGTCGATACGCTTTGCACGGCGATGCCACTTCTCGAGTGCCTCTTCGGGTGTTTTGTAGTGCAGGAAGTGTATCTCGACGGTATCGCCTCCACCCTTCGGGGTGAGTTCTGCAATCGGAAAGTCCCACTTAAAGTAGCGTAGATTAGCTTCGTAGCGGCTCTCGCTGCGGGGGATAAAGCGGAACTCGCCTTCGACATAGTTGCGTAGCGAACGCAAAATTTTGATGTAGTCGGGAGCCGGCACAAGCAATCCGACGAAGGGAGAGTTGTAGCCTATTCCCAGATATTGACAGAGAATGCCGCCCCAGCAATTCTCACTGATTATCGTTACATTGCGATTGCGTAACTGGCGACCGGTGGTGCGGTAATGCCACCATCGTCCGAGCTTTTCAAACGGGTTGTTCATTGTTTAGGGTAGTAGTATTTGACAACAAAGATATAAAATTTTCGTTATCAAACAAAAAATCCTCCTAATAAGACATTTTAGCATCTGCCATGTCGGAAAAAGGCGTATTTATATCATGCAATATAAATACGTGCAAAAAGAGGATGCCCAAAACTTATCGGACATCCTCTTAGTTGTGTGTTGAGGGCTCGCTGGGCTCCAGGCCACACCGCCCCCTCGTAGAGCGATATTTACTTGATAAAGATCTCTCCCTTCTCGGGTTTCATGACGTCTGTTACGGGAGTAACCTTCTCCTTCTTGATGGTTACCACCTTCGAGAGGGGCAGAGTTGCCGAGTCAAATCCGAGCGAGAGACGATAGTCGCCCTTGCGCACCTTCCATGCCGACTCTTTCTCGCTGTAGGTAGCCAAATCGTCATTGCTGATGGCGATTGTCACCTCACAGCTCTCACCGGGCTGCAGGAGCGGGGTCTTCTTATATCCACGCAGCTCGATTGCCGGACGATCGGTCTCGGGAGCCAGCTCCGTAGAGTAGAGCTGTACGACCTGCTTTGCCGGGAACTTACCCACGTTTGATACTTTGCATGTAACCTCAAAACCGCTCTTAGTCTTGATTGTCTGCATCGCCGAAGCCTCGAACTTCGAATAGGTCAGACCATAGCCAAAGGGGTATGCCACCGGAACATTGCGCGTTGCAAAGTGACGGTAGCCGATGTAGATATCCTCTTCGTAGTTGGTGTAGTCGACATTGGGAATATCGTAGGGCTGACACACCTTACTCTGGTTCTCGAACGATTGGTTAAGACCCGTTTCGGGCACATTGATCGGGAAGTTCTGCGAGGGAACATCTGCATAGGACATGGGGAAGGTCATCGGCAAGTGGCCACTGGGCGATACTCTGCCGAGCAGGACATCTGCTACAGAGTTGCCTCCCTCCTGTCCGGGCATCCAGCAGACGAGGATACCGTCAACCTTGTCACGCCACGATGCCACCTCGACCGGACCGCAGACATTCAGCACAACGATAACCTTCTTGCCTTGTGCGTGGAACTCGCGACTTACGGAGTTGAGCAGTGCTGTTTCGTTGATCGAAAGTTGGAAGTCACGCACGACGTGGCGGTCGAACGCCTCTGCCGAGTTGCGGCTGATGGTGATGATCGCTACATTCGAATCGTTGGCTGTTCCGCGAACAAATGCGTAGGGGTCTTTCATCTCATTGGGACGGATGTTGTATACGTACCATTGACGCAGAGCCACAATGGGAGCCAAGCGTTTCTCCTCTCTCTCCATGTGCTTCTTATAGAGTTTGTCGAGCGACTCGTTCAGCACGAATTCGTTGCCGATAAGGCCGTCACGCAGGTCAACGACATAGGCCTTATTCACATCGCCCGAGCCACGACCACCGGCGATGAAGTCGTACGATGCCGAGCCAAAGAGGGCAACCTTCTCACCCTTTGCCAAAGGCATCACATCGCCATCGTTCTTGAGTAGTACGAAGCCTTCGCTTGCAACCTCGCGAGTGAGGGCTGCGTGAGCCTTCAGGTCGGGCTTGTTCGAGTACTGATAGCCTGCAAAGCGGGGCGAACGGACAATCAACTCCAGTACGCGACGCACGTTGCGGTCGAGGTCTGCTTGTGAGAGCTTTCCGCTCTGCACACCCTCGACAATAGCCATAACATCCTCGTATCTTCCGGGCTGAAGCATATCGTTACCTGCCCACATCTGCTTTACGGCATCGACACCGCCACCCCAGTCGGTCATCACCGCTCCTTCGAAGCCCCACTCGCCACGCAGAATATCCTCCAACAGACCGCGGTCCTCAGAGGTGTAGCGGCCGTTGATGTAGTTGTACGATGTCATAATAGTCCACGGCTGAGCCTCGCGAACGGCAATCTCGAAATTCTTGAGGTAGATCTCGCGCAGAGCACGCAACGAGATGCGGGCATCGTTTGCAAGGCGGTTGATCTCCTGAGAGTTGCCGGCAAAGTGCTTGAGCGAGGTGCCGACACCATTGCTTTCGATACCATTAATCATGGCTGCAGCGGTTTTGCCGGCCAAGAGAGGATCCTCCGAATAGTACTCGAAGTTGCGACCGCACAGCGGGTTACGCATCATGTTTATGCCCGGAGCCAACAGCACATCGACACCATATTCGAGAACCTCGTTACCCATAGCCTGACCCACTTTGTTAATGATGTCGGCATTCCATGTGGCTGCAAGGTGTGTGCCTACGGGGAATCCGGTGCAGTAGAAGGTCTGGTCGCTACCCTCGCGAGTGGGCGAGATACGAAGTCCTGCAGGGCCGTCGGCCAAAACGATTGAGGGAATGCCCAGACGCTCGATGGGGTAGGTCGTACCGGCAGCACCGGGGATAATCTTGCGAGTGTAGCCAACCTCACCGGCAGCTGATTTATTGTCGCGCAGGCGTGTGCCTACTACAAGGTGCGCTTTCTCCTTGAGGGTCAACTCCTTGATGATTTCATCAATGTTGTCTTTGTTGAGTTTCAGCGGCTCTGCAGCTGTTGCACTCATCGCGGTTGCAATGGCTGCACATAGGATTACGAGTCTCTTCATGTTTTTTATCTGTTTTATGTAAAAATTATTGTCTATGTACAAATATACACCTTTATTTTTGGAAAACACTCATTATTGATGCTTTATCGCAGATATCGGGCAACGGCATCGGCAACGCGCTCGCCATCGAGTGCTGCCGAGATAATGCCTCCGGCATAGCCGGCACCCTCGCCTGCAGGGAATAGACCGGCAACCTCATCGTGCATCAACGATTCGGGATTGCGGGGTATGCGGACAGGCGTTGATGTGCGTGATTCGACACCGACAACCACCGCCTCGTTGGTCATAAATCCGTGCATACGACGGCCGAAGGTGGCTATTCCCGAGCGTAGCGCCTGCGACATAAATGTCGGCATCCACTCCTTGAAGTGTGAGGGGACTACTCCGGGGATGTATGAAACTTTTGGAAGAGTTTTACTCTCCCGACCACTCACAAAATCAGCTACGCGCTGTGCCGGAGCAATCTGATGTTCACCGCCTGCTCGACGAGCCGCCTGCTCGACTTCGCGCCTGAATGCCAGGCCGGCCAACTCGCCATACTCTTTGCGCAAGTACTCAAAATCCGACAGACGCACCTCGGTGACAAGTCCCGAGTTGGCGTATGGAGAGTTGCGCTCGCTGGGCGACATGCCATTTACTACAGCCTGCGAGGGATCGGTCATGGCCGGAACCATAAAGCCTCCGGGACACATGCAGAATGAGTAGACTCCGCGCCCATTCTCTTGCGCCACAAGCGAGTACGATGCCGAGGGCAGATACTCCATCTCGGTGGAGTTGTGATACTGAATCGAATTTATCAGTGCCTGCGGATGCTCAATGCGAACGCCCATAGCAAAAGGCTTCGCTTCGAGGCGTATGCCGGCATCGCTCAGCATAAAGTAGATGTCGTCTGCCGAGTGTCCCGTGGCAACAACCACTGCTGCAGCCTCGATGAGTGTATCTCCGCAACGCACACCCGCAACCCGTCCGTTGCGAACGACAAACTCGGTCACGCGGTGCTCAAACAACACTTCGCCACCTGCCTCGCGGATGGTTTGACAAATCGATGAGATGATACGTGGGAGCTTATCGGAGCCGATATGGGGATGTGCCTCGTAGAGAATCTCGGGTGAGGCTCCGTGGAATACCAAGGTTTGCAGAGCCTTGTTGTAGTCGCCTCGTTTCTTGCTACGGGTGAAGAGCTTGCCATCCGAGAATGTGCCGGCTCCGCCCTCACCGAAGGCGTAGTTCGAGTCGGGATTGATTGCTCCGTTACGGTTGATCTGCGCCACATCCCTTTTGCGGGGCAGTACCTCCTTTCCTCGCTCGAGCATTATGGGACGCAGACCAAGTTCGATAAGGTGCAACGAAGCAAAAAGACCCGCCGGACCCGAGCCGACAACAATGACTTCGGGCTTGCCGACTACCGAGGGGTAGTCGAAATGTACGGGAGCCGGTTGTGGTTCGTTGTCGATGTATATCTCGAGCGATAGGTTGACCTTTGGTCGCCCGCGACGAGCATCTATCGAGCGTTTAACCACACGCACCAAAGCTACTTGTAGGTCGCTGATGCCCAACTGACGAGCTGCCAGCGATGTGTAGGTCGCGGCATCGGCAGCCTGCTTGGGGGTAAGGGTTAGTGTCAGTGCTTTGGGCATGGTCGGGTGGCTATGTGTGTTTTACTCTGTGGCGGTTCGGTTGACGACAAGAGTGTCAACAGAGTCTGTGGGAACAATATTTTCATCTGCCGAAGCATCTGTTTCGGGGCTGACCACTTCGGGGTTATCCACCTCGGATTTGATGGCTACAGATGTGTTGACGTGGCTAAAATCAATGGCCGAAGAGTAGTGCTCGCGACCCAGAATCGTAAAAACCACTATTGCCACCACTCCGAGTGTGCCTATGATGCCTATGATTCGTTTTATCATTGTTGTTTGTTGCGTTTTTCGCGCTGCTCGTTCAGTAGTTCGACGGCGCGTTGCACCGTATTGTCTATTTTGTGAATATTGTCGTAAAAACCGTTGCTCTCGAGAGCCGTATTACGACTAATGTAGGCACGCAGTTGCGCCTCGATAATCTTTCGCGAGGTTGCAATCTCTCTCTGCACGGGCTTGACCCCGTTACGCTCGGCATAGCGCACAAAGTCGGAGAGCAGAGCCGTGTCGGCATCGAGGAAAGCCCTCAATTCGGTGAGGGTCTTTATCTTGTCCAACTCTGCACGGTGGCGGTCGGCATACTCAATGGTGTAGCGATAGATTATGTTGCGTCCCGACACCTCGACAAAGTATTTGGTCACATCCATCGTGTCGAGCGGCACAAACTCATCGGGCATAATACCTCCACCACCATAGACAACCTTGCCCTTCGGGGTGACAAATCGCAACGAGTCGGCAAAGTGAATGCTGTCTGCCGAGAAGAACTCGTTGTTGAGGTAGCGATTGTAGAGGTCACTCTCATACTTCTCGCCTTCACCGTTGGTGTAGGGTTTCTGAATCGAACGACCCGTAGGGGTAAAGTATCGTGCAACGGTGATGCGCAGTGCCGAGCCATCGGAGAATGGCACCTGACGTTGTACCAAACCCTTGCCGAACGAACGACGACCCACGATGGTGCCACGGTCGTTGTCCTGCAAGGCCCCGGCTAAAATCTCGCTCGATGAGGCACTTGCTTCGTCTATCAAAACAGCAATATCGAGATCGGTAGAGCCACCCTTGCCATCGCTGAACTCCTTGATCTGGTTGCGGGCACGATCCTCGGTGTAGACAATCAGTGCTCCGGCCGGCAGGAACTCGTTGGCAATCTCGATGGCCTGGTCGAGATAGCCGCCTGTGTTGCCGCGAAGGTCGAAAATCAGCTGTTCCATACCCTCGGCACGCAACTCTTTGAGAGCCTTCTTGAGTTCGGTGTAGGAGGTGCGGGCAAACTGCGAGAGGCGTATGTATCCGATTTGCGGGGTCATCATGAACGATGCCTCGATGCTGTGCAACGGTATGGCATCGCGGGTGACTGTGATGTTGACTATATCGCCAATGCCCTGACGCTCAATACCTAAGCGAACCTTCGTGCCACGCTTGCCGCGTAGCTGTTTGACAATGTTGTTTTGCGGGATTTTACGTCCGGCAACAATCGAATCGTTGATGCGGATGATGCGGTCACCGGCACGAACACCGGCCTTGTCGCTCGGACCCTTTGGTATCACGTTCAACACAATGACCGTGTCGGTAGCCATGTTGAATACCACACCAATGCCGTCAAACTCTCCCTCGAGAGGCTCGTTCATTGCCTGCATCTCCGATGCCGGAATGTAGGCCGAGTGAGGATCGAGTTTCTCGACGATATGAGGCATAACGTGCTCGATAATAGAGTCGAGCGACAGCGAATCGACATAACTCTTCTCGATGAGCGAGAGAGTGTAGCTCAACTTATTGGTCGGCACCGCGAGCTCGTGCATAATCTCTCGCAGCTGCGATTGCGTAGCCTTGTGTGTGCGAATAGCTCCGATGCGTGAGCCGACAATAAAGGCAACTGCCACCGCAAGCAGCGGTAGCAGATAGCCCATGATTTGTCTGAATCCGAATTTACGCATCCTCGAAGATACTACTTGTTCTTGAAGTTATACGAAAGACCTACACCGAGCAGAATCTGGGTCTGCACCGAACGGATTTGAGCCTTGTTATAGAGCATCTGGAAGTAGAACTGTGTCGAGAAATACTTCGTAGCCTTGATGTCGACGGTGTGCTCCCAACGCAGGGTCGGTGCGATATGCTCGAAGAGCTCGCGATTGTGGCTCGCCTGCTGGGTAATCTCGTTGATCCAACCATAGAATGAGTAGAGCACCGTGCGATAGCGGAAGACACCCTTCTTGCCGAACGTGCGGTCGAAGTTGACCTGCAACGACGAACCACCCTCGTAGCGTGAAGTGCCATTCTCGAGGGTCAAGCCGTAGCAGTACGGAGTATTCTTATCGGCCGGAGTCAGATCCGCAAAGGCCTTGGTGCCGAACTTGTTAGCGTAGAATACATCGCGTACCATCTGATTGGTGACGTAGGTCGCACTCATTGAGATAGGCGAGAGGTTGATCTTGATGGGGAACTTCTTCTCGGCGCAGACATACGTGAAACCGAGCGAGAGGTTCAGATATGCCGGAGCTACTGCCGAGCTTGTGCGCTTGTTGTCCTTGTCGAAGCCGTTGGCAAACTGCGAGCGGAGTGATGCGATGGCTCCGAAGTTCCACTCCTTCGAGATTTTATATGCCGGAGCGGTCGATATAAACCACTCATCCTGGCTCTTGGTCCACTCGCTCTCCTTGCTGGTGTAGCCGAGTTTGGCTGTGACCTTGTTGCTGATGGTGAACTTGCCCTTGGTGAAGTTGTGGGTAAAGAGCATGTTGGCTACGCCTGTAATGGCATTGGCGTTGCCGTTTACCTGCTGCCACTTGCTGTTGAAGTTCGAGAGCGAACCATTCAACGAAACGTTGAATTCGATCTTATTACGCTCTTTGCGGATCGCTGCACGCTCGGCACGGATGCGAGCCTCGTTTGAAAAATCATTCTTAACAGTGTTCTGCTTCACTGTATCTTTGAAGGTGATGCCCTCCTCTGCCGTTTTGGCAGGGGCTGCGGCCTCAATCGACACCTGAGCAACTGCCGATGTGGTCATCGCAAACAATGCGATTGCAAAAATTGAGTAAAATTTTCTCATAACTTTTCTCTTTTGATTGTTTTATGGCTCAAAGATAACCAAAATTCACATAGATAATGCAGCTATCGGTCTACATTTACACCGATTCCCACTTTTTATTCGGTAAGGATATAGCTGTTCAGCCCCTCACCATACTCCTTTACCGGTGTTGCAGAGTACTTCGAGAAGTATTCCGCATCCATAAAGAGTGCGAACGAAGTGACATTCTTGACTCCCATCTTGGCAAAGGTGTCGATGTCCGACAAGAATACGTCACGACGCCACGGCAACTCCACGGCCGGCTTCTTCCATCGGCTGAAGAGAGAAACATCCAACCAATACTCCAGAATGATAGCCGTTTCGGGGTCGAACACCTCTAAGTTATCCTTCAGACACTGCAGATTCTCACCGTGAGTCATTCCGCGTCTTTCGACCTCCAGGTCGGTCAGCGGATGCTCCCACGAACGGAAGTAGGGGGCAAACTCCAGGAAGATACCTTCAACAGGCTTGACTTTGCGAGGAGCCTGCACAGCATTGTGGTAAGCCAGGTGGGCAAGTTGCGCCTCGGGGTCTATTTCGCGCAACCCCTTGATGATGCGGTTCTCGATGATAAGCGCCTGATCGCTTGGGCTGAAATCCTTGCACTTGGGACATTGGCACACGGGTTTGCCATCGTCCAGCCAATAGTAGTAGCGGTGGTTGGTCGGGCGCAGCACCTTGGCAATCTCGACTGCATTTTTCACGATAATTTCCAGTGCTCGTTCCGAGTGTACGCAGCAGTTCACGTCCGCCACACGGCGACCCTCCTCGTTCATGCGGAACATTGTCGAATCCTCGGCAAAGAGCTCGCGGGGCAGCAGCTCCTTCATTGCGTGCAGTTGGTGCTCGACATCAATGCCGTACTTCTCGCACTCGGCCAAAAACTCCTGGCCCTTCTCCGAAAGGATAAACTCGCTGATCTCGGCACACATAGCCTTGCATCCGGGAGCCATGTGCGTTCCGATGGTGTTGATACCGTTCTCGGCCGCCATCTTGACCCACTCCACGCTGGTCAGGTCGGTAGGGTCGAGGATTATTCCCTTCATCTGATAGTGGCTCTGGGGCTTGCAGCCTGCTATCAGTGCTACGGCAATCGCTACAGCAATCGATAAAAATCTCTTCATAATTTTTTTGGTTAAATTCAGTTGTGGTACAAAGATATAAAAATTTTGCGTATATTTGTAAACGAGAAGTGATTTACAGAAATAGAGTAAAAATAGAAAATGAAATACATAGGAGCACACGTCAGCGCATCGGGCGGAGTTGAGAATGCACCGCTCAATGCCCATGCAATAGGGGCAACGGCTTTTGCCCTCTTTACCAAGAACCAACGCCAATGGAGTGCACCTCCTGTGACGGATGAACAGGCCGCACGATTCAAGGAGGCTTGTGCAAAGTATGGCTACACTGCCTCGCAGATTCTTCCGCACGACAGCTACCTCATAAATCTCGGCCATCCCGAGCGAGAAGGTCTTGAAAAGTCGCGTGCGGCATTCTTCGAGGAGATGGAGCGTTGCGAAAAGTTGGGGCTCGACCGTCTGAATTTCCATCCTGGCAGCCATCTCAACAAGATTACCGCCCTACAATCGCTCGACCGCATTGCCGAGTCGATAAATATGGCACTCGACCGTACCCATGGAGTGACAGCCGTCATCGAGAACACCGCAGGTCAGGGCTCAAATCTCGGCTTTGCCTTCGAACATCTTGCTTACATCATCGAGCGAGTGGAGGATAAGTCGCGTGTGGGAGTCTGCATCGACACCTGCCACGCCTTTGCTGCCGGATACGACCTGCGCACGCGCGAGGCCTTCGAGCAGACATTTGCCGATTTTGACCGCATCGTTGGTTTCGGCTATCTGCGCGGTATGCACCTCAATGATGCAATGAAGATTCTCGGTAGCCATGTCGACCGTCACTCACCACTCGGTGAGGGTATGCTCGGCATTGATACGTTCCGGTTTATCTGCGAGGACCCGCGATTTGATAATGTCCCCCTCATCCTCGAAACACCCGATGAGAGCCGTTGGAGCGAGGAGATTGCCCGCCTGAAGGGTTTTGCCGGGGTGTAGATGTCGATCTGATAAGTTGTAGTCAAGATGGGGAAACGATATCTATTCTATGTGGCTCACTCATACGCCTACGCAATTCTATTCCCGATTGAGGAGGAGATAGCCCGTCGTGGCGGAGAGTCAGCGTGGTTCGTCGAGCAGGAGTGTCCGGTGGAGCCCCTTGGGGAGCGCCGTCGCATTGAGGATTTCGATGAGATTGAGCGCTTTGACCCCATAGCCGTTTTTGCCCCGGGAAACTACATCCCCGACTTCTTCCCGGGCGTGAAAGTGGAGCTCTTCCACGGCTACCCAATAAACAAACGAGCCGACCGCCACGATGACCACTTTACCATCCGCGACTGGTTCGACCTCTACTGCACGCAGGGCCCGAGTAGCACAATCCCCTTCGAAGAGATTGCCCAAAAACTCGGCACCTTCCGCGTGAGAGAAACCGGCTGGGCAAAGAGCGACAGCTATATCCGCGCGGCAGAGTCTGAAGCTGCCCAAAAGGCAACCGTTGCAGGTGAGCCCGGTCGCCCCACGATACTCTACTCGTCAACCTTCACCCGCTCGCTGACATCGACAACCATCCTCGCCGACGAGGTCGAACGCATGGTCGCCTCGGGACGCTGGAATTGGATATTTATGTTCCACCCAAAGCTCGATGACGAGCAGGTGCTGGGACACTATCGCTCGCTTGCCGAACGGTACGACAACGCCCGATACTACGGTAATACGTTCAACATGAAGGCTATGACCGATGCCGATGTAATGCTCTGTGACTCCTCCTCGATAATCATGGAGTTTATGCTCCTCGACAAACCCGTGGTGACCTTCCGCAACTCAATGCCCGGAGCTCATCTGCTCGACGTCGCAGAGGTGCAGGCAGTTGAACCCGCCCTCGAAAAAGCCCTCATCCGACCCGAAGAACTGATGGCAAACCTCCGCGCATGGCGTGACCACCACGAAGCCCACCGCGACGGACAGTGCGCAGCACGTATCCTCGATGCCGTAGATGAACTGATCACAGATGGCGGTGCAAAATGCCTGAAACCCAAGCCTCTAAATCTTGTGCGTAAACTTAAACTGCGTAAAAAATTGGGCTACCCCCTATTTAAGAAGTTGTAATAATTTGTCCGCTTTTGGAAATCTTTGTCGCTTTTGGAAAAAAGCGACGCAAAACCTTTCAGCCGAAACTGCGTTTCGGGGAGTTTGACAGTATGATTTTGTCGCGAGGTTTTATTGCGTTTTATTGCGAGGGTTTGGTTGTCTGCGACAATAACACAAAACGAAAAGAGTGACCTTTTGTAAGTAAACTTACACGGTCACTCTTTCCATTTTGCAGCATCCTTGCGGATAGCCAATCCCTCGAGAACTAAAAAACAATCTCTTCAAATTGTGAACCGACGAACGAAGCAATGGGGAGAGGCTGCTTGCAGACTATCCCTTGCAAGGAGGAGGAAAAGAGTTTTTTATAAAAAACTCTTAATTGTGAATTGAGAAACGGTCACTCTTTCCATTTTGCGCTATCCTCTTCTTGCGTTTTTGCAGCCGAGCATTTTGCGCAGGGCGAAGATGGTATTGTTGATTATGCGGTGCAGGTCGTAGCTCCATCTGCTTTTGGGTTTCAGGCGGTCATCGACCATATAGACAGCCTTATAACATATGCGCATGCCCTTATGCAGTGCATAGACCATCAGCAATCGCTCGCTGATATAACCGAAGATGCGACCCTGCACGGGATCTGCCGGAACTTCGATGCGACGCTCTGCCTCGAAGAGGGTGTCGAACAGCCACTGAGAGTACTCCTCAAAATCTTTGCGACGCATAACAAACATATTGAATCGTGCCAACAGGTTATTCTCAAAAAAGACCTTATCGAAGGCAGCCAGATATTCGGGCGAGCGCTCTGCGACAATTTCGCGCACGGTGAGGATATCCTCTCCGCGGTGGCTGCGGGCGTATTCGGTGTAGAGGTTGCGGCTCTGCACTCTCGGCTTTGAGAGGACGATGTCGCAGCTCTCGAAGAGCTTGTCCATATCGGGCAGAGGATGCTCCACGCTAAAGAAATCATCCGTGCGGACTATGCGCACATTCCCGGGCTCATCACCAAAGTCAAAGTAGCGACGATAGTGGCTCAGACCGACATAGTCGGCCTCGCCAAGATTTTTCCACGCCCAATAGTGGGCTGTCAACTCGCAGAAACTACGATTTTTGGCGCTGATATTATCGCCCGTATCGTCGCTCGTGAAGCCTAAGTCGACAGTCGATATAGCTTTGCCCACTTGAATAGGCAGGTATGGTGCGTGCGCCAAACAGCGGTCTTGCTTGTGGGCGCAGACCAAAATTGTGGTTTTGCTCATCATAAATCCAATTTAAGTGCGCTCTCGATAACCTTGTCCATATCGTAGTAGCGATACTCGCCCAGGCGACCACCGAAAATAACTTTATTATCCGCAGCCGCCAATGCGCGGTAGCGCTCGGCAAGGGTGTTGTTGCGCTCATCGTTGATGGGGTAGTAGGGTTCTTTACCTTCGCCAAACTCGTCAGGATACTCGCGGGTGATGACGGTCGAAGGTTGTTTGCCGAACTCGAAATGTTTATGTTCGATAATGCGGGTGTAGGGAACTTCGCGCTCGGTGTAGTTTACCACGGCACAACCTTGGTAGTTCTCCATGGGCAACTTCTCATGCTCGAAACGGAGTGAACGGTAGTCCAAAGCGCCGAAACAGTAGTTATAGTACTCATCAATGCGCCCCGTGAAGATGACCTTGTCGCACTGCGCGAGCCACCCCTCTCGGTCGGCAAAAAAGTCGGTATTGCAACGCACTTCGACACCCTCAAACAGAGCATCAATAATCTTGTTGTATCCACCGATGGGGATTCCCTGCCAGCGGTCGTTGAAGTAGTTGTTGTCGAAGGTTAGTCGCACGGGCAGACGACGGATGATGAATGCCGGCAGCTCGCGGGCATCACACCCCCACTGCTTCTCGGTGTAGCCCTTGATCAGTGTTTCGTAGATGTCGCGACCAACCAGCGAGATCGCCTGCTCTTCGAGATTTTGCGGCTCCGAGACGCCTGCTTCGCGACGCTGCTCGTCAATCTTGGCTTGTGCTTCAGCCGGAGTTGTCACGCCCCACATCGCATGAAAGGTGTTCATGTTGAACGGCAGATTATAGAGCTTACCCTTGTAGTTTGCTACGGGGGAGTTGATATAGTTATTGAACTCGGCAAAGCGATTTACAAACTCCCAAACCTCACGATTGGATGTGTGGAAGATGTGAGCTCCATATTTGTGGACATTGATGCCGTCAACCTCCTCGCAGTAGATGTTGCCTCCGCGATGGGGACGTCGCTCGATGACCAAAACGCTGTGCCCGGCCTGCTTGGCCCGCCATGCCGCCACAGCACCGAATAGGCCTGCTCCAACTATCAGATAATCATACTTTTTCATAATCAATCGGGCGACTTTTCATCGCCTCTATATGCAAAGGTAACAAAAACCTCTACCAAATCAAAATTTTTGTTGCAGGCCGCTTGCAAAAAGGGCTGTCGCAACCTACGTGTCGGACAGCCCTCTCTCCTATTTATCTCCTCCTAAGCCCACTCCACAGCGGGGTGCGGGATTAGTCGAGATAGTAGTGCGATGCGATCTCCTGGAATGCAGCCACCTGCTCATCAATCCACTTCTGGTCTTTGCCCAGCTCGGCAGCCATGATTGCAGCGACCTTCGGAGCTACAGCCGAGGCCTCGCGTGCATCTACATAGAGCATGCGGACACGGCGTGCCAAAACGTCGTCTACATTGCGAGCCATCTCCTCACGAACAGCCCATACAACCTCGGCTACCGTGTAGTCGAACTTCTCCGACAACTTCTCGCCAAATGCGGGGTTCTCCTTTGCGAGTGCGAGGATTGCATCCTGGTCGCTACCATATACGTACATGTGATCATCGAGGTTGGGATTCGGACGCCAGCCGTGAACCTTGTAGTTGTAGGTCTGACACTTGCGCTTGGGCAGCAGGCCGAGTGCAATGGCCTTGTCGACAGTGTCTTGTGCCATGCGACGATGAGTAGTCCACTTACCACCGGTGATGGTGATGAGGTTGTTCTCCGAAACCAGCACCTTGTGGCTACGCGAGATCTCCTTGGTGCTCTTACCCTCCTTCTTGGGCGCTGCCAGAGGACGCTGACCTGCGAATACCGAGAGGATATCCTTGCGGGTCGGTGCGGGGTTCATATAGAGCGATGCGGTATTGAGGATGAAGTCGATCTCCTCCTCAAGCGGACGAGGCTCCATCTCGGCAGTCTCGCGAACGATGTCGGTTGTGCCGACTACAACACGTCCGTGCCAAGGTACTGCAAAGAGTACGCGACCATCCGAAGTCTTGGGAACCATGATTGCATAGTCGCTCTGCAAGAACTTCATGTCGAGAACGATGTGAACGCCCTGGCTCGGTACGACCATCTTGGTGTGGCTATCCGAGTCCATCTTCATGATATCATCTACGAAGCAGCCGGCAGCGTTGATAACAGCCTTGGCTTTTACCGAGTACTCCTTGCCGCTCTCGTTGTCCACGACAACAACGCCGGCAGCCTTACCCTCAGCATCGTGCAACATCGACTTCACGGTCATCTGGTTGATGGGGCAACCACCGTGCTCGGCAGTGGTCTGCGCGAGATTGATGGCCAGACGTGCATCGTCAAACTGTCCATCGCGGTAGATAACACCACCCTTCAGGCCTTCGTGATTGATTTTGGGCAGATACTTCTTAACCTTTCCCTTTGGGATGAAGTACGAACGGCCGAGTCCGAGACCTCCCCACGAAAGCATGTCATAAACCGTCAAACCGCAGGTGTAGAGGAAGTTGTCAAACCACGAATAGTTTGAGATGAGGAACGATTGGTTCTTCACGAGGTGGGGCGCGTTGCGACGCAGACGACCACGCTCATGCAAGGCCTCACGTACAAGAGCAACATCACCCTTCTGAAGGTAACGCACACCACCGTGTACGAGTTTGGTACTACGGCTCGAGGTACACTTTGCAAAGTCGTTCTGCTCAAAGAGCGCTACGCTGAATCCACGCATTGCTGCATCTACGGCACAGCCCAGACCGGTTGCACCGCCACCGACAACGACAATGTCCCAAACCTTGTTCGCATCGGCGATTTGTTCGATTAAGAGATCTCTTTTCATTTTTTGATTTGATGTATATTGTTGTTTACTGACCCGAATAGAGGCTCGGCGAGGAGTCAAATCGCCGATTTGCGTTGCAAAATTAGCCTTTTTATTACTTTTTGCAAAACTTTTTGGCAGTTTTTCTTTAGAAAAGAAACATTTACGTATCTAAAAGGCAACTCCATGCTTCGGTGCTGCCTTGAAAGATATTTTGCGTGGAGTGCCGGTCAAAGTTTGATTATTGTTGATAAGTTTGAAATAAAATGTTATTTCCGGCTTTTTTTTGTGAAAAAAAGAGTGTATTTTTGTAACGATTTCCGGGCTTTTTCGGAGTGTTAACCCAAAACTTGTTGTAGACGTGTATTTTTCGGATAACATAGTGTCGGTCGGACATCTGTCTTCTCGAAAGCAGAGTGGTTTGTCGGGCTTGGCTGGTTTGCGTCGAAAAATGCGCCAACAGCGTCAGCATCAGGGTTTAGCGTAAATACAGAGCCGCTGCGACACATTGTGTCGTGGCGGCTCTCGGTTTGAAATACAGACAAATTAAAAACTATATTTATGACTTTCAAGGTTGGTATTATTATGGGTTCGGCGAGCGACCTCGAGGTGATGTCGGGAGCCATCAGTACATTGGAGCAATTCGGTATCGGGTACGAGAAGCGCGTTATCAGTGCACACCGCGCACCCGATGCGTTGGCCGAGTGGACTAAGGGAGCGCGTGAGCGCGGGTTGAGTGTGATTATTGCCGGAGCGGGCGGTGCGGCTCACTTGCCGGGCGTTATCGCTGCAATGACGACACTTCCCGTAATCGGTGTGCCGGTGCGTTCGAAGGCTTTGGGCGGTTTGGACTCGCTCTTGTCGATTGTGCAGATGCCGTCGGGTATTCCGGTGGCTACGATGGCTATTGACGGCTCGAAGAATGCTGCGCTCTATGCTGTGTCGATGTTGGCGCTGCACGATGCTGCTCTTGCGGCAAAGTTGGAGGAGTTCCGTGCTAAGCAGACCGAAGCTGTATTGAAGGTTGAGATATAATCAGGCAAAAAAGAAAAAATCGAAATATGAACAACTACCGTATTTTTGTCGAGAAACGCCCGTTGTATCGTGTCGAGGCGGAGAGTATGCGCCGCGAATTGAACGAGCATCTGGGTCTTGCGATGGGCGAGTTACGCCTGTTGAATGTCTATGATCTGTTCGGCTTCACGCCCGAACTGCTTGAGGAGAGCCGCTACCGTGTCTTTGGCGAGAAGGTGACCGACACCGTGACTGATGTGTGTGATTTGGAGGGTAAGCGTTACCTCGCTGTGGAGTATCTTCCCGGTCAGTTCGACCAGCGTGCTGCTTCGGCTGAGGAGTGTGTGCGCCTAATCGAGCCTACGGCCGATATCCGCATCCGCAGCTCGCGACTGATGGTTTTTGATGCGACCGTGTCGGAGAAGGATTTGGAGCGTATCCGCCACTATGTAATCAACAAGGTCGATTCGCGTGAGAAGAATCTTGGACAGCTCGGAATGATGGAGAACCCTCCGGTGAAGGCTGTGCCGGTGCTTGAGGGCTTTACGGAGATGGATGAGAGCAATGCCGAGAAATATTGCCGCGAGATGGGTCTTGCGATGAATGGCGATGACCTGCGCGAGGTTATCCGCTACTTCCGTGAGGAGGGTCGTGACCCGTATGAAACGGAGTTGCGTATTTTGGATACATACTGGAGTGATCACTGCCGCCATACAACCTTTACTACGGTGTTGGACGATATCGAGGTTGAGGAGTCGTTTGTGAAGGAGGAGATCGAGTCGACGCTGGCTCTCTATTTGAAGATGCGTCGTGATCTCAATCGTGAACATAAGAGCGTCTGCCTGATGGATTTGGCTACAATCGGTGCGCGTTATCTGCGTCAGAACGGATTCCTTGATGACCTTGAGGTGAGCGAGGAGAATAATGCGTGCAGTGTATTCATAACCATTGAGGTTGATGGTAAGCCCGAAAAGTGGCTTCTGCAGTTCAAGAACGAGACCCATAACCATCCGACCGAGATTGAGCCGTTTGGCGGTGCTTCGACATGTTTGGGAGGAGCTATTCGTGATCCGCTGTCGGGACGTAGCTACGTATACCAGGCTATGCGTGTGACGGGAGCCGGCGACATCTATAAGCCCGTAAATGAGACCCTTGAAGGTAAGTTGCCGCAGCGAGTGATCAGCACGAAGGCAGCTTCGGGATATTCGAGTTATGGTAACCAGATTGGTCTTGCAACGACTCATGTGCGCGAGATTTTCCACGATGGATATACTGCCAAGCGTCTGGAGGTGGGTGCTGTTGTCGGAGCTGTGAAGGCCGAGAATGTGCGTCGTGAGCGTCCGACGGCAGGAGATGTTGTTCTGTTGCTCGGTGGCCGTACGGGTCGTGACGGTATCGGTGGAGCGACCGGTTCGTCGAAGGAGCATACGGCAACCTCGCTCGAGGAGTGCGGCAGCGAGGTGCAGAAGGGTAATGCTCCCGAAGAGCGCAAACTCTCGCGTCTGTTCCGTCGTCCGGAGGTTACGCGCCTTATTAAGAAATCGAACGACTTTGGTGCAGGAGGTGTGAGTGTGGCTATCGGAGAGTTGGCCGATGGTCTGGATATCTACCTCGACCGTGTGCCTACAAAATATAGCGGTCTGAACTCGACAGAGTTGGCTATCAGCGAGTCGCAGGAGCGTATGTCGGTGGTTATCGAGCCGAAGGATGTCGAGGAGTTTAAGCGGTATTGTGCCGAGGAGAATGTTGAGGTTACGCATGTAGCTGATGTGACCGATACGGAGCGTATGCGCATGTTCAACAAGGGCGAGAAGGTTGTCGATATGGCTCGTAGCTTTATTGATAGTGCCGGTGCGCCTCACTATGCCAAGGCGACGATTGCAGCCGTTGAGGAGTGTAACCCCTTCGAGCGTAAGTTGGAGGGTGCGACTCTGACCGAGAAGATGGTGGCAAACCTGTCGGATAAAAATGTGGTTTCGCAACGAGGCCTCGTCGAGATGTTCGACTCGACTATCGGAGCCTCGACCGTGCTGATGCCCTTTGGTGGTCGCACGCAGGATACCGAGACTCAGGTGTCGGTGCAGAAGATTCCGGTAGGCAAGGGCTACACCGATGCTGCCAGCATCATGGCATTCGGCTACAATCCTTTCATTGCAGAGTGGAGCCCCTATCATGGTGCAGCGTACTCGGTCATTGAGGCTGTGACAAAGGTGGTGGCTGCCGGTGCCGAGTTTGATAATATGCGTTTCTCGTATCAGGAGTATTTTGAGCGTATGACTGCTGATCGCACAACGTGGGGTAAGCCCCTGGCAGCTCTGCTCGGAGCTCTGAAGATGCAGGAGGAGTTGAAGCTCGCCTCGATCGGAGGTAAGGACTCGATGAGCGGAACTTTCGGCGAGCTGAATGTGCCGCCGATGTTGATGGCATTCGGTATTACGACCGTAGATGCCAAGCGAGTTATCAGCCCCGAGTTCAAGCAGGCCGGTAACTACATATATATTATAAAGCACACCCCACTCGAGTCTTTGATGCCCGATACGGAGCAACTGCGTAAGAACTATGGTTATGTCAGTGGTGCTATTGCCGACGGAACGATAGTTTCGGGCTATGCTGTGGGCTTCGGTGGTGTTGCGGAGGCGTTGGCGAAGATGTCGTTCGGTAACCGCATCGGTGCCGAGTGTCAGATGACGGAGTCGATGCTCTTCGATTACGCATACGGTTCGATTGTGGTTGAGAGTGTCAAACCTCTCGATTTTGAGAATGCTCTGCAGCTGGGTCGCACTTGCGAGGAGCAGACACTCGTCATCAATGGCGAGAAGATGCCGCTCGAGATGTTGCGCAAGGCCAATACCGAGCGCTTTACGTCGGTATATCCCGATAAGGGTAATAATCAGGCTCCGATGGCGGAGTATGCTTCTGAGGCTGTACGTATGGCCAAGTGGGAGGGTGAGCCTGTGGCGCATCCGGTGGCATATCTGCCCGTATTCCCCGGCACGAACTGCGATTACGATACGGCTCGAGCATTCCGTAAGGCGGGTGCCGAGATTACCACAAGCGTATTCCGTAACCTTACGGCAACCGACATATCGGAATCGATTGCCGAGATGAAACAATATATCGACAAGTGTCACATCTTTGTGCTGAGTGGTGGTTTCTCGGCCGGTGATGAGCCGGATGGTAGCGGTAAGTTTATCTGCTCGGTGCTGGGTAATAAGGATATCACCGAGGCAATCCACGCTCTGCTCGACAGAGGAGGTCTGGTGCTCGGTATCTGCAACGGCTTCCAAGCCCTCGTTAAGTCGGGTCTGCTGCCCTATGGACGATTGGGCAAGGTTACCGAGGCATCGCCTACGCTCTTCCGCAATGATGTCAATCGCCACATCTCGCAGATAGTGACTACGCGCGTCGAGGCGGTCACTTCGCCTTGGCTCAAGGGCTTTGAGGCGGGCGATTTGCACTCTATCGCTGTGAGCCACGGAGAGGGTAAGTTTATGGTGAGCGCAGAGCTTGCCGAGCAGCTGTTCCGTAACGGACAGGTGGCATTCCGCTACTGCGATGCGGAGGGTCAGCCCACGGCAGAGGCTCCCTTCAACCCGAATGGCTCGTTCTACGCAATCGAGGGTATCACCGACCCGACCGGTCGAATCCTTGGTAAGATGGGCCATACGGAGCGTTACGAAGAGTGCTTGATGAAGAATATTGCAGGAGAGAAGATGCAAAACCTCTTTGCGAATGCGGTAAGTTATTTCCGCGGAGAGTAGATAGCAATGGTTAGTTATAAAGTTTATAAAGGAAAATGAGTGTTTTAGGTGTTTATGGAGTAGGTCAGGCAGCTTCGCTTATCTACTATGGTCTGCATACGATGCAGCATCGAGGTCAGGAGGGTTGTGGTATTGTGAGTGTTGATGCGGATGGCAAGATGCACCGTCATCGTGGTAAGGGCTTAGTGTCGGAGGTCTTCAACGAGTCGAAGATGCAGGAGTTGAGCGGAAGTATGGCCATAGGTCATGTGCTCTATACGGGAGCAGCAAGCCGCAGTGTCGATAATATCCAGCCTCTCTTTTTTCACCACGGGTCCGGTGATTTTGCAGTGGCAAACAATGGTAATATAGTCAATGCAAAGCAGTTGCGTACTGAACTCGAGAACAAGGGTTCGCTCTTCCACTCGAAGACCGATAGTGAGTTGCTTGCGCACCTTATCAAGAAGGAGTCGCCCGAGGAGCCGCGTATCAACTCGATAATCTCAGCGCTGAATATGCTCGAAGGAGCCTTTGCGTTTCTGATTATGACCAAGAACCGAATCTATGCTTGTCGCGATAAGTATGGCCTGCATCCGCTCTCGATTGGTCGCCTGGGTGAGGGATATGTCGTGGCGAGTGAGAGTTGTGCTTTCGACACGATGGGAGCCGAGTTTCTGCGCGATATCGAGCCGGGCGAGATTGTGACTATCGACCATAAGGGTCTGCGTTCGTCGCGCTATACTGAGCAGACGCTTCGCAAGATGTGTGCTATGGAGTATATCTACTTTGCACGTCCCGATAGCGATATCGAGGGTTGTAATGTCCACGCCTATCGCAAGGAGTCGGGCCGTCGACTCTATAGGGAGGCACCTGCTGAGGCTGATATCGTCATCGGAGTGCCCGATTCGAGCCTTTCAGCTGCGCAAGGCTATAGCGAGGCGAGTGGTCTGCCCTGCGAGATGGGACTGATCAAGAATAAATATGTGGGTCGAACTTTTATCCAACCCTCGCAGGAGTTGCGTGAGTTGGGCGTGAAGATGAAACTTTCAGCCGTACGCAGTATTGTGAGTGGAAAGAGGGTGGTTATGGTGGATGACTCGATTGTTCGCGGAACCACTTCGCGCCGTATCGTCGACCTGTTGCGCAATGCGGGAGCTACGGAGGTGCATGTCCGTATCGCAAGTCCTACGATGACCCACCCCTGTTTCTATGGTGTGGATACCTCGACTCTGGATGAGCTGATGTTGGCTAACCACTCGGTTGAGGAGTCTTGTCGACTCATTGGAGCCGACTCGTTGGCATTCCTCTCGTACGATGCTACGCTGTACTCGGCTGTGGGTCGTTGTGATATGTGTCTGGCATGCTTTAATGGTGACTATCCGACCCCATTGTACGAAAAAGTGGAAAATGCTAATAAGTTTTAATGATTTGATTATAAACAAAATAGAAAAGATATGGCAGAAAGTTATGAAAAGGCAGGCGTGAACCTCGAAGCAGGCTACGAGGTTGTTAAGCGTATCAAAAAACACGTTGCATCGACTTCGCGTACAGGCGTAATGGGTAATATCGGTGCTTTCGGAGGCATGTTCGATTTGGCAGCTCTCGGTGTTGAGGAGCCGGTGCTCGTCAGCGGTACGGATGGCGTGGGAACCAAACTCAAGTTGGCTTTCGAGATGGATAAGCACGACACTATCGGTATTGATGCTGTAGCGATGTGCGTGAACGATGTGCTGGCACAGGGTGCCGAGCCGTTGTTCTTCTTGGATTATGTGGCTGTGGGTCACAACGAGCCGGCCAAGATTGAGGCTATCGTCAGCGGTGTTGCCGAGGGTTGCCGTCAGGCGGGCTGCGCACTTATCGGAGGCGAGACTGCCGAGATGCCGGGTATGTATGGCGGTGGCGAGTATGATATCGCAGGCTTTACGTGCGGTGTTGTCGAGCGCAAGAAGCTTATCGACGGCACGAAGGTAAAGGTTGGAGATGTGTTGGTTGGTGTGGCATCGAGCGGTGTGCACTCCAACGGTTTTTCGTTGGTGCGTAAGGTCGTTTCGGATAACGAACTCGACTTGAAGAGGGTATATCCCGAACTCCATGCCGAGAAGTGCTTGGGCGAGGTGCTGCTCACCCCGACTCAAATCTACGTTAAGCAGGTGTTGGAGGTTGTTCGCGGTTGTGATGTTCACGGCATCAGCCACATCACGGGTGGCGGTTTTGACGAGAATATTCCGCGAATTCTGCGCGAAGGTCAGGGCGTCGAGGTCAAGGAGGGCTCATGGGAGATTCTGCCCGTCTTTGCATTCCTTGAGAAGTATGGTAAGATTGCCCACCGCGAGATGTTCAACATCTTCAATATGGGTGTGGGTATGGTTATCGCTCTCGACGAGTCGGAGGCCGATAAGACGATGGAAATCCTCGCCAAGAATGGCTTGAAGGCTTCGGTTATCGGTCGTGTGGTCGAGGGCGAAGGTGTAACCTTGCTCTAAGTCGACAGCGATGGCTACCAAGCGATTGGCTGTATTTGCCAGCGGCAATGGCTCGAACTTCGAGGCCATTGTGCGGGCGTGTCGAAGCGGGCGTATACGCGGTGAGGTGGTGTTGCTCGTCTGCGACAAGCCACAGGCGTATGTTCTCCGTCGTGCCAAAGAGTACGGCATTGAGGCTTTTGCCTTCTCGGCAAAGGATTACGCCTCGAAGGGTGAGTACGAACGCGAAATCGTGGCTCTTCTCGACTCGCACAAGGTCGATTTGGTCTGCTTGGCGGGCTATATGCGACTGCTGTCGAGTGTGTTGCTCGAGAGCTATGGTGGCCGTATAATAAATATTCATCCCTCGCTACTGCCGGCATTCAAGGGCGCACGAGCTATCGAGCAGGCGTTCGAGTATGGGGTGAAGATATATGGCGTGACGATCCACTTTGTTGAGGAGGCTATGGATGGTGGCGAGATAATCTCGCAGCAGGCCTTCCCGTATGAGGGTAGCGACTTCGATGAGTTGGAGCGGATGATTCACGCGCTGGAACACGAATTATATATAAATACAATAAATAAATTAATAGCAGAAAGCAGAATATGAGAGCATTAGTAAGCGTTAGCGACAAAGAGGGCGTAGTTGCCTTTGCTCAATCCCTTCGCCGTTTAGGCTGGGAGATTATCGCCACGGGCGGTACGATGAAACTCCTGCGCGAGAGTGGCGTGGAGGTTATCAACATCAGCGATGTTACGGGTTTCCCCGAGATTTGTGACGGTCGAGTGAAGACTCTCCACCCGAAGGTGCATGGAGGTCTGTTGGCTCGTCGCGATGATGAGTCCCACCTGGAGGCTCTGCGCGAGAACAGCATCGAGTTTATCGATATGGTCTGCGTGAATCTCTATCCGTTCCGTCGCACAATCTCGAATCCTGATGTGACGATGGAAGATGCGGTCGAAAATATCGACATCGGTGGTCCTTCGATGTTGCGCAGCGCAGCCAAGAATTTCAAGGATGTGACGGTTGTGTGCGATCCCTCGGACTATGAGCGTATCATCGCCGAAATCGAGGCTTCGGGCAATACAACCCTCGAAACGCGCCTCGAACTCTCGGCCAAGGCTTATACTCACACTGCAGAGTACGACGCTTGCATTGCAACATATATGCGCAAGCAGGCGGGTCTGAACGAGAAACTTTTCCTCAATTTCGATCTTGCACAGACCCTGCGCTATGGAGAGAATCCCCACCAAAGCGCGAAGTTCTATCGTCAGTCGGAGCCGGTACCCTTCTCGTTGGCATTTGGTCGCCAGCTGAATGGTAAGGAGCTCTCGTACAACAATATTCAGGATGCCAACGCAGCACTCAATATCGTGCGTGAGTTCGATGAGCCCTTCTGCGTGGGACTGAAGCACATGAATCCCTGCGGTGCAGCGGTAGGTAAAGATGTCTTCGAGGCGTGGACAAAGGCCTATGAGGCTGATAAGGTGAGCATCTTCGGTGGTATCGTTGCCGTAAATCGCGAACTTGATGCCGCTACGGCAGAGGCTATGAAGCCCATCTTCCTCGAGATTATCATCGCCCCCTCGTTCTCGAAGGAGGCCCTCGAAATCCTTTCGACCAAGAAGAATCTGCGCCTTATGGAGGTCGATATGACCCGCACGGGCGAGAAGGCTATGCAGTATGTAAGCGTCAATGGCGGACTGCTGACACAGCACCTCGATACCGAGACCCTCGAGGTTAAGGAGGAGATGACGGTAACTACAGCTCGTCCTACTGCAGAGCAGTTGGCAGATATGAACTTCGCTTGGCGTATCGTGAAGCACGTCAAGTCGAATGCAATTGTTGCCGTTAAGGGTGGTTGTACCCTCGGAGTCGGTGCCGGTCAGATGAATCGTGTCGGCTCGGCTCATATCGCTCTCGAAGAGGCCAAGGAGAAGGGTGTTACCGAGGGCTTGGTGCTCGGTTCGGACGGTTTCTTCCCCTTCGATGATACGGTTACTCTGGCAGCGCAGTATGGTGTGACGGCTGTTGTACAGCCCGGAGGCAGTGTGCGCGACGAGGACTCTATCAACAAGGCCAACGAACTCGGTATGGTGATGGCGTTTACCGGCATGCGCCACTTCAAACATTAGAATTTGTCTAAAAGGCAATTTTGGTGTTATACGAGACCGAGCGAAAAGGTCACATACTGTGAGTATGCTTCCTCTTCGCTCGATCTCGCAAGCCTAAAAATTTCACTTTTATACAAATTCTCTATCAATTCGAAAAAAAACAAAAAACTATGAAAGTTTTGGTTATAGGCAGTGGCGGCCGTGAACACGCCATAGTCGATGCGCTCTCGCGCTCGGCTCAGGTGAGCGAGATACTCTGTGCCCCGGGTAATGCCGGCATCGCGCAGCAGGCACGCACATTCCCCGTTAAGGATACCGATATCGAGGGTCTGTTGAAAATTGCCCTCTACGAAAAGGTCGATTTAACGGTTGTGGGCCCCGAGTCGTCGTTGGCGGCAGGCGTGGTCGACACTTTTAAGGCTAACGGTCTGCGCATTTTTGGTCCTACGAAGGCGGCAGCCCAGATCGAGTCGAGCAAGGAGTTTGCCAAGAATCTTATGGCGAAGTACGGCATTCCGACTGCAGGATACGAAACCTTCACCGATTATGAGTCGGCAAAGGCCTATGTGGAGGCCCACTCGCTACCCACGGTGCTGAAATATGACGGTCTGGCAGCGGGTAAGGGTGTGGTTATCGCGACAACGCCCGAGGAGGCCGACAGCGCACTGCGCGATATGCTGCTCGACGATAAATTTGGTAAGGGCAAGGTGGTTATCGAGGAGTTTTTGACCGGTCCCGAGTTCTCGTTGTTGTGCTTCGTGGCGGGCAAGGAGGTGGTGCCTATGGTCTTGGCACAGGATCACAAGCGTGCTTACGACAATGACGAGGGCCCCAATACGGGAGGTATGGGAGCCTATTCGCCCCTGCCATTCATCACTGACGAGGATCGCGAGTATGCTCTCGAGAAGATTATGCGTCCGACGGCTGCGGCCATGGTCGAGGAGGGAGTGCCCTTCTGCGGAGTGCTGTATGGCGGCTTGATGAAGACCCCCGAGGGGGTGAAGGTCATCGAGTTCAATGCCCGCTTTGGCGATCCCGAGACCGAGGTTGTCCTGCCACGCCTGAAGAGCGATATATACGATATTTTCTGCGCTATTGCCGAAGGTAGAGGAGCAGAGCCGGAGTGGAGCGACAAGGCAACACTCGGCATTGTGCTGGCATCGAAGGGCTATCCGGGCGATTATGAGAAGGGTCACGTTATCGAGGGCTTGGATAAGGTAGATGCGAAGGTCTACCACATGGGAACAGCTCTCAAGGATGGTAAACTTGTGACCAATGGAGGACGAGTGCTCTTTGTCGTGGGTGAGGGTGCCGATTTGAAGGAGGCTCAGCAGGCTGCGCTGGCTGCCGTTGAGCAGATTGAGTGTGACAACCTCTTCCACCGTTCGGATATCGGCCATCAGGCGATAAAGTAAGCGATAAAGTTTGTACTACGTAGTAACATAGAATAATAAAAACCCAATAAAAATATGATTATAAGCGGAAAAGAGTTGGCATCATCGCTCAAAGCACAGATGGCTGACGAGGTGGCAACCTTCGAGGAGCGTTATGGTCGTGTACCTCATTTGGCGGTGATCCTCGTGGGTGAGGATCCCGGTAGTGTCAGCTATGTCACGGGCAAGGCGAAGGCCTCGGCTGAGGTTGGTATCAAGAATACCACTATTCGCCGTCCGGCAACTATCTCCGAGGAGGAGTTGCTCGGTATCATAGCCGAGCTCAATGCTGATGATGCTGTGGATGGAATCTTGGTGCAGTTGCCTCTGCCCAAGCATATCGACTCGGATAAGGTCATCGCAGCTATCGACTGCTCGAAGGATGTCGATGGCTTCCACCCGATGAATGTGGCGGCTCTGTGGCAAAAACAACCATGCGTTTTGCCATGCACCCCTAAGGGTATTATCAAGATGCTGAAGGTGGCCGGTGTGGAGATTGCCGGTAAGAATGCAGTGGTTATCGGCCGCAGCAACATCGTGGGTCTGCCTGTGTCGAAGTTGCTGCTCGACGAGAACGCAACCGTCACGATGACACACTCGCGCACCAAGAATCTGGGTGAGGTGACATCAAAGGCCGACATCTTGGTTGTGGCAATAGGTCGTCCTAAATTCGTTACGGCAGATATGGTTGGCCAGGGTGCTGTGGTTATTGATGTGGGCGTCAATCGCGATCCTGAGACGGGCAAATTGTGTGGTGATGTCGATTTTGCCGCCATCGAGCCGAAGGCATCGGTCATCACTCCCGTTCCCGGTGGTGTCGGCCCGATGACTATCTGCTGTTTGATGGAGAATACAATCGAGTGCTTCCTAAAAAAACAAGCCTAAAAAGGTAATTTTGGTGTTATACAGGTTTTGTCGGAGGGGTCACATACGTTTGAGTATGCTCCCCCTCTGCCACTCCCTGCAAGCCTAAAAATCCCACATTTTATACATGTTTTTTAACAAGCCCGAAATGTGATTTTGGTGTCAGAGAGATTTTATCGCAAGGGTCACATACGTTAAAGTAAGCTCCCCCTCTGCCACTCCCTGCAAGCCTAAAATTATAACCATTTGTCATTCAATGCCATTCAGTGAGCGTAGCGAACGATTGTTATTCATTGTCATTGAGCGAGTGAAAGCGAGCGTATGTCATCTACGTCGACCATCGCAAATTCAAAGTAATACGTTTTAATCTAATCACAAAATGAAAAATGCTCTCTTATCAAGCCTTTTGGTTCTCTTTGTGACGACTGTTTCGGCACAGACCTTTGTAGCCCCTCAAATGGGCAAGACAGCAATCCGTTTGTTTGACAATACTGCCAAGCGAACAGAAATAGTTCTCCCGCAGGTAAAGGGCTACACTCTCTACAAGGCTGATTTTCATGTGCATACCATCTACTCGGATGGCGATGTAACCCCGCGCGAGAGGGTTATGGAGGCGTGGTACGACGGTTTGGATATTGTTGCCATTACCGACCACCTCGAAAAGCGTACCTACGAGAAGTTTATGCTCAAGGCCCTCGCGCCCTACAGCAAAGATGGCTCTGCGTTTGTCTATGCCCATGCGGGTGCAGGCAATCCGAAAAATCAGGATGCTCCGATGTTGTGCAATATGAACGCTACGGTCGAAGAGGCGATTGATTGGGCTGAGCAGAAAGGTTATCCGATAATGGTTGTTCGTGGTACGGAGATTTGGCGCAATCCGAGTACAGTGGGCGAGTATAATGCTCTCTTTCTAAAAGATATAAATGCGATCTGTGACAAGGATCTCTTCGAGTGTTTCCGCCGTGTCAGGGAGCAGGGCGGCATCATCATCCACAACCATCCTGGTTGGCGTCGACCGACCATGGAGAAGAGCGAGGAGCAGCAGCGTATCTATGCCGAGGGCTGGGTTGATGGTATTGAGGTCGTAAATGAGGCATATCTCTATCCTCAAATGTTGCGTCGTTGCGAAGAGGCGAAGCTCTTTATTGCCGCCAATACCGATACTCATCACCCGACGGCTCAGCGTTGGCCACAGGGTAGTGGGGTATTCCGCACGATGACATTCATATTGGCAAACGAGAAGAGCGAAGTGGCTATCAAGGAGGCTCTGCTCGATCGTCGCACAATCGGCTACTGCGCAAACAATCTGGTCGGTGAGCAGCAGTGGTTGCAGGAGTTTTTCGATGCTGCGGTTGATTGCAGGGTTGTTGGAGAGGATGCCAAGTCAAAATCGAATGTGTACATGCTGACCAACACCTGCTCGGTGCCGTTTGCTCTGCGTGTAGGCGATACCGTACAAGTGTTGAATCCTTTTCAGGCAATTCGCCTGACGGTATCGAAAAAGAGGGCATTGCCATTGGATTTTGTGGTCGAAAACATGTGGATTGTCGACGAACAGCATCCAAGACTTACATTGGCCATAGATAAGTAATTATCCCACTTCAAGAAGATAGGAGTCTGTCCGATTTGGTGTCGGGCAGACTCTTTGTTTTGTCGAGTTCCCAAAATGTTTTTATCTTTGCACTCGATTTGCGGATTTATATGGACATATAAATCTGAAAAAGGATGACAAAGATTAAAGCAAATTGCGTCCTTATCACCGGTGGAGCATCGGGCATAGGTCGCATTATGGGAAGAATGGCACTCGAGAAGGGTGCAAGTTGTTTGATAATCTGGGATATAAACGAGACCAATATCGCAGCTGCGAAGGCTGAGTTTTCAGCGTTGGGCAGGGTTGAGGGTTATGTGGTAAACGTAGCCGACAGTCAGGCCGTGAAGGAGGCCTACAAAAGGGTTAAGGCAGAGTGCGGCAAGGTCGATATACTGATAAATTGCGCCGGTATCGTGACAGGCAACAAGACCTTCGACAAGCAGACGGAGGAGGAGATTGCTCGCACCATGGAGGTCAATTCGATAGCACCGATGGTTATCGCTCTGCAGATGTTGCCTGATATGATAGCACGTGACCATGGCCATATCTGCAATATCGCATCGGCTGCGGGTATGATATCCAACCCCAAGATGTCGGTCTATGCAGCCAGCAAGTGGGCGGTGATTGGTTGGTCGGATTCGGTGCGTATCGAACTTGCTGAGCGCAAGAGTAAGGTGCGTTTTACGACTGTGGCTCCGTACTACATAAACACGGGCATGTTCGATGGCGTTCGTTCGCGTATTGTGCCGATACTCGACCCCGAGCGTACCTCGCGCAAAATTATCCGAGCCATCGAACATAATCGCGACTTCAGAGGCATACCGTTCAGTTTTCATCTGATACGTCTGTGTCAAGGATTGCTGCCGGTTGCGTGGTTTGACTTCCTCTTTGGCAAGGTATTCGGAATATTCTCGACCATGGACCACTTTACGGGTCGCAAAAAATAGAGTAGATTAGTTATGATGAAGGTTGAAAATACATCGACAGAGCGCATCAAGGCTTTGGTTGCTGCCCAGAGAGAGTATTTCCGCTCGGGCGCAACCCTCGACATCGCTTTCCGCAAGCAGATGTTGCGCCGTCTGCAGAGGGCTATGCTGGAGTGGGAACGACCCCTTGCCGAGGCCCTCTATGCCGATCTGCACAAATCCTACGAGGAGGCATTTATGACCGAGTTGAGTATCGTGACGGGCGAGATTCGCAATCATCTGCGCCATGTGGATAGCTGGGCGAGAAGAGAGATCTGTGCAACCCCGCTGAAGATGTT
This sequence comes from Alistipes sp., assembly GCA_017398695.1. Lineage (GTDB taxonomy): Bacteria > Bacteroidota > Bacteroidia > Bacteroidales > Rikenellaceae > Alistipes. The sequence goes on from JAFQFG010000193.1 coordinate 44,592, forward strand.
TCCATCGCGTAGCCGTATAGTTTCGGAACCGCTCGGCTCGACACTTATTATCGCTCCGTGGAACTATCCCGTGCAGTTGTTGCTCAATCCGTTGGTCGGAGCCATTTCGGCCGGTTGTACAGCTATGTTGAAACCCTCGCCATACGTTCCGCATGTGGCAAAGGTGCTGGAGGAGATGATCAAAGCCACGTTCGATGAACAGTATATCGCTGTGGTGCAGGGCAATCGCGATGTAAATACAGCACTGCTTGCCGAGCGATACGACATGATCTTCTTTACGGGCAGCCCCTCGCTTGGGCGAACAGTGATGACCGCAGCTGCCAAGAACTTGACCCCCGTGGTACTCGAATTGGGCGGTAAGAGCCCCTGCATCGTTGACGAGGATGCCGATATTGATGTGGCGGCTCGTCGCATCGTGTGGGGTAAGGGCCTTAATGCGGGTCAGACTTGCATTGCACCCGATTACCTTATGCTGCACAAGTCGGTTAAGGAGCGTTTTATCGAGGCGTTCAAGCGCGAATCACGTCATCTGCATGGTGAGGATGCAAGCCTCAGTGCGCATTATGTGCGTATGGTGAACGACCGCGCCTTCGAGCGAGTGGCAGGATACTTGGCCGATGGAGTGGTGGTTGCCGGAGGTCGTACCAAAGCCGAGGAGCGATATATCGAGCCTACGCTGCTCGATAGTGTTTCGGTGGATGCGCCTGTAATGCAGGAGGAGATCTTTGGCCCCATATTCCCGATAGTAACCTTCGAGAGCACGGAGGAGGCTATCGACTTTGTTGTCGGTCGCGAGAAACCGCTCGCGCTCTACTACTTTGGCAACACGAAGCGAGGTTGGGAGGTTGTGCGTCGCACCTCTTCGGGCGGAGCCTGCATCAACGATACGATTATGCATATCGCTAACGAAAATCTGCCGTTTGGAGGTGTGGGTAACTCGGGTATGGGCCGCTATCATGGCCGTGAGAGCTTTGACGCCTTCTCGCATCGCCGCTCGGTGGTGGTTACACCGACATGGCTCGACCTGCCATTCAGGTATATGCCGTACTCGCTCTTCAAACTTGTAAAGAAACTGCTGTAATACCCAATGAAATTTCAGGAACTCGACATCATAGCCCCGATCTTGAGGGCTGTAGAGGAGAAAGGCTACGAAGAACCCACACCAATTCAACAAGAGGCCATTCCGGTGGTGATGGCCGGTAAGGATATATTCGGAATTGCGCGTACCGGTACGGGTAAGACCGCGGCCTTTGCTATCCCTATCATTCAGCAACTTATGGCTCTGCGTGAGCAGGAGGCGGCAGCACTTGCCGAGCGAGAGGCTGCCGAGCAAGAGGCTCAAAAGGAGGAGCAACAGAGAGCGGCTGAGAATGCTCAACAAGCGGTAGCCGAGAGTGCAGAGTTACAATCGGGCGAAGACGAAGGGGTGCAGAGTGCGGTTGCCGAGAGTTCCGAGCCGCAGGTCGAAACCCGAAATCAACGTCGCAGACGCCTCTACCGCGAGCGACAGCGCAAACGTCGTGAGAAGCGCGAGAAAGAGGGTAAGCTGCCCCACTTTATACGTGCACTGATCTTGACTCCGACACGAGAGCTGGCTCTGCAGATTGATGAGTGCTTTACCGACTACGGCAAATACTCCGGGCTGCGCCATACGGCAATCTTCGGAGGAGTGAAGCAACGACCGCAGACCGATGCTTTGCGTAAGGGGGTCGATATACTTATCGCAACACCCGGACGTCTGCTTGACCTGATGGGTCAGGGCGAGGTTAAGCTCGATGGATTGCGTACATTTGTTCTGGATGAGGCAGACCGTATGCTCGATATGGGCTTTATTGCCGATATACGTCGTCTGTTGCCCAGATTGCCCAAGGAGCGACAGACTCTCTTCTTCTCGGCCACGATGCCCGATGAGATTGTGCGCCTATCGCGCTCGATGTTATACCATCCGGTGCGTATCGAGGTGACACCGGCCTCTTCGACGGTTGATGAGGTTGAGCAGTGTGTCTACTTTGTCGAGAAGCCCGAAAAACGCCAACTGTTGGTCGAGCTACTGCAAGAGTATGAGGATAAGTCGGTGTTGATCTTTGCGCGTACCAAGCATGGAGCAGATAATATATCGAAACTCCTGCGCAAGCAGGGTATGCGCTGTGAGGCTCTGCATGGCGATAAGTCACAATGCCAACGTCAGCGGGCTCTCGAAGAGTTCAAGTCGGGCAAGTCGCGTATAATGGTTGCTACGGATATCGCTGCTCGCGGTATCGACATCAAGGAGCTTGGTATGGTCATTAACTATGATATCCCCGACATCCCCGAAACATACGTACACCGCATAGGACGTACCGGCCGTGCCGGATGTGCCGGCATTGCCCTTACCTTCTGCACCCTCGACGAGCACGCTATTGTTAAGGATATACAGCAGCTGACGGGTCGCAAAATTGATACGGTCCTATACGGTGACACTTGGTAGTCGGGTGTGCTGACGATCTGTTTCAGCGTAAACCCTAATTGCCGGCTGCAACAATCAATGCAAGTCCGCAGATAAAGAGTAGGAACATCAGCCCGAGTAACCAATTAACCCCTTTGGATGCTCCTCGGAACTCCTTCCAGACAAATACACCCCATACGGCTGCGACCATCGGTGCCCCCTGGCCGAGGGCATACGACACAGCGGGTCCGGCCTCGCCCGAGGCGATGTAGCTGAATGCCGTACCCAAGCACCAAATGGCACCTCCGAGCATGCCGACCAGATGGGTGCTGAGCGAGCCGTGCAGGTAGTCGCTATAGGTTACGCGCTTACCGGCAAAGGGATAGCGCATCACGAGGGTATTGAAGATGATGTTGCTCAATACGACACCCACCGAGAAGATAAAGATTGCCGAATAGGGTGTCAGCATGCCGGCTGCCGGCATGCGGAAGTTCGAGACATCCATGCCCATAACCACGAAACGATAGAAGAACGACATCAATACTCCGGCAATCACAGCCAACCAGATGCCGCGCGAGTTGTTGTTGGTCTTGCCGCTACCGTCCTTGCGAGAGTTCATGCCCGATGCCAAACCGTTGCAGATTATTGCCACAACAATCAGCGCAACACCGACAAAGAGCATTACGGGATGTCCGGAAGGGACTCCCAGGTAGTTGATAATGACTCCCAATACCAGCGCAATGCCTACTCCCAGCGGAAAGGCAACGGCTAAACCGGCTAACGACACCGATGCCGAGAGCAGGATGTTCGAGGCGTTGAAGATTGCTCCGCCCAACAAGACCCAGCCGATGCTTCCGCCTGCAGCCTGTCGCAGGTCATCAACAAATGGGCGTCCGGCCGAGCCCCAACTGCCCATCGTGAAGCCGAGGATGAGCGAAAAGAGAAGCATGCCGATGACATAATCCCAATAGAATAGTTCGTAGCGCCAATTCTTGGCGGTGATTTTTTGTGTATTGCCCCACGAGCCCCAGCAGAGCATCGTGACAAGGCAGAATATAACTGCCAGCAGATAGTTTTCGACGATAAACATGGTATCTCTATTTTTGTGTTACGTTACTTTATTTCGATTCGATAGGGTATCGAACTTTGTGCGCCCATGCGTGTTACCGAGATGGCCGAGGCCTTGGTGGCAAAGGTCGCTGCTTCGGAGAGCGTGCGTCCCTCCGACAGAGCCACGCATAGTGCGCCATTGAATACATCGCCTGCTGCAGTCGTGTCGACAGCCACAACATGTTGTGCAGGTATCAGTTCGTGCTCTCCACCACTCTCGGCTACCAGCGCACCGCGAGAGCCGAGGGTGATAATTGCATTGCGGGCACCCATAGCGAGCAGAACCGTAGCTGCAGCCTCGGCACTCTTTTCATCGTTGATGGAGCGACCTGTGAGTAATTGACACTCGGTGCGATTGGGCGTTATGAGGTAGAGTTTGCCAATCAGTTCGCGTGAGAGCGGGGCTGCCGGTGCGGGGTTGAGAATAACCTTCGTGCCGGCTCTATGGGCTATATCGGCAGCATACTCGACAACCTCCATCGGTATCTCGAGTTGCAGGAGTAGAAAGTCTGCAGCCTCGATTTGAGAACGTACCGCATCAATATCCGAACGAGAGAGTGTGTCGTTGGCTCCCGGAGCGACGACGATGCAGTTCTCACCTCGGGCATCGACGGTGATAAGTGCCACGCCCGATGGTGAGCCGTGTTCGGTGAAGATGTATTCGGATGGGAGATTTTCATCTGCGAAGTGTCGTTGCGACTCCTCGCCAAACATATCGTCACCAACCTTGGTGACAAATATTACGTCGCCATCCATCCGCGCTGCGGCCACAGCCTGATTGGCTCCCTTGCCTCCGGCGGTCATCATAAATGACCCTCCGATGACAGTCTCGCCCTGCTCGGGAATGCGCTCGGTTTTGATAACCAAATCGGTATTCGTACTACCTATCACTACAATTTTTGCCATAATGTTTTCTCTATTTCGATTAAAACCACTGCATTTATCTTGCCGAAAATAGACTCCTTCAGCAGGCTCTTATTCGCAAAGTTACAAAGTATGGGTAAAAAAGTGTGATTTTCTTCGAAAAAATGTCGAAAAAATCGTTTTACGATGCACTCTGTTTGCTATTTTTTGTATATCTTTGCCGAAAATAAGGAGAACTATGAAGCGTTTGTGCGATTGTGGCTCGGGTGCAAGCCTGCTCGCGGTCGGAGTGAAATCCGAAAGCGGCTATCGTCCATTCTCTCCGTTTCAAAATAGATGATTAGATATGAAAGGTAGCCTTTACGGGGCTACTTTTTTTTGTACTATGAGTAAATTGCTGTTAAAAGGTGCAGTGGTACACGCTGCTGATGGGTGCCGAGAGTGCGATGTTTTGGTTGCAGATGGCGTTATAGCTGCCATCGGTGAAGGGTTGCTGGCCGATAGTGAAACCCGAACGGTCGATTGTCGCGGTAAGCATATTGTGTATGGTTTGGTCGATGTTCACGTTCATCTGCGTGAGCCCGGCTTTTCGCACAAGGAGACCATCCGTACCGGTACGATGGCTGCGGCTCACGGAGGTTATACCACCGTATGCTCGATGCCGAACCTGAACCCCGCCCCCGATACAGCAGAGCATTTGCAGCAACAACTCGATATCATCGAGCGCGATGCCGTAATAGAGGTGTTGCCCTACGCATCCATAACACTTGGTCAGCTCGGCCATGGAGAGTTGGTTGATTTCGAGTCGTTGAGCGCAAAGGTTGCCGGCTTCTCGGATGATGGCCGAGGTGTGCAGAGTGAGGAGCTGATGGCTGAGGCCATGCGTCGGGCGAAGGGTGTGGGTAGCCGTATCGTTGCCCATTGCGAGGTGGATAGCCTTTTGCGTGGCGGATATATCCACGATGGAGAGTATTGCCGAACGCATAACCATCGCGGTATCTGCTCGGAGAGCGAATGGGAGCAGGTTGAACGTGATATACGTTTGGCCGAGAAGGTGGGTTGTCAGTACCATGTCTGCCACATCTCGACGCAGGAGAGTGTCGACTTGGTGCGCAGGGCGAAGGCTCGCGGCTTGAATGTAAGTTGCGAAACGGGGCCTCACTACCTGCTCTTATGCGATATGGATTTGCAGGAGGAGGGTCGCTTTAAGATGAATCCTCCGCTACGCAGTGCTGAGGATCGGGATGCGCTGATTGGCGGCATTTTGGATGGAACAATCGAGGTGCTGGCTACGGATCATGCGCCTCATGCTGCGGATGAGAAGGCGAAGGGCCTCGAGCGCAGTCCATTTGGAATTGTCGGTATCGAGACTGCATTCCCGTTGATGTATACCCACTTCGTAAAGACGGGGCGTATGACATTCGACCATCTGATGGATATAATGTCGGCAAATCCGCGCCGACTCTTTGGCTTGGGTGGTAGATTTGCTGAAGGTGAGCGTGCCGACTTGGCGGTGATGGATCTCGATAGAGAGTACGAAATCCGTTCCGAGGAGTTCTTGTCGATGGGACATAGCACTCCGTTCGAGGGATGGAAGGTGTGCGGAGAGTGTGTGATGACCATCTGCCGCGGAGAGGTGGCGTATGAAAAGGACAACAACTAAAGTTTTTAGAGATCAATTGAGATTCGTCGACCCTAACTAAACTTCGGTAATTAGAGAGAAAACAAAATATAAGAAAAACTTAAAAATTGAAGAAAGATGCCTAAAAGACTCGACATTAAGAAAGTGATGGTGATAGGTTCGGGACCTATCGTTATCGGACAGGCAGCAGAGTTCGACTATGCCGGAACCCAAGCGTGTCTGGCCCTCAAGGAGGAGGGCTATGAGGTTGTGTTGGTGAATTCCAACCCTGCAACCATTATGACCGACACCAATATTGCCGATAAGGTCTATATGGAGCCATTGACATTGGAGTACGTGGCGAAGATTATTCGCTATGAGCGACCCGATGCCATTGTGCCCGGACTCGGTGGCCAGACAGGTCTGAACCTGGCTGTGCAGCTTGCAAAGAAGGGTATCCTCAAGGAGTGTCAGGTGGAGATTCTCGGAACTTCGTTCGAGAGCATCGAGCGTGCCGAGGATCGTAAGCTCTTCAAGGAGCTGTGTGAGTCGCTCGGTGAGCCGGTTATCCCTTCGGAGATTGCCTGCACAATGGAGGATGGCTTGGCTGCAGCACAGCGTATCGGCTATCCGGTGGTGTTGCGTCCGGCATTCACACTCGGTGGTACGGGTGGAGGCTTTGCCGATAACGAGGAGGAGTTCATCGAGACCATGCGCAACGCATTGACCCTTTCACCGGTGCATCAGGTGCTGGTCGAGAAGAGTGTGAAGGGCTACAAGGAGATTGAGTATGAGGTTATGCGCGACAGCCACGACACGGCTATCGCTATCTGCTCGATGGAGAATATCGATCCGGTGGGTGTGCATACAGGCGACTCTATTGTGGTTGCTCCCCAGCAGACCCTTACCCCCGAGGAGGATAAGATGTTGCATGACAGTGCGCTGAAGATTATTCGCGAACTTCAGATCGAGGGAGGTTGCAATGTGCAATTTGCACTGCACCCGACAACCATGGAGTACTACCTCATCGAGGTTAACCCCCGTGTGTCGCGTTCGTCGGCTCTCGCATCGAAGGCGAGTGGTTTCCCTATTGCGCGAGTGACCGCAAAGATTGCTGTGGGTCTTACGCTTGATGAGATTTTGATTGGTAAGGTGCCGGCCAACTTCGAGCCCTCGCTCGATTATATTGTGCTGAAGGCTCCGCGATTCCCGTTTGATAAGTTTGCCGATGCATCGAATACGCTCGGTACGCAGATGAAGGCTACCGGTGAGGTTATGAGTATCGGTCGCAATATCGAGGAGGCTCTGCTGAAGGCTGTGCGTTCGCTTGAAACAGGTGTTTGCCACATCTATCACAAGCGTTTTGAGTCGATGGCCGATGAGGAGATGCTTGAGTATGTAAAGGAGGGTACGGATGATCGTCTTTATGCAATTGCTCAGCTTATCCGCAATGGCGTATCGCTTGAGAAGATTTATGAAAAGACCAAGATAACAATCTTCTTCCTCGAGAAGTTCCGCAATGTGGTCGAGGTAGAGAGCGAATTGAAGGCCAACCCGCGTGATGCAGAGGTGCTGCGCCGTGCCAAGAAGTTGGGCTTTAGCGATAAGTACGTAGGCCAGTTGTGGGGTATGGGCGAGGATGAGATGTATCGCCTGCGCGAGCAGCACGATATCTTCCCCGTGTATAGCATGATCGACACCTGTTCGGGACCCAATCGTGACTATGTGCCCTACTTCTATTCGACATACGAGGAGGGTCGCGTGGGCGAGTCGCGCATCAGCGACCGTAAGAAGATTATAGTTCTTGGCTCGGGTCCGATCCGTATCGGTCAGGGTGTGGAGTTTGACTACTCGACTGTTCATGCCATTTGGTCTATCCGCAATGTAGGCTACGAGGCTATCATCATCAATAACAACCCCGAGACCGTATCGACGGACTACACTTGCAGCGATAAACTCTACTTCGAGCCACTGACAGTGGAGGATGTGATGAACGTAATTCGTCTGGAGCAGCCCGAGGGTGTAATAGTATCGCTTGGAGGCCAGACGGCAATCAACCTTGCCGAGCCGTTGGCCGAGTTGGGTGTGCCCATCATCGGTACGGATGTGAATGCTATTCGCAATGCCGAGGATAGAGGCTGTTTCGAGCGTATCATGACCGAGCTGGGAATCCCACAGCCTACGGCCGAAGCTGTGACTACGGTTGAGGCGGGTGTTGCGGCTGCAACGCGCATCGGTTACCCCGTGCTGGTGCGTCCGAGTTATGTGTTGGGAGGTCGTGCAATGCAGATCGTAAGCAACGAGGATGCCCTGCGTCGCTATATGCGTACGGCAGTGAAGGTTAATGAGAAGTCGCCGGTGCTGGTCGATAAGTATATCCAGGGCAAGGAGTTGGAGGTTGATGCTATCTGCGATGGTAAGCAGGTCTTTGTGCCGGGCATCATGGAGCACGTCGAGCGTACGGGTATCCACTCGGGCGACTCGATAAGCGTCTATCCTACATTCAGCGTTAGCGAGGCTGTGCGTGAGAAGATTTTGGACTACACTGTAAAACTCGGTCTGCGTATCGGTATCGTGGGTCTGTTCAATATCCAATTTATCTGCGACGACAAGGATGATGTATACGTCATCGAGGTCAATCCCCGCTCGTCGCGTACCGTGCCGTTCCTTTCGAAGTCGACAGGAGTGTCGATGGCCGATATAGCTACTCGCGTAATGCTCGGTCAGTCGCTCAAGGAGCAGGGTATCGAGTCGGTATACCAGCCCGACCGCAAGCGTTGGTTTGTGAAGGCTCCGGCATTCTCGTTCTCGAAGATTCGCGGTATGGACTCCTACCTCTCTCCCGAGATGAAGTCGACGGGCGAGGCTATCGGCTACGACAACTCGCTCACACGCGCACTCTACAAGGCGTTGCAGTCGTCGGGTATGGATGTGTCGAACTACGGAACCGTCTTCCTCACCATTGCCGATAAGGATAAGCCGGCAGCGTTGGAGATTGCCCGCAGATTCTACAACCTCGGATTCAATATCGAGGCTACGTCGGGAACGGCAGCCTACCTGCGCAAGCATGGCATCCGCACTCGTCTGCGCCGCAAGTTGAGCGAGGGAAGCAACGACATTATCGAGACTCTGCGTCAGGGTCACGTGACATACGTTATCAATACCATCGACCTCGACCAGCACAGCACACGTCTGGATGGCTATGAGATTCGTCGCACAGCAGTCGAGAATAATGTAACCATATTTACCGCACTCGAAACCGTGCGAGTCCTGCTCGATGTTCTCGAGGAGATTACGCTCGGAATTTCGACCATTGATGCAGAGTAGAGTAATGTACAAGAAGGGAATATACGAAATTGTAAGCAATCGACCGCTGACCGACAGTGTCTGGCAAATGGTGCTCGCGGGCGACACCCAATATCTGACCGCTCCGGGTCAGTTTGTCAATATCGCCATCGAGGGATGTTATCTGCGTCGTCCTATCTCGGTCTGCGACTACAACGAGAATAGCATCACGCTGATTTACAAGGTCGTGGGTCGTGGAACCGAGATTATGAGCCGTATGCAGGCCGGCGAGAAGTTGGATGTATTGACGGGTCTGGGTAATGGATTTTCGTTGTCGGCAGCAACGGAGCGTCCTCTGCTGGTGGGCGGTGGTGTAGGTGTTCCGCCTCTCTATAATCTTGCCCGCAAGCTGAAGGCGGCAGGCAAGAGGGTACAGGTTGTGCTGGGATTTAATCGTGCCGATGAGATATTCTATGCCGATGAGTTTGAGGCATTGGGTGTCGAGGTGCATATAGCCACTGTTGACGGCTCGGTGGGAGTCAAGGGCTTCGTTACGGATGCGATGAAGGCGTTGGAGTTTGACTACATCTACACTTGCGGGCCGCTGCCGATGCTCAAGGCGATATACAATGCTTCGGAGTGTGATGGCGAGTTTAGCTTCGAGGAGCGTATGGGCTGCGGATTTGGAGCTTGCATGGGCTGCTCGTGCCAGACAACCAAGGGGAGTAAACGTATTTGTAAGGAGGGTCCCGTGTTGAAGCGTGACGAGATAATTTTTTAAGCTATGAGGGATACATCGGTAGTATTGAGCGGACTCAGACTGGACAATCCGGTAATTCCCGCGAGTGGTACGTTCGGCTATGGTGCCGACTTCCGCGAATTTTATGATATCAACTGCCTTGGCTCGTTCTCGTTTAAGGGAACCACAAAGGAGCCGCGCTTCGGTAATCCCACACCGCGTATTGCAGAGTGTGAGAGCGGACTTATCAACGCTGTGGGACTGCAAAACCCGGGTATCGATGCCGTGATAGGCGAGGAGTTGCCCCGCTTGAAGGAGTTTTTCCATAAGCCTGTGATTGCCAACATTTCGGGATTCTCGATTGACGAGTATCGCTACTGCTGCGAACGCATCGACCGCGAGGAGCAGGTGGGTATCATCGAGGTAAATGTGAGCTGCCCCAATGTGCGCCATGGAGGCATGTCGTTCGGAACATCGCCTGAGGCTGCTGCGGAGGTGACTCGTGCCGTCAAGGAGGTAACGACCAAGCCGGTATATATCAAGTTGAGCCCCAACGTGACGGATATCGTCGCCATAGCCAAGGCGTGTGAGGAGGCTGGAGCTGATGGCCTCTGCCTGATCAATACGCTGCTCGGTATGCGTATCGACACGGTGCGTCGTCGTGCGGTTATAGCCAATAAGATGGGTGGATTTTCGGGCGATGCGGTATTTCCGGTGGCGGTGAGAATGGTCTATCAGGTGTCGAAGGCGTGCTCGGTGCCGGTCATCGGCTGCGGAGGCGTAAGTTCGGCTCGCGATGTGATTGAGATGATGATGACCGGAGCTACGGCTGTTGAGGTTGGTACGGCAAACCTGCGCAACCCCTACGCTTGCAAGGAGATTGTGGAGACTCTGCCCGTGGAGATGGAGCGACTCGGCATAGAGAAACTATCGGACATTATCGGAATTGTAGAATAAATCGAATAACAGATATAACATGAAGAAGAGAGATGTAATCATTGCTTGCGACTTTGCAAGTGCCGAGCAGACGCTCGCATTCCTCGACCGTTTTGAGGAGGAGAAGCCATTTGTAAAAATCGGCATGGAGTTGTTCTATGCTGCAGGTGCGCCCATTGTGCGCGAAATCAAGCGTCGCGGACACAAGATTTTCCTCGACCTGAAGTTGCACGATATTCCTAACACGGTGAAGAAGGCAATGGCTGTATTGTCGAATCTGGATGTCGATATGTGTAACGTACATGCGGCCGGTACTGTTGAGATGATGCGTTACGCCATCGAGGGCTTGACTCGTGCCGACGGAACACGTCCGCTGCTTATCGCTGTGACCCAGCTTACTTCGACCAGCGAGGAGCGTATGCAGAAGGAGTTACTTATCGATGCGACAATCAACGATTGCATCGTAAAGTATGCACAGAATACCAAAGAGGCCGGTCTGGATGGTGTGGTTTGCTCTCCGTTAGAGGCTCGTATGGTGAAGGATGCCTGTGGCGAGGAGTTCTTGACGATCACTCCTGGTGTTCGCTTTGCTGATGGTGAAAAGGCTGACCAGGTGAGAGTTACAACACCGGCACGTGCACGAGAGATTGGCTCGGACTATATCGTTGTCGGCCGTCCTATCACGGCTGCCGATGATCCCGTAGCGGCATATCGTCGTTGTGTGGCGGAGTTTGTGGGTGAGGAGTAAATCTCCGAGTTGCGTGGCAGAGATATTGCACGTGACCAATGATAGTTATTCACACCTAAAATATATGAAAGATGAAAAATGTAAAATTGTTCTACTTGCGTGAGTGCCCCTTCTGCAAGAAGGCGTTGCGCTACATCGACGAGCTGAAGGCGAAGCATCCCGAATTGCGCGATGTCGATATCGAGATGATCGAGGAGTCCGAAGAGCCAGATGTGGCTAACAAGTACGATTACCACTATGTGCCCACTTTCTATATTAATGAAATTAAGGTTCATGAGGGAGGTATTTATGAGGATGAGGTGGAGCAAGTTTTGCGTAAAGCACTTAAATAGAGTATAAACAATAATGAAATAACCCGAAACTATGAAAAAACTAATAGCTAAAGACCTGCTCTCGATTGGAGCGGTATTTCTTCGCCCCGAGCAACCGTTTACCTGGGCAAGCGGTATCAAAAGCCCGATATATTGCGATAACCGATTGACACTGTCTGATACGAAGGTTCGTGCCAATGTCGAGAACGGCCTTGCCGAGATCGTTCGCGCTCACTATCCCGAGGCTGAGGTGTTGATGGGTACAAGTACTGCCGGCATTGCTCACGCAGCTATTACGGCAACGATTCTCGATCTGCCGATGGGTTACGTTCGTAGTGGTGCGAAGGATCACGGCCGTACCAACCGCATCGAGGGTCGCCTTGAGAAGGGTCAGAAGGTGGTGGTTATCGAGGATTTGATCTCGACCGGTGGCAGCTGTATTGAGGTTGTCGAGGCTCTGCGCGAGGCCGGTGCCGATGTGCTGGGTGTAGCGAGCATCTTCACCTATGGTATGAAACGCGGCTTGGAGCGTCTGGAGGCTGCTAATGTGAAGAATGTGTCGCTTTCGGACCTCGACACTCTCGTTGAGGTTGCAGCCGAAGAGGGTTACATCAAGCCCGAGGATAAGGCTCGCCTGATCGCCTTCCGCAACAACCCTTCGGACGAATCGTGGATTCAGAAGTAGTATTATAAAACTCAAAACCGAAAATTATGAAGCACCTGATTGATACCACCGACTTGTCGGTACAGGAAGTGCAGGAGATTATCGACCTGGCTCTCGATATCATCGCTAATCGCGAGAAGTACCGCTCGGTATGTAGCGGCAAGAAGCTCGCAACCCTATTTTATGAGCCGAGCACCCGTACCCGTTTGAGTTTTACATCGGCAATGATGGAGCTTGGCGGTAATGTTATCGGTTTCTCGGATGCGGCATCATCTTCGGTATCGAAGGGTGAGACCGTGGCCGATACGGTGCGCGTTATCAGCTGCTTTGCCGACATTATTGCGATGCGCCACTTCAAGGAGGGTGCTCCGCTGGTGGCTTCGCAGTACGCCTCGATTCCGATTATCAATGCCGGTGACGGTAGCCATGCCCATCCGACACAGACGCTTACCGACTTGCTGACGATTCGCCGTGAGTTGGGTCGTCTGGACAATCTGACCATCGGATTCTGTGGTGACCTGAAGTTCGGACGAACGGTCCACTCGCTCATCAAGGCATTGGCTCGCCAGACCGGCATCAAGGTTGTGCTGATTGCGCCTGATGAGTTGCGTCTGCCGACATATCTGCGCGAAGAGGTGTGCGACCGTAATGGCATTCCGACCCGCGAGGTGAAGACCATGGAGGAGGTTATGCCCGAGTTGGATATTCTCTATATGACCCGTGTACAGCAGGAGCGTTTCCTCGATCGCGATGAGTTTGAGCGTCTGCGCGACAGCTTTATTCTGACACCCGAGAAACTCGCCACAGCCAAGAAGGATATGATTATCCTCCACCCGCTGCCACGTGTTAACGAGATTGTACGTGCAGTGGATAATGACCCCCGTGCAGCATACTTCCGTCAGGTAGAGAATGGTAAGTTCGTGCGCATGGCGCTTATCTGCAAGCTGCTCGAGTGGTCGCCCGAGCGTCCTGCGACTCCGACACCGCGCTTTGCCGAGGAGTATATCGTGAACGAGCATACTTGCACCAATCGCAACTGCATCTCGACAACCGAGGATGTCGATACGCTCTTCCACCGTGCGGAGGATGGATCGTGCCGATGTGCATATTGCGAGTCGAAGGCTAAATAGGTGTAGAGGGCATTCGACCTGTTCTACTGCAATTAACCAATAAGGGCTGTCCAACAATTGGACAGCCCTTATTGTCTTAGCAAAGTGGTTCTTGATTACTCAGCCTTACCGTCCGAGCCGAGAACCTCCTTAATCTTGTGGATGTACTGCTTCTTCATGTTCTCGCGAGCAGGACCCAGATACTTGCGGGGGTCGAACTCTGCGGGGCTGGTAGCAAATACCTCACGGATTGCTGCAGTCATAGCCAAACGCGAGTCAGAGTCGATGTTGATCTTGCAAACTGCGCTCTTCGCAGCCTTACGCAACTGCTCCTCGGGAATACCTACGGCAGCCTTCAATGCACCACCATACTTGTTGATAGTCTCAACCTCCTCCTGGGGAACCGACGACGAACCGTGAAGAACGATGGGGAAGCCGGGAAGCTCCTTCTCGATCTCAGCGAGAATGTCGAATGCCAAGGGGGGAGGTACCAAACGACCGGTCTGGGGATCTACGGTGCACTGCTCGGGAGTGAACTTGTAAGCACCGTGCGAAGTACCAATCGAGATAGCCAACGAATCAACACCGGTCTTGGTTACGAAGTCAACAACCTCCTCGGGCTTTGTATAGTGGCTCTCTGCTGCCGAAACCTCATCCTCAACACCTGCCAATACGCCGAGCTCACCCTCAACGGTTACGTCGAACTGGTGAGCGTACTCTACAACCTTCTTGGTGAGAGCTACGTTCTCCTCATAGGGAAGGTGCGAACCGTCGATCATCACCGACGAGAAGCCCATGTCAACACACGACTTGCAAGTCTCGAACGAATCACCGTGGTCGAGGTGAAGAACGATCTGGGGCTGTGCCCAACCGAGCTCCTTCGCGTACTCAACAGCACCCTCTGCCATGTAGCGGAGCAGGGTCTGGTTTGCATAGTTACGTGCACCCTTCGAAACCTGAAGAATCACGGGCGACTTGGTCTCTGCCGAAGCCATGATGATTGCCTGCAACTGCTCCATGTTGTTGAAGTTGAATGCAGGGATAGCGTAACCGCCTTTAACTGCCTTTGCAAACATCTCACGGGTGTTTACAAGACCTAACTCTTTGTAAGAAATCATAACTTTTTTGTTTTTATAGTGTTATCAAAAAATATGCTATAACCTAAATCGGCGCAAAGATACTAATTTTTTGGAAATTTATTACATCTCGACCATTTAACTCTTTGCTCGTTGGTGATTTCGTCCCAAAATCGACCAAATAAAACCGACCAACATCGCAACATTTGGTGCCGTCGGCTGAATGTCCAAAGGTTTTAGTACTTATTCAGCTTGAACGATACTACGGGCGACTTATCCTTGCCGTAGAACATATTGGTAACCGTGATGTCGAGCTCCTTTGTACCCTTTTTTACATTCAGAAGCGCAGATGACTGACCAAATACGGCACCCTCCTTCTTGCCCTCCCAGCGGAGTGAGTAGGGCAGCGACGAGTGGTTGGTGATACGCACCTTCCAGCGCTTCGAATCCTCGCCTACAACCTCAACTGTTACACTCTCCTTGAAGAGCTCCGAGAGAAGCTTCTCCTGACCGATTAACATATTTGCCTGATAGGCGATTGTACGGCCGGCCTTGAGTGCCTCGTGAATCGACTTCTCATCGCAACGCTTTGCGAGAATGAGTGTCATATTGCGGAAATAATCCTTGCCTGCATTGGGGAAGCGCAAAGCAATAAGATTGTGGGCGTCAGAGTTCGAAAACGGAGTATATCCACCCTCGATGCAGTAGTCGAAGAGTCGGTCATAGAAGTTGTAGCTGTTAATCACCTCGATACCGTCAATGAGCCCCTTGGCGTAGAAATCCTCGCAGTGAGGGGGCATTGTGCTCTTAGTCTTCTTGCTGAACTGCGGGTGGTTATGGATGATGAAGGCACCCTGCTCGCGAGCGTTGCGGATTGTGGTCTCGAGGTTGGGGCTGTAGAGGGCGTTGTTATCCTTGGTGAAGAGAGCGTTGTAGTCGCCCAACTTACCACGGGTAATCTCCACACCGCGAACCACCATCAGACCTAACTCGTCACCCTTAGCCTTTGCACTCTCGTAACTCACGTTGAAGTCCACAAGCAGACCACGCTCATCAGGATCAGTATTGAGCACGTTGGTATTGACCGCTTTAGGCTCGTTGCGCAACTCGGGGCGGATATAATCCTTCATATAGCGGAACATCTCGCGCTCGAGACGACGATACTCCATGTGGTCGGTAATCGAGATGATATCAAGGCCATCAAACCAAGCCTCGTTCACACGCATTGCAGGTGTGATATCTCCATCCGAGTAGATTGAGTGGAGGTGGAAATCGGCCTTGTAGATATTGTATCCCATCACCTTTGGCAGGATAATCTCGGTGCGTTGAGTGTGGTTATTGTCGAAAACTTTACGCACGGCACTGAGTTGTGCCGAAGCCGAAACCGCTGTTGCAAGCAGAGCAATAATCATCAGGTTTAATCTTTTCATAATATTGTGGTTTTTAGGTTGTTAGTTAAAAAATATTCGGGGTTTAGTAAACTCTATTTATAATCTGAAAAGTCCCATATTATACAGGAAAATCGACAATAGCAATATCGGACATACATATCGTAACAATACAACAAGCAGACCGAAAAGTCGCCCCTTTAATCTACCATGGTCTGAAATTTCATCGCGCAGAATCTCTCTGTCGAGCACCCAGCCTGCAAAAATCGAGGTGAAGAATCCTCCCAACGGAAGCAGGATGTTTGCCGTCACGAAGTCGAGAGAGTCAAAGATGTTGAGTCCGCAAATTTTGAAATCACTCCACACTCCCAACGAGAGAGATGATGCGCAAGCCAACAATGTGGTGACGATGGTCACAATCCACGCTGCAACCTTGCGCGACATGTGCCACTCCTCATGCAAGTAGGCGGTCAGTACCTCATGCAACGAGATGGTCGATGTCAAAGCTGCAAAGACCAACAGCAGAAAGAATATGGTCGACCACAACGGACCGAAAGCCATCGTATTGAAGATGCTTGGCAAGGTGACGAAGACCAGCGAGGGGCCCGATGTGGGCTCGATGCCGACGCTAAAGACCACCGGAAAGATGACCATGCCTGCCAATATGGCCACCAGCGTATCGAGAGCAACCACATTATATGCCGTATTTTGAAGGTTGGTCTTATCGCTGAAGTAAGAGGAGTAGGTGATCATACATCCCAATCCTATCGACAGCGAGAAGAATGCCTGACCCATAGCATCGAGGAAGGTCTTGGCCGAGACCTTCGAGAAGTCGGGGGTGAAGAGGAATCGCAAGCCCTCCAAGCCGTTAGGCATTGTCACAGCCCTCACGGCAAGGATGATTAGCATGATGAAGAGTACGGGCATTAACATCTTCGAGGAGCGCTCGATGCCCTTCTGAACACCGAGGGCGATGATTACGTGGGTGAGCAGGGCGAAGATGATGGTGTAGATTACGGGGCGCATCGGGTCGGTTGTGAATGCGGCAAATCGCTCGGCATTTATTGTCGAGGATGTGTATTCGGCAATGGCGCCCGATACGGATGAGGTGAAATACTCGAGCGTCCAACCCGACACCACAAAGTAAAATCCCAAGATCAGCAGTGACGATATGGCACTGTTATAGCCCAAGAATGACCATCGCTTTGCAAGTGAGCGATATGCTCCGACAGCGTTCTTGTGGGTGTGACGGCCAACAGTGAACTCTGCCAACAGCACGGGGATGCCGAGTAGCAGTATGCAGCCTATGTATATTGCCAAAAACGCACCACCGCCATTTTCTCCGGCAACGTATGGAAAACGCCAGATGTTTCCCAATCCCACGGCACTGCCTGCCGCCACCAGAACGGCACTCAATCGGCCGCCTAAAGATGCTCTCTTCTCTCCCATTATCTTTTTCTCATTAATCTAACTTTAACCCTCTTCCATCTCCTCTCTATCCCTCGAGAGTAACGCTGACCTTGCTGATTTTGCCTCCGAGTGGCGGGGCTAACTTCGACACGGTACACCTAACTTCGCTCACGGCCGGAAATTCGGCCTTGATGGCTGTGATGATATTCATTGCCACGCGCTCGATGGTACGCTGCTTAATCTGCATCTGTCGGGCAACCGATTGATAGACATCGAGATAGTTTACAGCCTTCTCGACACAATCCTCTGCCGCCACATCTCCCAGCTCGGTGGTGAGGCTCAATTCAACGCAAAAACGGTTGCCGACCTGCTGTTCCAGGTCGTAGCAACCGTGATATGCGTGAAACTCCATTTCGGAGAGTCGTATTTCGTAGCTCATCTACTCGACAGTTACAAGGTAGTAGTTCTTCTTGCCTCGCTGCACAAGCAGATACTTGCCTGCAATAAGATCGTCAGCGGTCACAGCTCGCATCGGGTCCGAAACCTTCTCCTTCGAGAGTGAGACTCCTCCGCCCTGAATCATCTTGCGGCACTCGCCCTTCGAGGGGAATATCTGAGTCTTTTCGGCACACAGGTCGACGAAGCTACAGCCCAAATCCTCGCTCGAAATCTTGAATTGAGGAACTCCCTCGAATACCTGCAACAGAGTCTGCTCGTCCAGACGGTGCAGTGCCTCCGATGTCGCTCCACCAAAGAGAATCTGCGAAGCCTCAACAGCCTTTTCATACTCCTCTGCCGAGTGAATCATTGTGGTAATCTCCTTGGCTAAAGCCTTCTGCAGTACGCGCAGGTGTGGCGCAGCATCGTGCTCCTCGATAAGAGAGTCAATTGTGGCCTTATCGAGCAGGGTGAAGATCTTGATATAGCGCTTGGCATCGTCATCGCTCACGTTGAGCCAGAATTGGTAGAACTTGTAGGGCGAGGTGTAGCGGGCATCAAGCCATACGTTTCCACTCTCGGTCTTACCGAACTTCGTACCGTCGGCCTTGGTGATCAGCGGGCAGGTGATAGCAAAAGCCTCCGACTCCGAGCCAAGTTTGCGACGGATAAGCTCCGTACCGGTGGTGATATTGCCCCACTGGTCGGCACCGCCCAACTGAACCTTGCAGTTCATCGTCTGGTAGAGGTGCAGGAAGTCATAGCCTTGCAGCAACTGATAGGTGAACTCGGTGAAGGACATGCCGTCACCCTCGCCATTAAAGCGCTTCTTGACAGAATCCTTTGCCATCATATAGTTCACAGTGATACACTTGCCGATATCACGAGCGAAGTCCAAGAATGAAAACTCCTTCATCCAGTCGTAGTTGTTCACAAGCACTGCAGCGTTGGGTGTATCCGAGTCGAAGTCGAGCAACTTGGCCAGCTGACGCTTGATTGCCTCCTGATTGTGGCGCAGGGTGGCTTCGTCCAGCAGGTTGCGCTCTTGCGACTTACCGCTCGGATCGCCAATCATTCCCGTAGCACCTCCGATGAGAGCTATGGGGCGGTGTCCGCACATCTGCAGGTGCTTGAGAATCATCACACCTACCAAGTGTCCGATATGCAGTGAATCGGCAGTCGGGTCGATACCGAGGTATGCCGTTGTCATCTCCTTTGCAAGTTGCTCTTCGGCTCCGGGCATGATTGTGTGAATCATACCGCGCCACTGCAACTCTTCAACAAAATTTTTAGCCATTTTCGTAAATTTTATATCGTTTTTATATCTGTTTCTACTCTCTGTAACATCGCTCTCAGCCTTATTACTCCACCTCGAGGTCGAGCACCTTCTTCAACTCGAGATACGTCGGATTCTTACTCTCGATATGAGCCATCCTATCCTCCAGCTTTATGGGACGCATCTTGCGAACCTCCTCCTTGACCGTAATGACGAACTCCATCGACCCATTCACTCCCGCAACCTCGGCAATCTTGAGCAGTATCTCGGTGGCTGAGAGCAAAATCTCCTCGCGTAGAGAGTCGCTCGGCACGGTAAGGCATATCTTATCTCCATCGAATGTCATCCCCTCGAATGCCACGATAAAGCGCGGACGTTCGTGGTTGATCATCTCGATAATTGCCGTACGTGCCGCAGTTAGTTTCTCTACCGTGTGTGGGTCTATGTCGGTCGAGCCCGAAGAGTCACCGCTTTGCTCACCGGTGCTTTCAGCCATGTAGGACCCTCGAAGCAACGACGATATCGAAGCGCCCGAAAGCGGAGAGTGTGTCGTTGACGATATGGGATTCGGTGCGGGACTTTTTGAGATCTCAGGCCTGGATGCTTGCCGTGGCTCGGCAGCAGTTGCCGCGGGAGAACACTCCGGTTTGTGTTGCGGTTGAGCAACAGAGACTTTAGCCTCGGCCTGAGCCGCGCGTTCCGTGGTTGTGCCCTCATTGGCTGTCACGGATGTCTGCACCGCAGGTTGAGGTGTCGCAGGTGTTGTGGGTGTAGGTATACCCTTGGGGAGCTCGGGCAGAGGGTACTCTGCAACAGCAGCTACGGGTTCATTTTTTTTTTGACCGAGTGCCGCAATCTTCATCAGCCCCAGTTCCACAAGCAAGCGTTGATTAGACGACTGCCGTATCTTGCCATCAGCATCGGTCAGCACCGATATAGCACCGAAGAGGAAGCCCGGGTCGCAGTTGGCAGCTTGCGCACGATAACGCTCGAGCAGCGTGCCTGTGAACTCTATAAGCGAGATTGCCGGCCCCTTGGCAACCAAAAGATCGCGAAGGTGTTGGTTGAGTCCGGCCATAAATATTTGACCCGAGAAACCGTTCGACAGCACCTTGTCGAAGAGCAACAGCGCATCGACATAGTTGCCGGCGAGCAGCAGTTCGGTCATCTTGAAGTAGGTGTCGTAGTCCAGCACGTTGAGTGTCTGTGCCACGTTGCGATACTCGAGCGTTTGGCCACAAAATGACACGGCCTTGTCGAACATCGACAACGCATCACGCATACCTCCGTCGGCCTTGCGAGCGATGAGGTTCAACGATTCGTCATCGGCTGTAATCCCCTCTTGCGAAGCAATATAGCGCAGATACTCGACCCCATCTTCAACGCGGATACGGTTGAAATCGTAGATCTGGCAACGCGACAGAATGGTCGGGATAATCTTGTGCTTCTCGGTGGTTGCAAGGATGAATATTGCATGTGCAGGCGGCTCCTCCAAAGTCTTGAGGAAGGCATTGAAGGCCTGCTGCGAGAGCATGTGGACCTCATCGATGATGAAAACCGAGTAGTGACCTACCTGCGGAATGATTCGCACCTGCTCAATAAGGTTGCGGATGTCGTCTACCGAGTTATTCGATGCGGCATCCAACTCGTGGATGTTAAGCGAGCGATTTTCGTTGAAGGTGCGACACGATTCGCACTCGTTGCACGCCTCAGCACCCACTGGATTCATGCAGTTTATCGCCTTGGCAAAGATGCGGGCGCAGGTGGTCTTGCCCACTCCGCGTGGTCCGCAAAAGAGGTAGGCGTGAGCCAACTGTCCGCGCTCGATTGCATTCTTGAGGGTCGAAGTGATATGCTTCTGACCGACAACCGAGGCAAAGGTCGCGGGACGATATTTTCTTGCACTGACGATAAAGTTCTCCATAGCACCACAAAAGTAGTGAAAATTTTGATAATAACGACAAACTCGCTACGGAATATGCTCTTATCTCACCACAATCTTGTGGTGTCCGGCTTCGAGGATGAGGGTTTCGGCCGTTGTGTCACCACTCTCGAGGCTCGAATAGCCCTGTGGCAACTCAACAATGGCAGTAGTTTTTTCGGGTACAGCAAGTTCTATTTCGAGGTTCTCGCCATTGCGAATGGCTCTCATCTCGATATTGCCAAAAGGTGTGGGCACAACGCTGTGTACGCGCTTGAGTGTTGCGAGGTTCGGGCAAACACGGAACTCTTCAAATGCGGGCTTCAGGGGTGAGATGCCGGCAATAAACTCCGAGAGAATCGTGAGCCCGCCGCCACTCCATGCGTGGTTGTAGGTGCCATTGCCCGATTGGTACTTCATGCCACGTCCGCCTGTATACTCCCATCCTTCCCAGAGGGTCGAATACTCGGATGCAACCATCTTCCCAAAGCGTTTTTCGAGTCGGACAAGAGCATCCTCATAGTAGCCCATGCGGCACAGAGCCTCAAGTACATACTTCTCCATATAGGGGCTGGCGTTGTAGTGTGTTGCCAGGAATTTTCTGATAATCGGATATTTCGCTTCGGGTACCAACCCTGCCAATACGGCCATGGCCTGCACGCGGTCATCGGGCGAGTCGTTGTAGTCGTGCGATTTGTAGTGTTGCAGCTTCTCGTTCCAGAAGAGCTTGTCAAAATCGTAATGCATCTTATCGAGCATCTGCTCGGCCCACATTGCATCACGATTGTGACCGGTTAGGCGTGCCATCTTGGCAAATCCTCGCAACGCAACGGCATACCAACACTGTTGCAGTGCCGGCTTGTCGATATTGGTGCCCCAATCGCCCCAATACCAGCCACCCTTGCGTGGAGTTATCATTCCGCTGTTGTCCACCTCCCAGACCTCTCGCAGATATTTTCTGACGCGGGGATAGACTTCGGCAATCGTCTGCTTGTCGCCTGTGAGCATATAGTAGGTGTGGAATCCGTAGAAGCCCACGCTTGCTAACATTTGGCAGGGTAGCTCCTGGCTATACCAGCCGGGGATGGGCGAGAAGATAACCCCATCCGGACGTTGCCAACTCATCAACTCGAGAATAGCCTTGCGTGTCAACGTATGAGCCCTCTCATCAAAGACATATCCTGCCTCGCCCAACTCGACAACCGCATCGCCCCACCATTGGGCACGTTCGCGATCGGGGCAATCCATATAGTTGTCACGCATCGTGACATAAAGCGTGCGCTGTGCCTTCTCCCACAACTTGTTACAGAAGTCGTTGTCGCACTCAAATGAGCCTACAAAGTCGCTGTCGAAACCACTCTCGCGATACTTCAACTCGAGAATCTCGACACCCTCGGGAATGTAGTAGAGAACCTTGTGTCCGTTGGTCCAGATCGGTGTCTCGAACTCCTGTTCGCCCTCACGAGCGATATATTCGGTGTAGAACGAGCGGGCCTTACCAATCCAATAGTCATCGGTGCGCATCACAATCCTCTCTCCACCCTTGGCCTTGATACGCAGATATGGAGTGACGTGTGCATTGTAGGGCAGAGTACACTCTACTGCCCCATCCGAGGCTATGGTACGACCCTCATAGTCACGCAGTTCGCTCCAACGCCACTGCGGAATAGGGCGAGCGACAAACTCTCCCCACTCCGACTGCTCGCGCGACACCTCGACGGCATTGCTCCATGCGCTGTCGTCGAACTCTGCCGAGGCAAAGTCGAGAGCCTTGCGGGCATCGTAGCCCACATTCGCACCGGCGAGTCTATATTGTCGCGGGCCGTGCGGATTCTCGTCGGCCGGAGCCCACATAGCATCATAGCGCACGCCCTTCCAACTGCTGTCGCTGATCACTTTGCCGAATTTGGTATCGAGTTCAAACCACAGACCCGGGGTGGCCGAAGGCGAGTGGCTGAATGAGTTTTTGCCATAATACTGCACCAAGATCGCCACGCTATTCTTGCCCGCCTTCAGGTTGGGCACGGCATCGAAAATATCGCAGTAGCTATCCGTGGGGTTTGGACCGCGTTTGAGTCCGCCCTCACGCACGACCAACTCCCCATTGATCCATAACCAGTACTTCGTGTCGGCCGCAATCTTCAATGAGGCACCGCTTGCCGAAAGGAGAGTGAACTCCTTGCGAAAACACTGCCATTCGCCATCGGCGATAGGCTCCTGTGTGGTAATAATCTGTGCGCTGCGGCCGCTGCAAGATGTTGTTATGACTGCGCAGATGCAAAGAGTGAGGATTGTTAGAACACGCTTCATAGAGAAATAGGTTTAGGTGTTAGTATTATTGGCAGATGCCGAAGATGCGCGAAATATCATCGCGGACATCGCTCATCGGCTTGTGAATAAGATTCGGAGAGTCGATAATTGCCGCCATGTCGCACTGCGACATAGCGATGTCGAGATCGTGTGTCGAGAAGAGTATGGTCTTTCCATCTTCATGAGCCAAACGGTGCAACAGAGAGCATATTTCATGGCGAGTGGGAAGGTCGAGAAAGGCCGTAGGCTCGTCGAGTAGTATTATCGGAGTCTGCTGTGCTAACGCTCTGGCAATCATTACTCTCTGGCACTCTCCATCAGACATTGCATCCATCGTTTTATTGGCAAAGTCGCTCATCCCGACTGCCGCCAACGCCTCGGCAACAATCTCACGGTCGATATCCTGCATGCGACCAATCCAATTGGTGTAGGGTGCACGACCGAGTGCTACGACATCCTGACACGTGAGATTGGGAATGCGCACCTTGTCGGTCGTGACGAAACTTACAAGGCGAGCAATCTGCTCAGGATGCAACCTCTTGATATCGTCACCGCCAAGGCTGACAGTGCCGCCATCAAGGTTGCCAATTGAGGCTATTGCCCTCAAAAGAGTGCTCTTACCCGCGCCATTACGGCCGAGCAGAGCCGTCAGCGTACCATGCTCAAAGGTGGCCGATGCATTATCAAGCAGCCTGCGTGAGCCGTATCCAAGACTTATATTTTCGAGCCTTATCATTACTCTATCGAACGGTTACGTACAACAACAAATATAACAATCGGGATGCCCAGCAGAGCCGTTACCGTATTGATGGGCAGAGCCATTGTCTTGGATATAATATCACACAACAGCATCACCACCGCTCCGGACATCATCGAGGCGGGAATCAACACCCGATGGTCGGCTGCCGCAAAGAGCATTCGTGCCAAGTGGGGAACGGCCAGGCCGACAAAGCCGATGGGACCGCAGAATGCCGTCACCGTGCCGGCCAGCAGGACTGTCGAGAGGAAGATAACTCTGCGCGAGCGGGCGATATTCAGACCCATCGTGCGGGCATAATTCTCGCCAAGCAGGAGCAGGTTGAGGGGTTTGATGAGGGCTACGGAGAGGATTAGACCAATTGCAATTGCCGGTATAACCATCTGTAACTGAGTGGCCGTAACATCACCCAACGAACCCATCGTCCAGACCACGAATGACTTGAGGGCGTTTTCGCTGCTCAAATATTGCAAAATCTCAACTACAGCACCTATAGCCGAGCCGACCATCATTCCCAAAATCAGGATGACCATAATATCCTTAATCCGACGGCTAAGCGCCATCACCGCCATCAAAATCAGACCTGAACCTATCCATGCGGCTCCGGCCGTACCGAGGAGTTGGAGTGAGGGAGTGGCGGCCAAGCCCAATAGTGGTGCTCCGAGCAAAAAAATCGCAACACCGAGGCTCGCTCCCGAGCTGACACCTAGCACATAAGGGCCCGCAAGCGGATTGCGGAACAGAGTCTGCATCTGCAGACCGCTCACGGCCAATGCAGCACCGGCCAAGATTGCCATCACGGCCTTTATAAGTCGTATCTTCAGTACAATATCACGTGTGGCTACATCGCATTCACCGCCTGTCAAGGCTGCCCATACATCGCCAAGATGTATCGCTGTTGAGCCGATGGCAAGGTCTGCGATAAAGAGCGCGACCATCGCAACGGCAAGCAGTGTGAAGAGTATGGTGTTTCTCGATCTCATCCTTCGGTTACTTTAATTGCTCATAATAGATTAACCCTTCTGCCTCGCCAATCTCGGGGTGAAGGATCGACACCAAGTCATGCAAAATCAGATCGGGGCGAACAAGACCCGACTCCCAAAAATCGGAGCCTCCGGAGGAGGTGCGGGTGCGGTTGTTGTTGTAGACTCTGTGATTGCGCACCGCGGGCATAGCTGCAAAGCGCGGATTTTGGGCTGTGAGCTCCTTCAAAGTTGTGCATCCTCCGACATTAAGCCACACCTCCGCCTGTGAGGCCAGCAGGTATGCCTGCTCCGAATCTATCGGTTGCGAGGTGTTGCCGTTGCCATCGGCTGTGAAGGCATCACCTCCGGCATCGGCAATAAAACGGGCCATATAACTATCTGCCGGTGGCAAAAACCAGATGTCGCGATAGGGGGTGTTGAGCATGACCTTCGGGCGTGGAGCAGCGTGGTCGGCGACGCGAGTTGCCAGCGCCTGATAGTTGCGCTTGACAGCCCCGAAGAGCGAGTCGGCCTTGGCGCTACAATCGGTAATCTCGGCTACAACCATCATCCATTCGGCCTTGCCGAGTGGTGACTGCTCGACATAGTCGCCTATATACATATAAGGTATGCCGAGCTCACGCAACTTTGATGTGATAAGAGAGTTCTCGCCCGCCACACCATACATCATCACAACATCGGGTCGCAGAGCCACAATTCGCTCAAAGTCGAGGTTCGCATCGTAGCCGACATCGGCCACTCCCGCAAGCGGATTGCGGACATGGGCATTGGTGATAAAGTTGATGCCCGAGACCCCTTTGACCTTGTAGATCTGCCCCAGAGCATCGAACATCGCCACATAACCCGACGACATGCAGACCACCGAACGTATTGGGGCCTCGATAACCTGACCTCGGAAACCAGCCGGAGCCTTCTCGTGGTTGCGGGCAACAAATATCCGCTGCTCGAAGTCGGCACCCTGCCATGGATTGGAGATGGTGATAAGCGAACTTTCGCCCTCTTCGGAGGAGTCAATGCGGAAGCCGGTGGCGAACTCGGGACGGAATTTCTCGACCCTAAAATCCTCTAACGAGGAGTTCGACACGTTGTTACATGCACAAAAAATAGCCGTCAGAACGGCGAATATTGCAATTTTGACCCTCATATCGCACAAATTTAGAAAAAAAAGTTGAGGAAAAGTGTTGTTTCCATTAAAAATTACTATATTTGCACACCCAAATCACTCGGGATGTAGCTCAGCCCGGTTAGAGTACACGTCTGGGGGGCGTGTTGTCGCTGGTTCGAATCCAGTCATCCCGACAAAACCAAGTGAAGCAAGAAGATGTCGAAAGACATCTTTTTGTTTTTTATGCCTTGTCGCAAGTTTACTTGCAGACAATGGCGTGAAAAACAAAAGTAGGTTGCGGAGCAATCTTCTTGCGGAAGTTGGTTTTAAGTGCCCCCGCGGCAAGCGGGACTGGAAAGGCGTTAAGCGGAGCAGGCATAGCCTGCGTAGTAGCCAATCCAGTCATCCCGACAAAGCTAGAGCAGACAGCAGAACATTTGTTCTGCTGTTTTTTTGTTGTCATTGCGTTGTGTGCAAGCCCACCGCAAAACAACAAAAAACCTCGCACGCCATGCGTGCCATCTGCTCTTTCTGTGTGGTGGTTGGTATTCTTTAATATATGGTTGCGGGGACAGGGTTATTTCTATTGCTCGGCTTTCAGCCTGCGCTTTATTTTGGTTGTCCCCGCGAGGTCGGAGCTTTCTGCTCCTCCCTTCGAATCCAGTCATCCCGACAAAACCAAGTGAAGCAAGAAGATGTCGAAAGACATCTTTTTATTCACTCTCTTCGGTATAAAGAGCCAGCTAAGTCACTTTTTAGCCACTTTTTTTGTTGTTATAGATATTTTTTCTATCTTTGCCATCGCACAAGGAGCCATCCGAGGCGTGTGATTTCATAACACGCTGTGCGAGAGTGATAGCCAATGATTTTTCTTGTAACTGTTGCTGTCGAAGTAGGAGGGTGAAAAGGGAATCCGGTGCAAATCCGGAACAATACCTGTTGCTGTGAGTCCGCCTCTGTTGTCGTGATAGCGCAGAGGGTTGCTTATCGTAATCTGTTGCCACTGGGAGACCGGGAAGGCGCGATAAGTGGACAAGTCAGAAGACCTGCCTGTGTGATTAAGATTTTAGACCTGCAGGATTATGGGTTGGAATCGAAATACTTTTACAACCATAACAG
The DNA here is from genome assembly GCA_017398695.1 of Alistipes sp. Classification (GTDB taxonomy): domain Bacteria; phylum Bacteroidota; class Bacteroidia; order Bacteroidales; family Rikenellaceae; genus Alistipes. Next base: position 72,190 of record JAFQFG010000193.1, read on the forward strand.
ACAGGTTTCTGGGGTGTGTGCCTATCTATTTAGGTGGGGATGATTGGCCGAATGTTGTGCTATAAGCACTCCGGTAGTCGGGCGAAATCTCTACAAGGTGGGGCGAATAGGCGGAATAGAGCTCTCTTTGGTGTCGCTCTATCCGAATGGGTTGCAGCTATTGCAAAAAAGTATTTTGAGTCGAACATAAGTTACCGTATTCCGAGGGTCAGCAAGGAGTACGGTAATTTTTTGTTTAACTTAAAATGTATAGAATTATGAAAAGAGTCTATTACCAAAAGCCGACAGCAGAGATGCTGGAGATCGCTGTCGAGTCGGGATTTGCGCAGTCACAACAGAAACCGGCAGAGTGGGAGGATATGTAATTTAATATGTTTGTGTGATGAAAAAGGTATTTGCAATTATCGCTACAACGGCGCTGGTGGTGTCGTGTAGTACCAATGAAGAGTTTGTGCCTCAAAAGAGTTTTACGCTCACAGGCTACACTTCGGCAGAGGCTCGTACGGCGTTCGATACTCCTACGGCAAGCAACATCCCGTTTGTTTGGAGCGCGGGCGATTACATCTGGTTAGGCTCGTTCCAGAGCAAAGCTATTGCACATGGGGGTAAAGCTGCGCAGTTCAAGTGGGATAACGAGCCTTCGACAGCTGGCGACTACCATATATTTTATAATATGACCGGCAG
>JAFQFG010000194.1 GCA_017398695.1 Alistipes sp.
TTCCTTGCAGACCAATACCGAAGAGCAATCCCGGGCGACGACGACCCAAATCTTTGGCATAATAGAGATATGCCAGCAGTGCGAATGTTGCTATATAGCACAACGCCTCATAGAGTTGAGTGGGATGTTGTGCCGGGATATTCTCGATAGCAACTCCGGGGAATAATCTCACAAACTTGAACGCCCAAGGCACATCCGTAACACAGCCTATAATCTCCGAATTAAAGAGGTTGCCCAAACGGACTATCGCACCTCCGATACCGACCGGAATCATTATTCGGTCAAGCGACCAGATGTAAGGCATCTTGTTTTTGCGTGAGAAGAGCCATAATCCGATCAGCAGACCGATAGCAGCTCCGTGGCTTGCCATGCCGCCATTGCGTATCTCGGTTATGATGGTCCAAGGCTGCGAGAGGTAGTATCCAGGCTCGTAGAAGAGGCAATGACCCAATCTTGCACCGATGACTGTTGCCAATGCTCCATATACAAATATCGAATCGGCAAGTTCAGGATTCAGATGCTCGCGTTTGCAGAAGTTTCCGAAGAACCAACCACCGAGCAACAATGCCAATGCCCACATCAACCCGTAATAACGAATCTCAAGCGAGCCAAGCGTAAACATCACGGGATCGAAGTCCCATATCACTACCAAACTGTTAATCATCTCTTTCCAAATATCTACTACTGTTTATTATTAGCCTTAACGGCCTTCTTAAGCGTGAATGCAAAGGTGCTGCCCTTGCCAAGCTCACTGCGCACGGTCACACGCTCACCATGCGCCTCGATAATATGCTTAACGATCGCCAAACCAAGACCCGTACCGCCCTGCTCACGCGAACGGCCCTTATCGGTGCGATAGAAACGCTCGAAGATGCGCTGTGTATCCTCCTTGGCGATACCCAAGCCGTTATCCTCGACCTCGACAAGAATCTTATCCATCATATCACGGAAACGAATCACCGTTTCGCCATCCTTCTTGCCATAACGGATGGAGTTGATAATAAGATTGATCAGTACCTGACCTATAAAGTGCTTATCTGCCACGACTCTAAATGGCGAAGGCACACTATCGGCACCTTTAACAACCAACGATATGCCCTTCTTCTGAGCCTCAATCTCACTCTGGTCGGTAATATCCTTGGCCAATGCCGCAATATCGAACTCCTGCTGCTTCATCTGGTTCATATCGCTCTCAAGGCGCGAAATCGTATCGAGATCGTTGATGATATTGATAAGGCGGTCGATACTCTTCTCCGTACGCTCGAGGTATTGACGATTAATCATATCATCTTCAAGACCCCCATCCAGCAGAGTCGAAATATAGCCCTGAATATTAAAAATCGGAGTTTTCAACTCGTGAGCCACATTGCCCAGATACTGCTTGCGGAACTTCTCGGTCTCCTTAAGACGCGAAATCTCTTTGTCGTTGTCATCGGCCCACGAAGTAAGTTCCTGAGAGACATTCTCGACATGCTTATCTTTCAATTCATCCAGCACCTCGTGCGTGTGCACGTTGCGCGAAAATACAATCGAGTAGATAGGCTTGAGTTTGTAGGCAACATACTTATACATTACCCACAACGAGAACAACGACACAAGTGCAAATGTCCCGATAGCTCCAAGCAGGGTAATCCACCAAACCACATGTGTGCATACCAATGCCACGACCACAAAAATTGTTGCGACGCAACCGATGAGCAACGAAGCTCCCTCTTTGGTTTTAATTTTCATATTAAGTTTTTTAGTTTTTAATTGTCAACTTCCCAACGACACGATACAACGCCTTGATATCACCCAATTCAAGCGACATGTCATCAAAAGATTTCCTGTCGCCCGCCACAAGCATAACACTTGACGGCTCTTTGGATTTTCGAATTTTACGCAGTGTGGTAAACTTTGATGCGACAACAACGTATTCATCGCCTGGTATTATTGCATCTATGTCTGTTTTTTTTAGAAAAACGACTGTTCCCATCGGTGTGACACGACCCATGGCACGACCATTGTAGACCATCGCAAAGTCGCACTCTCCGACCTGGGGAACAAACATCCGAAAATCGGGAGATACGAGCGGCCCTCCGCCAAGAGCACTCTCGACATCGAGATTGTAGTAGGGTATTTGTGAAGCCAATGTCGACTCGTCGGCAAACATATTACCATCACCGGTGAGCAACCACGCTTTGCTTATATCGGGGAATTTATTTACAATACGCTCGGCAACATCGCGTGATATTCCGTTATTGCCACGTTTGATTTGGTAAAGATTTTCTCCGCAAGGCAGACCGATATAGTGCGCAAAATAGTTCGTAGTCATCCCCGCCCACTTAATGACGGCGTTAATTCTATTCCAATTTTCGTTCATATTTGTCATAAACGAAAAAAAGTTGCATATTTGCGCGACGGTTCCGTAGTTCAATGGATAGAA
>JAFQFG010000195.1 GCA_017398695.1 Alistipes sp.
CGGATCTGCATTTCCAAGATATACGAGGTCATTCTGGTCGAGAATGCCATCGTGGTTCTGGTCTACGTAACGAGCCTTGCCCGGGCGTACGCTTGTCGAAGGATCGGCATAAGCCTTGGTAATTTGATTGCGGGCAATCTCATCCTCCGATTTCCATACTCCTCCATACTCGAAGCCCCACAGAGCGTTGAGCGGACGACCCTTAACATATCCGTACATCATATACGAACCATTACCCGGTGAGTTCATTGCCGAAACAAAATCCTCTGAACCAATATCCTCAACCATCTGCTTATTGTGCGAGATGGTGAATGCCGTAGTCCACGAGAACTTCTGCTTCACAATATTGCGGCTCTCAATAGTAAGCTCAACTCCCTTATTCGAGGTCTTACCGATATTTTCGATAAACGAGGTAAAACCAGTATGGCTTGCTCGCTGAACATAGAGCAACAAATCTTGAGTATAGCTCAAATAGCCCTCGGCGGTAATCTTCAAGCGGTTGTTGAAGAATGCCATATCGAGTGCGGCATTATATAGGTCGGTGGTCTCCCAGGTTAGGTTATTAGATGCCAAACGCTCGGGATAGTAGTACGTCGCCTGCGAACCGTCGAAGATATAGCCACCTGTCGAAGAGCTCATAGCACTCAACGAGCGGTATGCCTTGATCGCATTATTACCCGAACGACCAGCCGACAGACGAATCGAGAGTTCATCAATGCGACGATTTGATTTAAGCCAAGTCTCGTTTGCCATATTCCACTTGAAAGCTCCCGAAGGGAAGAATCCCCACTTACGGTTAGCCGCAAAGTTTGAAGCACCATCAGCACGTCCCGTAAAGGTGAGGTAGAAACGCTTCTGATAGTTATAGTTGATACGGGCGAGCACCGACATACGGGCGATGCGCGTATTCCACGAACCCACCGTATAGTTCTCCTTGCTGGCGATACCGCTCAGGTTGTTCCACTTGACATCATCAACCAACAGACCCTTTGCATCAACCGAAATCTCATTCTGGAACTTATTAAACACCGAGAAACCGGCCATAGCGTCGAAATGGTGTCCTCCGTTCCAATCCTTTTTATAGGTGATGGTATTATCGGAGGTAAGCTGACGTGTATCACCCTCAACACGATACGCCTGACCTCCATCTCCGTCATTCTTAGTCGGGAGTGTCGAAGGATAGTAACGATAGCGGTGAGCCTGCCATAGATAGTACGAGTTCTGGCTCTTGATGGTAAGTCCCTTGACCGGAGTAAAGGTAAACGTCACCGTATTATTCGACGAAAAGCCCTCGCGGAAGTCGGTATTCATCTGCAAGGTGATGTACGGGTTATTGAAACGTGTACCATTCTCATAGAGGTCATTCACTGTAGACTCGCCATTCAACATCGGGTTCAGATAGGTTGCACCTGTCCAGTAATTAGATCCTCCGATAGCTGCCTTATTATAGAAATCTCGGCGATACATCGCATTTGTCGAGAAGTCCAACTTGAACCATTTATTGAATTGGTGGCCGATGTTAAAGCGTCCAAAAATCTTCTGGTTACCCGAATCGAGAACGATACCCTGTACATCGGTATACGAAATCGAGCCCCAATAGTTAGTTTTATTCGAACGACCCGAAATTGACACCCAATAGTTCTGATAGGGGGCGATACGTGTAATCTGGTCAATCCAGTTGGTACCCACACCCTTCGATGCCGGGTCACGATAGGTTCCGCCGGAGATCCTATCGGCTGCGTACTTCGCATTATATTCATCAACCTCCACACGATACTGTGCAAACTCCGACGCGGTCATCGTATCGAGGTTACGAGCCAGCATCGACACACCGACATTCATACCAAAGACAATAGCGGGTTTGGTAACGGTAGGTGTACCCTTCTTGGTTGTAACGATAATCACACCATTCGAGCCCTGAGCACCATAGATTGCCGTTGACGATGCATCCTTCAAGACCGAAATAGATTCAATGTCGGCCGGATTGATATCTCCCATATCCTGCACGGCATCAATAATGCCATCGACCACGATAAGCGGCTCGTTAGATGCGGTAATCGAACGTGTACCACGGATACGGATTGAAGTGGCAGAGGTCGGGTCACCGGAGGTTGCCATAATATCGGCACCGGCAACACGTCCCTGCAGTGCCTGATCGATCGACGACACCGGAGCATCCTTCACATCCGCCATCTTGACATTGGTCACCGAACCGGTAAGGTCGCTCTTCTTTGTTTCGCCATAGCCGATAACGACCACCTCCTCGACAATCTGCGTATCAGATTGCAAAATTATGTCAATAACAGACTTGGTACCAACCATAATCTTCTGACTCGCATATCCGAGATATTCGAACTCGAGAATACTCTCTTTCGAAGGTACATTGATGACATACTTACCATTTTGGTCGGTAAGCACGCCATTGGTCGTACCCGAAACCACAACTGTCGCACCGACAAGTGGCAAACCATCTTTGTCGGAGACTTTACCCTGCACTTGGCTCTGCGCCGAAGCCCGCGTTGCTACTCCGAAGAGTAGTGCCACCAAAAGAGTGGTGCGGAACATCACAGAAGCTAAGCGCTCCTTGAAATGTAAATCTTGTTTCATTGGGTTTGTATTTTATAAATTAAACTATCTGCTTGCTTGAGCTGTGAATGTTGCTATAACATTACCAAATACGTCTTTTGCCTCAACCGTAACCACAGCCTTCGGGTCCGCTGGCACATAACGCCAAACCTGCGAACTCTTGCTTGGCGTCTGCCAATTGGCTCTGCGCAAGGTCTGACCCTCCGGAATCTCACCATTCAGACTCTTCTCATAGGTCGACCAATACCAATCACGATAGGTCAGATCATAGCCACCTTTAGTGACTTCACCCTTACCTCCTGAAGATTCGGTGAATTTGCACGAATAGGCATTCCAAATAGTCACCAAAATTGCGGGACGATGCTTATAATATCCGTTCTCCACCTCGCGAGCATGGCTCCAATAAGAGCCGGTAATCTCGTTGATAGAGTAGTTCCATGCGTGGTCTGCATTATCATACACACGATACTGCACACCCTTCTGCGAACCATAAGGATGGTATTTACGTTCTATATTCTTACCCTTGAACTTATAGGTCACAACCGCACCGGGTGTTCCTTCGGTATTGATTGGCGAATACCACGCAACACCTGCTGTCGAGGGGTGGAGGAACTCATAAATCACACGACCATTATGCCAAGCTCTTACTGTTCGATCTCGGTGGCTGTGTCCAATAAGAACAACCATCTCGCAACCTGCCGTAGGCTCCATAATCTGTTGAGGACGCATCATCGCAAATCCGCCATTGGTATTAAGCAGCGGGCAGTGCATACAGAGTACAATACGATCAAAAGTCGAGCGATCAACTGCAGCCATGTGGTTCTTCAACCAATTGGCTTGCGCATTACACAGGCGCACCTGGTTACCCGTCGTAGCCTTCTCATCGGTCGTACCATGAGCATCCGAAGTGAGGACAAATGTATTGTCGAGAATGATATAATGCTCACGACCAATGGTCATCGAGTAGTATACAGGACCAAGCTCCGCGTGATAATCACGGCGCGAGCCACGAATGGTCGACTCGGTGAAGGCTGTACCCTTCTTAGGAATGTCGTGGTCGTGGTTACCAATAACATTGAAAATAGGCACATCCACGTTTGTATCACGCATATAGTCTGTAAAGCTATAGCCTGCACCCTCCTTGCCCTCACGATACGAGGGGCGATAGCCGACCTGGGTCATATCTCCCAAAGTGATAATGTAGGTGCGACCCTCTGCGCCAGCCACACACTCACGCAGCGTCGGCATCAACTCGCTACTATAAAGCTTAACCTCATCGGCATTTGCTCGACGATTCACGCCACCGCAGACGTGCGTATCTGCCATAGTAAGCAGCGTATATACCGACTGGTCAACCTTTGTAAGGTTAAAATCGAAGGTCTGCGCACCCGTCGCCTTCGTATCAAGACGACCCCAGAAGAGCGGATAATTGCCCTTGCGCTCCACCTCGTATCCCGAAGGCACCGAGATGTGCACAAAGTCACTCTCACTCAAATCCACTGCAAGTTCATAGGCTCCATTCTTGTCGGTCTTGACCACATTGTGGCCATCGCTCACAAGAACGCCCTCAACACCACTGCCTCCGCACAAAACTCTACCCTTGACGGTGGATGTTTCGGCTGCCGACAGCGACCCTGCTCCCAACAAAAGCATCAGGAACAAAGCGAGACTCTTTTTAATTGATTTCATTTTGGTCATTATTTTTTGGTTTCAACAATCTATCTTCTATAACTCTTGATTACTTGATATTCACCATAAATCGTCCAAGTTGATTATCATAGGCATCGTAGGCATCTATCAGCACCGGCACCGATGCATTATCGGGGATATATTGCCATATATGCGTCGTATTCTTCGATGGCTTCTGCCACGATGCTCCCGTGCCATCGGCATACTTACCAATACCACCCGACGAGAGTTCCGGCCAATACCAATCGCGGTAGGCCAAATCGTAAATACCCGGCAGTGACACCGTACCGGCACCGGTAAACTCCACACGTGCAGCACCCCACCAATTGACTAAGATGGCCGGACGATCAGCTGCATTTGCCACCTCTGCATCCAACTCGATACTCCAACGCTTACCTGTCTTCTCCGTTATCGCATAGTCATAGGCCTCGTTCACCCCCGCAGAGGCTACACCGGAGTAGATTCTATATTTGAGATGTTCATTTTCGCCAAACGGAACGTATGTACGCTTTGCTCCCTTACCATCCTTGAACTCATAAGCACAGAACGATGCCGGTGTACCATCAGTACATTTGAGTGTAAACCACGCTGTACCTGCCAATGATGGGTGTACAAACTCAAAAACGGGTTGTCCCACCGAGGTCTCGGTCTTGATGGTTCTGTCTAAATGCGAGTGACCAATAAGGAATGTCAGAGGGTAATCCTTGAGGATATCCATCATACGTGCTCCGTTATCCATAGCCACATTACCTTTTGACGAAAACATCGGTATATGCTGCACAACCACAACTCCCTTAATCACACTCTTGTCAATGGCCTGTATATCCTTACGCAACCATGCCATCTGACGAGAATCGAGTTTGTTGGTATATCCACCTGAGTTATTGGTATCAATAAACGTATTATCGAGCACAACATAGTGCTCCGCACCGATGTTGAATGAGTAATATGCAGGGCCCAAAGCTTCTGTATAGGTCTTACGGCTCATATACTGGGTATCATCGGCAAAAGAGCTCATCCCATTCATAGCCGGTGTATCGTGGTCGTGGTTACCCATAGCGCAGAATATCGGGAAATCACATGTCGTATCGTCACGGAAATTGGCAATGGTATATTTGCCCCACGCCTCACTTTGGGTCATATCGCCCAAATGGACTCCGTAGACAGCCCCTCGTGTCTTGCACTCATCAGCATACGATCTCCATTTAGGCAAGAAGAGCTCTGTATACTGCTTGCGATCATCATCGGCTTGGAACTTGCCATGACCACCAAGCACATGAGAGTCTGCGATAACCAATAACGTATAGTTCGATTGGTCAACTTTGCGTAACGAAAAGTCAATGCGTTGCACACCATCACTCTCCTTATCAATCGGAGCCCAATAGGCCGATGCAATACCGACACGTTCCACAGGCTCATAACCCGAAGGAATCGATATATATACAAAGTTGAATTCGCGATGGGCGATATTACTTGGAAGCCAATAGCGACCATAGGCATCAGTTTTTGTCACATTCGTACCATCAGACACCGCCACTCCTGCGACACCCTTATCGTCGCATGACACTACACCCATCACAGTGTAATCATCCTTCTCATACAACTCACCACCTTTAGTGCCCTCTCCTACATCGGGATTCGCACAGCCGACAAAGAGCATCACGCTCATCAAAAAAGAGACTAAACACTCAAAAATTACTACTCGTTTCACCTCTAAATCGTAGTTTTACATATTAACATTCCATCTTACTCTGCATACAGCTTAACAGTCTCTACTCGACCAAACTCATAAATAATCGTAACGGTGATCTCTGCTTTGGAATCAGCAGGGATATATTTCCAAATATTGGAACTTTTCCCCGGCTGTTGCCAGGTAGGGCCGTTCGGATATATAGAGTTCTTAACTATCGAGTTACGGGCACTTGAAGTCAACGATGCCCAAAACCAGGTGCGGTAGCCCGGATCACAGGTCTGCGAACGTAGCGTTGTTCCCACTCCACCACTCGACTCGGCAAAGGATACTCCCGTTGCTGCCCACGCATTGACAATAACTGCCGGAGCCGTCAAAGTGGCATCATCATTATCGGGACTCTTATCAATGAATGAGCCCCGTGTGATAGCATAGCCCGAGCCCTTATCGTAAACTCTATATCGCAGATTCTCATTATCTCCGTATGGCACATACGTACGAGATGCTGTCTTGCCTGCGTTGAAAGTGTATGCCACAATTGATGCAGGTGTACCCTCCGTACAGCTCGAAGTCAGCCAAGCTGTACCGGCCAATGACGGGTGAAGATACTCTCGCATGGTTTTGCCGTACGTCGGCATGTTCTTCTCCACAAAGCGGTCATTATGGTTATGTCCGATAAGCGCAGTCACCGGAAACTCTTTGACAATCTCGATAACCTCCGCAGCATTAATCATATAATTGCTTCCCGTAGACCTCAGTAGCGGGCAATGCGCACAGATAACAATACCTTTAATCTTGCTCTTGTCGATATGCGCAACATCTAACTCGAGCCATTGCAACTGGATGGGGTCGACCTTAATCTTATAACCATTGGTGAGCGTATCGTCAACACCGTTAGTTGTCGAATCCGAGTCGAGAATAACCACATTATCCAATACAATATAGTGCTCCGTACCGATATCGAACGAGTAGTATGCCGGACCGATTGTCGCCGAGAATGTTTTACGGGCGAGATGCTGCTCCTGCTCCGAGAATACCTTACCCGAAGTCGGCTTATCATGGTCGTGATTACCCAAAGCATTAAAGATAGGCACGGTCGAAACCGACGTGTCGGTGCGATACTTAGCCAGCGAATAGTATCTCCACTGTCCCACTTGTGTCATATCTCCGAGATGAACACCATAGACCGGACCGGGGCATGATGCGGCATACTCATTCCATTTCGGCATAACCACATTGCAGTATGTTGAGCGGTCGGTGGTACTGCCATAGGGCCCATTCTGCGCCCCCGCACCGATCACATGAGAATCGGCCACAACCATCAACGTATAGTTCGACTGATCGACCCTCTTCAACTGAAAATCATGAGCCTGCAAGCCTACTGCAGATGAGTCTACCGGTGAGAAGAATGCGGGCGAAATGTTCCTCTTACCCACCATCTCATAGCCCGACGGAATTGTTATACGGATATGATCGGCAAGCGATATGTCGGTCGGCAAATAGTATGTTCCATTCGAATCTGTGCGCGTAACATTCACGCCATCCGACACCACTACACCGGCCACAGGTTCGCCCTCACACGTAACCGTACCCAACACAGTTACACCATCCGGAATATTGCTTATCACATCGGACTTACGCACCTCGATATTATCGATATGGTAGACCATATATCGTGTTGCCTGATTATTATAGAAGCGGAAACGGGTATTGGCATCGGCATTGGCAACCTGCACCCTCACTCTGCTCCACTCCTTCGAGAGGTCACTCTCGGGAACATCGACGCTGTTATTGATTGGGCTGTACCTCATCAACGAGCCATCCTCACGTGTACGCACATCTCCATTTTCATCAATAAATTCAAGGCGCAAAATCGAAGCGGTCTTGCTACCTCCAACCACCGAAAAACGGAACTTATCCTCTCGCCACTCAATATTGTTCGCCGAATCGGCTGCCGTAGCATTGGGTTGATAACTCCATGTCGATGCGCTCGACGAGGGCGTATCTTTCTTACAATATCCCGTAATGCCATCTCCGGCCGCGATGTCGAACTGCACCTCAAGGCTCTCCGTGCCGGATATCATCGACATAAAAGGTGTTGTCAAAATTCCAAGAGGATTTACCGAGAACTTAAAATTACCATTCGAATTCAAAGCCTTCTCATTACCCACAGCAAGATATCCGTGAAACTCCACGCAACGACTCATAAACCAATCATTAAAGCCTCTCACATTGAGTAATTCGGGTGTTACCAACAGCTTACCGGCAGCAATGACATCGGCCATGCTCTTTTCATAGTTTGTACCCTCATTGATATAGTCTGAAAATATCAAACCCGGAGTGACCACCTTAACACTCGAGCCATTGGACGAGGTGTGGGTAGCATCAGTGGTATAGTAGTAGCCGGGGGTTAATCCATACTGGTCGGCATGACTCGAGAGAATCGGAAGCCCTTGAAGCACTGTCTTTTCACACAAAATCGGGGTACGCGAACGCCATACCGAGCTGCCATTGCGCAGAGCCACAATATCTCCACCATAGACACATGTATCGAATCTCTCCGAGAAGAGCAAATCGCTATCGGGAGTATACTCAATAGGCTGCATCACAACGAGCCGATTTACCGGCACTGTTGTGGAGCCCGAAGTCGAAAAAGTTTGTGATTTACCATCGTTATCGGAGATGGTCACGGTAAAACCTTCGGCATACTCCTGTGGATAGAGCGTAAAGTAGAAGTCTGTTCCCTCGGCTGAGAGTTGCACACCCCTACCATCGGTGTCATTGCATATCAAGACTATATCATCAGTCATACCCGAAGCTCCATGAGGTGCTGCGTGGTGAGCCCCCTCGATTTCATTTGCTCCGAGGGCATTACCTTCGCCATCTATAAATTTCGTTCGTCCCGACATCGCGGTCAGAGCCTTTGTGGAGCTAAAAGCATTATTCTGAAGGCGTATTGAACGTATCTCTGCATCACCCTTGATGGTCAGACGCAACACACCGAGCATCGCATCAAAGGTGAGTGACTCATTATCCGCTGCATTATTAAGATCGGCATACGATACCAGGCACATAGCATCACGACCAAATGAGTCGGGGCTATATACCTGCATATTAGAGTGTACGTATGCAAAATTGGAGCTATCGGCAAATGCCGTAGCTGCCGGTGCGGGGAATATCGCACGATATATATTATCCTCGGCACGCGGAACATGAAGATATGCTCCATACTTATCCGCTCTCACCGAGAGGGTCTTTCCATTTACATAGATTTTATCGCCCGCCTCGAACATCATCTCGAGGCCGTTGAGCGATGCGCGTGTCACATCAAGTGCAAAACGCACGGTTTCGCCGGCATACTCTTCTTCTGCGGCATCCCCTTCGGCAAGCAGGTCGGATGTCGCATCTTTCGTACAAGCTGCAAAAGCAAGTACCGATACAAGGATTACGAATCTAAAAATTCGCTTCATTAGCTGTTTTTAGTAGTTTTGATTGGAGATGTTTGCGCATATTGCAAATCCCATAACCTCCGGGTCTGCCACTGCACCAAATCCGGTGCAGTGGCGGCACCCGAAAATCATCAAAAAATTATATTTTCATTAGTTCCATGCGTTAGCATCTGTCTGCTGACCTGCAAGCGACGAAACCTGAGCCTCACCGCTGGCAGTCGCAATCTTCACACAACGCACAGGAGCTGCATCATGAGCAGGAAGACCACCATTATTGATAGTGAAGGCAGTTACACCAGTATTATGGCGAACAGCAATCGAATTGGTAGCCAATGTGCCGTAAGTCCAGATATTCTCACCTGTTGTAGCCCACTTGTAAGGAATCAAAACATAGTTAGGATATCCCGTTTTAGCGTGGTTAGGCATTGCAATCTTTGTAGTAGCAAGCAACGCTGTCAAATCGAAATCGGGTACACCCCAGATAACACCAACAGCGGGAGTATTCACGCTCTTGCCATCGTGGAGATAGTTAGTCGAGTACATCAAACAACCGTGCTCACCAGCGTTAGCTGCAGCCTGCTTCATCATACGGAAACCTCCGTGGGGGAACCATACAAAGTTGCCATTGAGGGCAGCCTCACGAGCCTCCTTAGTACTCTCTCCGACCTCGCCATTCGAGAATGAACCCATAGCGTCGGTAGCGTACTTAATAGCCTTATTTGCATCATCCATAGCATCAGCCTTACCATCTTCATTTGTATCAACAGTATTCTTTGCGCTGATCGAGAAGGTCTTCTTCGAGGGGCTGTAGTGGTTGGTGTAGAGCGAGAGCGAAGTATCACCCTTCAACTCGCGGAAGATACGCTCAAGCTCGGTCAAACCTGCTACGCGGTAACCCTGCGGGCAGGGGTCCTGATTACCCTTCTCGGCAGTACTCCAGTATGCCTTATTACCCGATGTACCATCAGCATTGATCGCAGCCTGAGTAACATCTGTTGCCCAGGTACCACCATACTGAATCATCTGCATATTGTAGTATTTAATACCTGCAGCGTCCTTATTGGTATTATCGTAGTTGGTGAAGCCATTCTGCCAACGAGTAAACTTATAGAACTCAACATCCTGAGTACCCTTAGTAAAAGCCATCTTATCAGAAGTTCCGTTGGTACCCTCATAACCCCACTTATTCAGGACAGCAGGATTGTTCAAGCTCTTCGCGCCGGGGAATGCATTGTGGCGACCATACTGATACATAAAGCCGACACTCTGAGCAGCCTGCTCAGGAGTCATTGCAACAACATCCTCCTTAGAAGTCGGTACCCACAAAGCACCGGGGGCACGGTCGAGAACGGTGATTGCAGGATCACCATAAGTAACAGCGTGTGCATCGGTTACCCAGATATGCCAAGACCAGTTTGTACCCATCTGCGCTGAGTTGATAGGACCTCCGGTCAGCATAAAGCTACCTTTACCGCTATTTGCCGGAACCTTGAAGTATACACGACCCTCCGCAGCATTACCATAGATAATTGCGATATCCTCAACCAGCTTATCCTTGGTTGCCCACAAAGGCCATACGCCATAGTTTCTGGTCTTGCTATTCCAGATAACTGTCGAGCCATCGATATTCTGAACCGAGAATGAGTAATACTTATCGGTTGTTGCGGGAGCTACCATATAGCAGTTCGAAAGGCCCTGCTCATCCAGAGGCTCATAAGTGATAGCATCTGTATCAGGAGCTGCAGCCTCGAACGCCTTGATACGAGTTACGCGGTTGCGCTTGAACGAGTGAGCATTCTTCGAACGATAGAGACGGCAGAAAGTTTCTGCACGAACAAGGATAAACATATCCTCAGCGGGAAGATCAACAACCGGCATTGCAAAGTAGAACGAAGTCGGTGTACCCGAGAGTGCTGCGCCACCCGAAGGCAAGCAGATTGCACCACCCATCGACGAAGGATCCTCGCTGGTACGCTCAACTGTCTGATAAATAGCCAACTTAGGCTCATCCGACGCGATATTGTTGATATCACCATACTTCGAGCGCAGGTTCTGCGACTTACTCAACACTGAAACTGACCATACCTTCTCAGCACCGGTGAGCTGAACCTCAACAAACGAAGCTGCATTGTGCAAGGTTACGTTACCTGTTCCATTTGTAGGATTGTACGATACGGTACCCGAAGCAGGCGACATACGGATAACCTCAGCCAGCGAAGTGCCGGTAGCCATATTGTTACCGTAATCTGGTGCATCATTTGTCCAACCTGCAAGCTGGAGACGCAGACGGGTTGCAGAGGGAGTACCATTATAACTACCACGGAAGTAATAAGCGTAGTTGATAGTTGCGCTCTCAGGAATCTCGATAGAGAACTCTGCAGACTCCTTAATAGGCTGACCTACAGCTGCATCGCTCGCATCAAGCGGAGTCGAAGTAGCAACACTGCTACCATTGTAAACCACTTTAATCTGATCACCAGCCTCCCAAACCAGCTGGTTCAAATCATTAAGAGTTACACGGGTGCCATCCTCAGAGAACACCTCAGGAAGTTCATACGATACACTCATAGTGATCGTCTTCATCTTTACAGGAGCTGCATCGTCATTAAACTCCTGTGTACACGCGGATGCCAACATAACCACCGCGCAAATCATTACCGAAAAAATCTTCTTCATAATCTTCGTGGTGTTTACGTTAAAACTCCTCCTCCTCGCCAAAGGTCAACGACTCAGCAAAGCCGCGCTCAATGGCAACCTCAACTACGAGAACCGCGGGAGCCTCGTAAGCCGA
>JAFQFG010000196.1 GCA_017398695.1 Alistipes sp.
ACTGCAACGCCTCATGGAGTACAATTTTCCACAACTTCTACAACTACGTCTACCCCGAGTACCGCAAGAGAATGGGTAACTAAATGGTGTTTCAGACTGTTTGGTCATGGATATAGTAGAGTTTCGCGAATATTGTCTGTCACTGCCCGACGTCGAGGAGACATTACCGTTCGATGACTCCACTTTGGTCTACAAGGTTGGTGGAAGAATGTTTGCCATGTTGGCACTCGAGAAGCCCGATCACTTTGCCGTAAAGTGCGATCCCGAGCGAGCCATAATCCTCCGTGACCGCTATCCACAGATTACGGCCGGATGGCACCTCAACAAGCGCCACTGGAACGATGTACGATTCGAAGGTGGTTTATCGGATGAGGCTCTGCGTCGTGAGTTGCGACACTCCTACATGCTGGTTGTAAAGCATAATGTCACCCCGAAAGCTCTGCGCGAGCAGATTCTTGCGGATATCCTATCCGAAGGTATCAGAGATGATGCCGAACGCTTCGATTAGTCGAAAGTCTTATCCACACAAAGAGGAGGCTGTCTAACAAAATTTGTTGAACAGCCCCCTCTTTCTTTTTGGGTATATATCTACTTATTACTTTGCTATATCAAGCTCATCAATAAGCCATTTTGTACCTTCGACTCATCGGTAAAGATTGAGTTGTCGTAGAGATTGTCGACATACGCATCAATATTACCCCCGAAATCACGCTCTATAACCTCATAAATCGAGGGCAAAACCTTCATATTCTCGCGTGCAATGGTGAGCACACTTTTCGCTCATAACTCTCTATCTTTTATTCATTTTTGTCTTGCCGATAATCTCGACAAAGCGGGATACTATCATATCTGCACCACCATCAGGAACGGATATTATATGGTGATTACCTTGCGGGCAGGGGATAAAGTAGGTCTCACCCGTTTTTGTAACCACAACGTGGCCTGCATCCGAGAAATTAAACCAACCTACACTCTCTCCCTCAACGGCAGCCAGCACAGCCGTCAAATCCCACGTTGAGCGGTCGTAGGGCATCTTTTTATAGTTTTTATAGGCCTCAACCATCGGATGATTAGGCTCTGTGGCAAAGTCGCCCAAAATCGAAGAGGCGGGGTATCGGATATCGCGGCCAACTTCAAAACCACTGAAGACTATACGGCATGGAGCCTTTGCAAAAAAGGTCTGAGCCGCAGCGATATCCTCTCTAACGTTAAACTCAGGCTTGTGGGTCAAAGAGAAATCGCCTGCCATGACGTAAATATTTTTAACCTTTCGGCGCAGCAGATCCTCTCCGCTAAGTTGAGAGTTTTCATCCGCTTCGCTACCAAGCAGTGCAGCAAGGTTGGTCGAAAAACCTACGGAGATTATAGTCACCGACTTATCGGGTTGTGCCTCCAGGGTTTTACGATAGAGTTCAAGGCTTCTCGGCAAGGTAGTGTACTCTTCATAACTGCGTTTATAGCTCTTATTGGCTGCTGCCTGACGCACAAAACCCGGGTTGGCATCCACCGTAGCTCCCTTATCCAGACGTCCGATAGGAATCTCGGGGTAACCATAGTAGTTGTTCATTATATCAACAAATTCACAACTCTCCGCCATCGGCTTATTAAGCATAACCGCCAACAGCTCTACCCTGCCCTCCTGCTGGTACTTGTAGAGCATATCCAGCGCCAGAGCATCGTCTATATCG
>JAFQFG010000197.1 GCA_017398695.1 Alistipes sp.
ACAAAAATTCTCCCCCGAAGTTAGGGGGAGTACCCGAAGGGGGAGGGGGTCTGTAAAGATATTGATAATTATGAAGAATCGAACACATAACCAACCACCACAAGGTTTACTACGCCGAGAACTCCGCACGCACGCCACTGGTGCCGAGGCGACTCTATGGCTTATGCTAAAATCACGGCAGGTGGAGGGTGTTAAGTTTCGTTAACTTTGGGGAGGAATTAGAAAAGAACAAAAATTCTCCCCCGAAGTTAGGGGGAGTACCCGAAGGGGGAGGGGGTCTGTAAAGATATTGATAATTATGAAGAATCGAACACATAACCAACCACCGCAAGGTTTACTACGCCGAGAACTCCGCACGCACGCCACTGGTGCCGAGGCAACTCTATGGCTTATGCTAAAATCACGACAGGTGGAGGGTGTTAAGTTTCGTCGGCAATTCAGCATAGGACCTTATGTGCTTGATTTTTACAGCCCGGAAATAGGTTTATGCATCGAACTTGATGGTCAGCATCACACCACATATCAAGGAAATGAATCTGACTACATACGCACCGAATATTTACTCCGTGAACACAACATACGCACGTTACGATTCGAAAACAAGTTAGTATTTAGCCACCCAGAGGGAGTGCTTTCAGAAATAAGGGATGCTATTACAGAAATCAGAACAACACAATTACAAAAAGAGTAACCTAAAACAGACCCCTCCGGCTTTCAGCCACCTCCCTAACTTTGGGGAGGAATTAGAAATGAACAAAAATTAAACAAAGTATCGCAGATCAATTGTCAATTATCAATCATCTATAAATGAGATTAGAACTTACACCACAACTGAAAGATTACGAACTGATTGATTCGGGTGATTTCGAGAAACTCGAACGATTCGGGCAGTACGTCACACGCCGACCCGAGCCGCAGGCCATCTGGCGCAAGTCGCTCTCCGAGCAGGAGTGGCGCCGTCGTGCCGATGCCTCGTTCCTGCGTGAGGAGCGCAGCGAGGAGCGTGGCGAGTGGAAGTTCAAGCCCCATGTACCCTCGCGTTGGATGGTCGGTTTCGACTATCGCGGGATGTCGCTCAAAATGCGCTTGGCATTCACATCTTTCAAGCACGTCGGCATCTTCCCAGAGCAGGCTGCCAATTGGGAGTTTATCTACGACCGATGCGAGGCACTCTGCGCAAAGGGTGTAACCCCGAAGGTGCTCAATCTCTTTGCCTATACGGGCGGAGCGACCCTTGCAGCTCGTGCGGCAGGGGCAGAGGTTACGCACGTCGATTCGGTCAAGCAGGTGGTGACGTGGGCGCGTGAAAATATGGAGTCGAGCGGATTGGACGGCGTGCGCTGGATTGTCGAGGATGCACTGAAGTTCGTCAATCGCGAGGTACGTCGCGGCAACCGCTACCACGGCATAATCCTCGACCCACCGGCATACGGACGCGGTGCCAATGGCGAGAAGTGGGTCTTGGAGGAGAATATCGGTGAGATGTTGGAGTGCTGTGCGCAGTTATTGGAGGATAAGGATTCGTTCGTTGTGCTTAACCTCTACTCGATGGGCTTGTCGGCAATGTTGGCTCGCACGGCTATGCATCAGGCATTCGGAACACCCAAGCAGGAGCAATCGGGCGAACTCTACTTCGAAGATAGCCACCACAAACAACTCCCCTTGGGCGTATATTACAGATTTGAGAGATAGAACGCGACTGCCTAACCGCAAGAGATATGGTTCAGCAACTACTACAAATATTTTGGTCATTCTTCAAAATCGGGCTCTTCACCTTTGGTGGCGGCTTTGCGATGATTCCGCTTATTGAGCGTGAGGTCATCGAGCGTCGCAAATGGATTGCCCGCGAGGAGTTCTTAGAGATGCTCGTTTTGGCGCAATCTGCCCCGGGTCCCATAGCTCTCAACGCTGCAGTTTTTGCCGGCTACAAGGTGCAAGGCTTTGCCGGAGCAGCAGCGGCCGTTTTGGGGGTTGTCGTGCCGTCATTCTCGGTAATTCTGCTGGTGGCGATATTCTTCGCCAGCATACGCCACAACGCAGTGGTCGATGCTGCATTCAAAGGGATGCGTCCTGCGGTGGTGGCTTTGATTGTCGCCCCACTGATGGGCATTGTCAAGGGCATGGCATGGTGGGCTATGGTCGTGGTTGTCGTGGTCGGCTTTGTCGTATGGCACTTCGGGGTTTCGCCCGTATGGCTACTTATTGCAGGAGCCGTTGCCGGGGTCGCC
>JAFQFG010000021.1 GCA_017398695.1 Alistipes sp.
GGGATAGATGTTATTTGCGCGAGTAGTCGGAGCATTGAATGTAGATGCTGCCGGCTTAACGTCGTCAATCTGCTGCATACGAGCGTTATACTGCACCTTATCAACCTCGGCTACAGAGGCAAACATCTGTGCAGCCTTATCAAGGTCAGCACTCTGGTCGAAAGATACAACATACCAACGGTGCATACCCTCAGCTCGCAGACGCTCTTCAAAACGATTTGAAACAAACAAGCGCTCCATCTTCACACCACTGATATGGTCAAGAATAGAGTCAAAGGTTTCAATACCCGAACGGGTAGCGCCCGAACGAGATACACCAGCTTCAACACGCGAAACAGCCTTATCATCAAAGCGAATAATAAGGCTTCCTGCGACGTTGTTATCCGATAGATAGACAATCTTCGCAAGTTGCTGCTGCTCTACATTAATACTCTCGATAAAGTCCTCTGTACAACTTAAGGCCAGAGAGAGGCAGAGCACGAAAAATAGTTTTTTCATAACCTCTCTTTGTTAAATTTATTGATACTACAACCAGCCGCCGTTTGTTGCAAAGCCACGTGAGAGGATTGCCACCTCACGAGTTACGGCCATACCACCTGTAGCCTCATCTGAGCCGAGCTCCGAGCCACCGGCAATAAACGATATCTTTACGATTGCCGAGCCAATCTTATTACACTTAATCTGCAACTTACCTGTTGAAGAGATAGTGATATCGCCTTCAACGCCGAGTCGCTCGCGATCCTTCTGCGACATAGATACACCACCGTCGATAAAGGTCTTTGTACCTACATTACCACCCAGAACATCCGACAAATCCTTACCCTCGCGCTGGCCTGTGCGAACAGTAAGGCAAGGGATACCCTCCACATTCATCAGCGTCTTGAAGGCATCGATATAACCAACACCCATCTTACCCTTATACTTAGTAAGGCTCACGGTCACAGCACTACCTGCACCGCTGACACTTGTCTTGCTACCTGTGCAGTAACGGTCAATATCGTGTGTAGAGCCGAGCAGGATATTACGCAACTCGATTGTTGTCAGTTTCTTACCCAACTGTAGTGAGCGT
Organism: Alistipes sp.; assembly: GCA_017398695.1. Lineage (GTDB taxonomy): Bacteria > Bacteroidota > Bacteroidia > Bacteroidales > Rikenellaceae > Alistipes. The sequence continues at coordinate 1,070 of JAFQFG010000021.1, forward strand.
GAGATAGCCAATGCAGCAACGCCAGAAACATGTGGACAAGCCATAGATGTACCCTGCTTATAGCCATACTGACCATTTATAAAGGTTGTAGAATAGACCTCAGAGTTCATCTCACCTGTCATATCGGTATAATACTTCTGCAAGTAGTCACCACCAGGGGCTGCGAGGTTTGAACCAGGGCCGTGGTTGGTGTAGTATGCAGGGGTATAGTCGCAACTCATAGCTGTTACGCAGATAAAGTCGCGGTATGCACCCGGATAGCAAGCGTAATCATACGACTTGTTACCGGCCGCAAAGATTGGAATACCGCCCTTCAGCACATCGCCACCACCATACTTGATAAAGTAGTTGATCGCTGTAAACTCTGCACTGCCATTGGTATATGCACGATCTGAAGTCATCTTAACACCATAGCCGTAGCTACACTGAGCAATCGCTGCACCATTATCTGCCGCATACTGGAATGCACGAGATGTACAAGCCTCTGAACCCGATGGCCAAGATGGCACCTCATTCTCCTCATCCGCAACTCTCTGATAGAAGACCTGGCAAGACATCAGACGAGCGCCATCGCCCTTACCTGTACCACCTGCAACGCCACAACCGCCCTTACCGTTGTTATTTACCGCAGCAACGGTACCTGCAACGTGGGTTCCGTGGTCAGAGTAACCACCCTGAAGCGCAGTTGAGCCATCCCAAACATGAGTTACGAAGTTTACTCCGTAGATATCATCTACATAGCCGTTGTTATCGTCATCAACACCCGCAGTACCGTTTTTCTCGGCTGTATTTACCCACATATTGTCGGCAAGGTCCGGATGGTCGTACTTAACCATACCGTCGACAACTGCAACAACAACACGAGGGTCACCGGCTGTGATGTTCCAAGCCTCGCCTGCATTGACATCAGCACCCGCCTTGATACCTGAGAAGACATTGGTATCGCCTGTATTGATATAGTGCCACTGTCTGCCCAACTCAGGGTCATTAAAGTCGGGATAGATGTTATTTGCGCGAGTAGTCGGAGCATTGAATGTAGATGCTGCCGGCTTAACGTCGTCAATCTGCTGCATACGAGCGTTATACTGCACCTTA
>JAFQFG010000198.1 GCA_017398695.1 Alistipes sp.
GAATAACCTGTGCTCAGATTTCGACTGAACGAGGTGTTCTGATTGAGAAGGTCATTTACGCCTACCTGTACCTCTCCGAGCTTCTTAAACACCTTCTTGCCGACCCAGAGGTTGATGAGGGTAAAGTGATCCTTGTAGCCGTTGGTAATTCCGATATATTCGGTGTAGAGGCAACTGCCGGTAAGTGTAAAACCGAGAGGCAACACCGCCTTGACCTGGGCCGATGCTCGATGCATAAAGTACTTGTTGTTGAAGCCGGCAAGCGTACCGCTCACATCATCGAACGTGCCATTCCACGACACTGTGAAGTCCACATTTTCGGAGATGTTACTGCCTAACACAGCGTTGAATGAGTAGCTCATGCTCTCGATAGCGTTCATTTTTGCCCCCTTGAGCCACTCGTCTGAAGCGTAGTCAATCAGCTCGCGCTCGTCACCTTCGCCCTGCAACTTCAGAAGTGCGGGGGTGGTGGCGTAATCGACTCCGGCCGTCATGTTGATATTCGATTTTATGAACTGCAACGGTAGACCCAAACTCAAACGACCCGTAAATCGCCAATAGCCATCCAAGTTCTGCGGTTGTGAGAACTGTATCGGGTTATACTTTTTGTAGTTCGGATCACCCTCCTCACCGACGATCACGGTCGGAGAGTAGATGATTGCGCTACCGATAAAGTTCTGTATGTGGCGAGCTTGTGCCATTGCCATAAACGTGCGACCCTTCTCCATGTTGGAGCGAGTGTAGCGGATAAATGCAGTGTGCTCGCAGTAGGGTTTCAGATTGGAGTTACCGCGCGAGAGATACTGCGAGTTCGATACATTATAGTAGTCTTGCATCTGTCCCATGCTCGGGGCTTTGACATCAGAGTTGAAACTCACGCGCATCGAGTTCTGCTTGTCGAAGCTCCACTGCAGGGTCGCATTGTAGATAAGGTTGTGATATCTGCGAATGTTAGCCTTTTTGACCGATTGGTCTTTGTTGTTCAGCTCAGAGAGCTGATAGAAAAGGCTCACCGTTGTCCAATTGCGACGACGCGCATAACGATACGCAGCACCAATTCGGTGGTACGCAAATATGCTGCGAACATCACTCGAGGTGTAGGGGTTACGTTTCTCGATGTCGATACTGTGTGTGTGATCTGTCGAGTATGATGCGTAATCGCGAGTGCGCAACGTATAGTAGGGACGATAGATGAAACTTATCTGCATGTATGGGGCAATAGGCTCGCGGTATGTCACCGTAGCTGCCAAGGTGGTGGTACTCGCATTGCTCAGTGCACGTGTGTATGTAGTGTCGATCGTCGCCATCATCACATCGGTCTTGCTGGTCGAGCCCTTGCCGTTAGAGTAGTAGTCGCGGTCGTCCCAGCCGTAGTAGTAGTTTGTCGAGAGGTCGATAACGAAGAGCCGTGCCGGCTTCTTGAATGTCAGACGATACTGCGAGAAGAGGTTTGCGTTTATGCCCTTAAACCAACCATCATTGCCACTTGGTTGCAACCTCCATCCCGACTCACCCCAACGCAATCCGTTGGCTACGTTTATCGAGGAGTTGTCGCGGTACTGGATGTAGGGTATAAATATCAATCTGTGTCGCGAATTTATGCGCCACTCCATGCGGGTACGCATTCGAGCTGTGTAGTTGTCGGGGTTGGAGAATTGAAGAATCTTCATCGTGTCGACCTTGAGCGGTGCAGTGTACCAACGGTCGTAGTGAAAACGATTTTTGGCATTCGTATGGTTGAAGAAGAGCGTTGCATCCATCAGGAAGTTCTTGCGAGGACCCAACTTGTCGGTCATGTTGAATCCCATGATTTGCGACTCGCCCACACCGCTCTGCGCTCCGACCGAATAGTTTTGCGAAGCGTTGGTGGTGTTGTTGCTACTCGAAATCTTCATGTCATCGGACGAGAAGTTCTGCTTGTTGAGGTTATTCGCCAATGCCGTGATTGAGATGCGCCTGTCATCGTCAAAGATGTTGACCGCACCACCACCCGTATATTTATGCTTGGCGGTGATTACGGGGTCCGCCGAGGGTTCGTAGCCATATCCCGCATGCAACTTTCCGAATTGGCTGTGACGCATCGACGCGCGAGTGATGATGTTGATGACCTTGCCACCTCCACCATCGGCAATACCCGTGGCTTGACCCGTCTCACTCAAGCGGTCGTAGACCTCGATGCGCTGCACGGCCTGTGCCGGCAGTACCTGCAATGCCTGCTCAACGCTGCCACCGAAGAACTCGCTACCATCGACATAGACTGCTCGAATACGCTCGCCCTGTGCCTCGATTTGGTTACCCGATACGGTAATTCCCGGCATCTTGTTTAGCAAGCTTGTCAGGTCGGCATCCATCGTGGTTTTGAAGGCATCGGCATTATACGACAGCGTATCTCCGCGCTGGACAGTTCGGGTCGATACAACCTCTTTGACGACAGTGTCGATCTTTACGGACGACTCTTTGATGAGAATTGTGCCGAGGTTGTGGGTTGAACGTGTCAATTGGAACGTCAGCTCGGTGTTGTCATATCCGAGGAAGGTGACCACAGCTGTGTACTCACCGAACTTCAAACCGTTGATTGTGAATTTGCCGGCATGTCCCGAAGTGTAGTATTTGGAATCGGTTGTGCCGTTCAGTTTAACCTCGATTACTGCTCCCGGCAATCCTGTGTTGGTGCCGGCATCAATCACCACACCCGATACCGACCCTGTACTCTGTGCAAATGCCACTGTTGTGGTGCAGAGCGCTATCAAAGCAATCAGAATACTCTTGATAAAGGTTTTCATCGGTAGGTTTAGGTTCTTGGTATCGCAACAACTTCGCAAAGATATAAAAAAAAGCGTACCCAACCTATGGTTGAGTACACTTTTTGTAATATTTCAATCCTAATCGAAAGGACTATTTTGTTGTCAAATCTGCAACAGCACCCTTAGCAGCCTCTACGCTGTTGCCGGCAACCACCTTGTTCAGATACTCGACAGCCTTATCCTTGAGGGCTGCATCCTTGTTGCCACCAGCGTTGTACTTTGCGTTGTAAGCTGCACCGATGAGGAAGTAAACATCGCTCTTATCCTCCTCCGAGGTCTGTGCCATAGCTGCAGTATCGCCCAACTCGATAACCTTGTCGTACTCCTTCTTGCCGTTGTAAGCCTGCAGACGAATCTTCTCAGCCAAAGCCGATGCGGGATCCTCGGCAAGCATCTTATCTGCCATCTCGATAACGGCATCGTTGTTGCCCTCAGCCTGGAACTTAGCAACCTGGTTGATAGTGTAAAGACCCATCATCTCCTTTGCCTTTGCAATGGCATCAGCATAGCGCGAGGGGTTCATCGCAGCGACGTTGCGGTATACCTCCATACCCTTATCGAACTGACCACTCTCGCAGTAGCTCATAGCGAGGTTGAGTGCCATATCTGTATTACGGGGGTTAGCCTCATAACCCTTTGCAAATACCTCGGCAGCAGTAGCATAGTCCTTGTTATTGAACGCCGTACCACCCTTAATCTGATAAGACTTTGCAATCAGCGACTTAAATACCGGAACTGCCTGGGTCTTGCCGAAGAGTTCAGCCTTCTCCAAACCCGAATTAGCCAATATAAGAGTCTTGTCGGCATCACCACTCTTAATGCTTCTGATAGCCAATACTCGGTAGCAATCAACAACATACTGCTTTGCCTGATCTACGTTTGCAAGAACATTGGTATCATCCGAAACAGCACCCTTGTCGATAAATGCCTCATAAGCGGAAATTGCTGCTGTGTAGTTCTTGTTGTTCATCGCCTCAACTCCCTCGTTAAACTTTGCGATAAGTTCATTCTGTGCCGAAACAGCACATACGGTCATCATAGCAACCGCAAGCAAAAACAATTTTTTCATCTTTACTCTTTTTATTATAATTTCTTAATTGTCGGTTTTCGAACCGCAAAAGTAACCTTTTTTTATTATAATTCAAAACTTTGTGTGTGAATGTTCACTTTTCGCTATCGCAATTTGGCAAAAAACTCCTTCATCAGTTGCTCACACTCTGCGCCCAAAACACCCCGCTCAACTACTGTCTTGGGATGCAAAATAGTCCCCTGCACAGTCGTATAACCGCGTTTTGGGTCATCTGCTCCGTAGACCACACGCCCCACCTGACTCCAAGCTATTGCTCCGGCACACATTATGCACGGCTCGACCGTGACGTAGAGAGTGCAGTCGTTGAGGTACTTCCCACCGAGGGTCGATGTGGCTGCTGTGATGGCCTGCAATTCGGCATGTGCTGTGGCATCACACAAGTTTTCAACCAGGTTGTGACCCCTGCCGACTATCGCTCCGTTGGCCGCTACAACTACGGCTCCGATGGGCACCTCTCCCTTATCTAACGCTATGAGGGCCTCGTTTAGTGCCCTGCGCATATAGTTTTCATCACGTTCGCGCTGTGTCTGCTGCTCCATAACTCTACCAGATTTCGATTGTCAAAGGCATCATAAACTGTACTCTTTTAGGCTCACCACCCTGCATCGCAGGGCTCCACTGCGGACCCGATGCGATTATCCGTGCGAGTGCTGCATCGAGTTCGGCATTCTCGAATTTTGCAAAGTTATGCGAAAGGTCAAGCCTTGTTTCGACAAATTTAGCGGTTCCGTCGACATCGACAAAAAACATAACGCACAGCACTGCTTTTTCTGTATAACCCAACGCTTTAAGGTCGGTATATACCGACTTCGGGCATTTCAGTCTGCCGGCTACCCATTTACGAAACTCGGGCAGTTCGCCAAATTTGTATTTGGGCATCACCTCCACCCTCATCACTGCATCCTCGGGCATCGGCACCGGTGCGACTTTTTCGATTGAGGCGTCATTGTTCCTCTTGGGCGATTTGTCACGCTTGGCATAGAGCGCATCGCACGGAACGGATATTGCCAAAAACAGCAAAACAAACAATAGTCGTTTCATAAACAAAAATAATTATTCGAGCCGGAAATCGACCGGCATACATATTTCGGTACGGACAACTCTTCCGTTATGTGAGCCCGGAGTCCAACTTCTCTTCGATGTAAAAAGAGGTACCAATAATTTTATAACGTCCGGATTTTTCTCTCGCTCTGTAAATCCTGAACGATAACACTTCACATCGCTCACAGAACCATCCTTCTCGACTATAAAGAGTACAAAGACCCTGATAAAATCGAGCGATTGCGCACGCATCTCTGCCCTCAATGTTTTTGGCATTCTCAGACGCTGTTCAACTTCATATTTAAGTCCAGACATACCACCATAGTGGTATTGCGGATATACTTGAGGACGCATATGCTTCGGAAAGAGTGTCAATGTATCCGGATTAACAACATCCCAATTAACGACCTCCTTTGGAGTAACCTCCCCGCCTGATTGGATAGCATACTCGACAGGGTCAACCACCGCAGATGCATCAGGATAGAACTTCTCTTTTTTGCGTTTTTGTGCGAACGTCTCACCAAACGGGCTCATTACAAGAACTGCCAAAATCGCAATAATAACGGTTTTCGTACTTCTCATAACTGAAAATTTTAGATGTTTGAGTACAAATATACAAAAAAACTTCTTGTTTTCGACCAAAAATTCCTACTTTTGTCCGTTAATCGGATGATAGACGTAAAAATAAGATAAATTCTATGTACAGAACCCACACCTGCGGCGAACTTCGCGCCGCAAACGTAAATGAAACTGTAACCCTTGCAGGCTGGGTGCAGAAGGTGCGCAATCTTGGTGCAATGACCTTCATCGACCTGCGTGACCGCTACGGAATTACCCAGATTGTTGTCGAGGAGCACTCTGACGAGGCAACCAAAGCGGCCGCTGCAAAACTCGGTCGCGAGTATGTCTTGCAGGTAACCGGCAAGGTTATCGAGCGTGAGTCAAAGAACCCGAAGATGCCAACGGGCGATATCGAGGTGGCGGCTACTGCCCTTACCATCCTGAACGAGGCACAGACCCCTCCCTTCACCATTGAGGAGGTATCGGACGGAGGCGATGACCTGCGTATGAAGTATCGCTATCTCGACCTGCGTCGTCCGCCCCTGCAGCGTGCGATGATTCTCCGCCACAAGATGGCACAGTCGATTCGTCGTTTCCTCGACTCGGAGGGTTTCTTGGAGATTGAGACCCCCTACCTCGTAGGTTCGACTCCCGAGGGTGCTCGTGACTTCGTCGTGCCGAGCCGTATGAACCCCAACCAGTTCTACGCTCTGCCCCAGTCGCCCCAGACCCTCAAGCAGTTGCTGATGGTGGCAGGATATGACAAATATTTCCAGATTGTACGTTGCTTCCGCGATGAGGATTTGCGTGCTGACCGTCAGCCCGAGTTTACACAGATCGACTGCGAGATGTCGTTTGTCGAGCAGGAGGATGTAATCAACGTATTCGAGCGTTGGGCAAAATATATGTTCAAGGATGTCTTGGGCATCGAATTTACAGAGCCGTTCCGTCGTATGCCGTGGATTGAGGCTATGGAGAAGTATGGCTCGGATAAGCCCGACCTGCGCTTCGGTATGGAGTTCGCCGACATTACCGACCTCGCCAAAGGTCACGGATTCTCGGTGTTCGATGATGCAGAGTATGTTTGTGGCTTTGCCGCTACGGGATGTGCAACCTACACCCGCAAGCAGATTGATGCCTTGACCGACTACGTTAAGCGTCCGCAGGTAGGTGCCAAGGGCCTAATCTGGATTCGTGTCGAGGAGGCTGGCGTAAAGTCGTCTATCGACAAGTTCTACTCGCCCGAAGAGGTGCGTGCAATGGCTGAAAAGTGCGGTGCCAAGGCGGGCGATATGGTATTCATCCTCTGCGGAAAGAAGTTCAAGGCACTCACTCAGCTCTGCGCCCTGCGTTTGGAGGTGGCTCAGCAACTCGGTCTGCGCGACCCGAAGAAGTTTGCTCCGCTGTGGGTTGTCGATTTCCCGATGTTCGAGTGGGATGACGAGACCGAGCGTTTCTACGCTATGCACCACCCCTTCACCTCGCCTAAACCCGAGGATGTGCAGTATCTCGAGAGCGATCCGGGACGTGTTCGTGCCAATGCTTATGATTTCGTATGCAACGGTACCGAGATTGGCGGTGGCTCAATTCGTATCCACGATGCACAGCTGCAGGCAACTATCTTCAAGTGCCTCGGATTTACACCCGAGAAGGCTCAGGAGCAGTTCGGCTTCCTGATGAATGCCTTCAAGTTCGGTGCACCCCCGCACGGAGGTCTGGCATTCGGCTTCGACCGCCTGTGCTCGCTGTTCGGAGGCGTGGAGTCTATTCGTGACTATATCGCATTCCCCAAAAATAATGCAGGCCGCGACGTGATGCTCGATGCCCCCTCGACTATCGATCAGGCACAACTCGACGAACTCTTCCTCTCGCTGGTTAAACCCGAGTAGAGAACTATACATATTATATTATAAGGTGCGAAGAGTTTGCCTCCTCGCACCTTATTTATTTGCCCGCTTTTTTCAAAAAGCAGGACGTGCAAAAACTCTCTTTTCGCACCTTCGCAACCCCATTTTCTTTGCACCTTTTAGAAAAAAGGTGCCCAAAACCTTTCAGCCGAAACTGCGTTTCGGGGAGTTTGACGACGTAAGAGTTTTTGTTCTTGTTGCGGGTTTGATTTGTCGCAAGGTTTTATTGTGTTTTATTGCGAGGGCTTGGTTGTCTGCGACAATAACACAAAACGAAAATAGTGACCTTTTGTAAGTAAACTTCCAAGGTCACTATTTCCGTTTTGCACTATCCTCACGGATAGCTACAACCCCTCGAGAACTAAAAAACAATCTCTTCGAATTGTGAATTGTGAACCGCCGAACGAAGCAATGGGGAGAGGCTGCTTGCAGACTATCCCTTGCAAGGAGGAGGAAAAGACCCCGAAGGGGGATTAATTGTGAACCGA
>JAFQFG010000199.1 GCA_017398695.1 Alistipes sp.
ATGATTGAGGTGCTCATCTGTAATGCGGGGGTGCTGGCCTTTGGCGGCTTTGCTGCGTTGACGCAGGCGCGTGTCGAGCAGGTGATGGCCCTGCACATGACCACCCATACGAAATTGGTACATACGCTTGGGGCGCAGATGTGCAGTCGAGGCTGTGGCTATGTCTTGTGGGTCTCGTCGACCACTGCGTGGCTCCCATACCCCTCGATAGCCCTCTATGCGGCGACGAAACGCTACATCAAGACCCTCTCCGAGGCGTTACACGACGAATGGGCGCATTGTGGGGTGGCAGTGACGGTAGTGTTGCCGGGGGCGGTCGACACCCCCTTCTATCGCCTCGATGCGGGGTTACGCAGCCGCCTGCTGTGGTGGGGCGTTCTTCTTTCACCCGAGGAGGTGACCCGACGTGCGTTGCGGGCATTGTTCCGTGGGCGGAAACGGGTGATCCCGGGTTGGGCAGCCAAACTGATGGTGCTTATGGGGCGTATGACTCCCTCGTGGGTGATTCGGCGCGTGGTGCGCCTGAAGCGGGTGGAGCGGCTCCTATCGTAACTGCTCGACGTTGCGGATTTCCGAGAAATCCCCGACGACGAGGTCGGCCAGTCGCTCGGAAACGAGAACCTCCTGCTGCAGGGTGGTGGCGATGGCGACCAACCGACCGGCACCGGCACGGCGTGCCGACTCGAATCCGGCGCGTGCATCCTCAAAGACGATACACTCCTTCGGGTCGAGGCCGAGGGCTTGGGCGGCGGTGAGATAAATCTCCGGCTCGGGTTTGCAACGACTGACCATATCACCCGAGATGACCACCTCGAAATAGTCGGCAATACCGCACTTCTCCAAGACAAAATCGACATTGGCACGACATCCCGATGACCCTACGGCGCAGCGAATGCCCGCTTTGCGTAGCAACTGCAACAACTCGACGAGCCCCTTGACGGGCTCAATCTCGGGTGCATAAATCTCACGATAGATGGCCTCCTTCTCTTCGGCTAACGCTGGAATTCCCTTCTCGCGAATAATCTCCTCGGGGAGCAGCATCGGCATAATCTCGTCGTTGCCACGCCCAAAGGCGGTTGTAAACTTCTCGCGCCACCCTTCGACGTGGTAGCGGTTGCAGAAAATCTCAAAGGCGCGTACATGCACCGGGCTGTTGTCGACCAACGTGCCGTCCATGTCGAAGATAGCACCGCGGAACGGGGGTGTATAGGGTTGCTGGTTCTCCATGTTTTATTACGATTTGTGCGCAAAAGTAATGAATTTTTGCTGAAATTATGCGTTGGGGCTTTGCGGTTATCCAATTTCTTCTTACCTTTATACAATTAAACACATAAACAAATCAAACCCAACAGTACCTATGCAAACAAACTCCCTGATGTTGCAGGCCGAGAAAAACCGCAAACGCCTGGTTGAAATCGTGCAGATTGCCAAGGCGGGACATATTGGCGGAGGCCTCTCGTCGATGAATATGTTGACGGCACTCTATTTTCGTGTCATGAATGTGAAACCCGAAGAGCCCAAGTGGGCCGACCGCGACCGCTTTGTGATGAGCAAGGGACACTG
>JAFQFG010000200.1 GCA_017398695.1 Alistipes sp.
ACGCCGCCGAGTGTCTCGATACCGAGCGAAAGCGGAGTTACATCCAACAGCAACACATCCTTAACCTCTCCGGTCAACACACCACCCTGAATTGCAGCACCGATAGCCACAACCTCATCGGGGTTCACCGACTTGTTGGGAGTCTTGCCGAAGAACTGCTCAACAACCTGCTGGATCGCCGGAATACGGGTCGAACCACCCACGAGAATAACCTCGTCAATCTGCGAAGCCTGCAGACCTGCATCACGCAAAGCAATCTTACACGGTTCGATAGTCTTCTGCACGAGGTGGTCACACAACTGCTCGAATTTCGCGCGAGTGAGAGTCATCACCAAGTGCTGCGGGATGCCGTTGATAGGCATAATGTAGGGGAGATTAATCTCTGTCGATTGCGACGACGAGAGCTCAATCTTTGCCTTCTCGGCAGCCTCCTTAAGACGTTGGAGAGCCATCGGGTCGTGGCGCAAATCCACACCATGCTCTGCCTTGAAAGCCTCTGCCATATAGTCGATAAGTACGTGGTCGAAGTCATCACCACCAAGGTGGGTATCACCATTGGTCGACTTCACCTCAAATACGCCATCGCCAAGCTCGAGAATCGAGATATCGAAGGTACCGCCACCAAGGTCGTACACGGCAATCTTCATATCCTTGTTCTTCTTGTCCATGCCGTATGCCAAAGCGGCTGCCGTCGGCTCGTTGATGATACGACGCACCTTCAAACCTGCAATTTCGCCTGCCTCCTTGGTTGCCTGACGCTGCGAATCCGAGAAGTATGCCGGCACGGTAATTACCGCCTCGGTAACCTCGGTTCCGAGGTAATCCTCGGCAGTCTTCTTCATCTTCTGGAGCGTGATTGCCGAAATCTCCTGCGGAGTGTAAAGACGACCGTCGATATCTACACGCGGAGTGTTGTTGTCGCCCTTGACAATGCTGTAGGGCGAACGAGCGATATCGCTTGTAACCTTATCGTAGCTCTCACCCATGTAGCGCTTAATCGAGAAGACCGTGCGTTTGGGGTTGGTGATAGCCTGACGCTTTGCGGGATCACCCACCTTACGCTCATTGTTGTCGGTGAATGCCACAACCGAAGGAGTTGTGCGGTGACCCTCCGAATTGGGGATTACTACGGGCTCATTACCCTCCATAACTGCGACGCAGGAATTGGTTGTTCCCAAGTCGATACCAATAATCTTTGCCATAATCTAATAAAGTTTTATTTGTTTGTAATCAATTTTCTGCTCTATTTTGCCCGCTTTGGCACGCTGACCGATATTCGCCCTGCGTATGCCTCGACAGACGTTCCTAAAATGAGCAAAGGTTATACCAAAGAGTATTTATGCCACTTTTGGCAATGTTCGCATGGCAAAAACTGACATCGCAGGCGCAAAATATGACATTGTGTCAGTCGGATTGACAATATCCACCCCACTACCACAAAAAATCATTTTAAGCAGATGATTGCAAGGCTTGCGAAAATAGGGCGAAGCAGGTCGTGACAAAAAAATCATTTTAAGGAGTAAATACAAGGCGCACAAGAAACCCGACCCGTAGCATACTTGACGTATGTGAGGAGTCGGGTTGTCGCAGTGCAACGAAGTAGTTGCCCCACCCGCAACAAAAAAATCATTTTAAGGAGGGAAATACAAGGCGCACAAGAAACCCGACCCGCAGCATACTTGACGTATGTGAGGAGTCGGGTTATCGCAGTGCAACGCAGTAGTTGCCCCTTAAAATGATTTTTATCGGATTCCGTACCTCTTCAAATGCTTCAACAGAGGCTTCTCGATGGCCTTAGCCCAGCGCCAATATCCCCACGACATGGGATGAGTACCATCCGCAGAGGTCTCGTGGTCGGTACCGGTCTGATTCTTCACGGCGATAAAGTAGACATCATCATACTGGGCAACAACCTCTGCCATTAAAGCATCGACATACTCCATACGATCCTGCTCACGCTTCTCGCGCACAGTGTCGAAAGCTCGATTTTCACGATAGATGGTACGCAAAAAGATCAGAGGTTTACCCGGATGCGAAGCCTGGATAGTCCTAATAAAAGGGTGTATACGCTCCTTAATCTCCTGAATTGAGGGATTTGAGAAGGCATCAAACACAAAGGCATCAGCATTGGTAGCTGCCAATATTTGCGCCATAACAGGCTGCAATTTACTATTGCCACCCATTCCGAAACTGATAAAATCAAGTCCCGTCCAACGCTGCAAAAATCCAAGATAGGTCTGACCCGAATTGGTTGCACCATGCCCCTGTGTAAAGCTCGAACCGAAGACCGCAATCTTGTGGCGGAACGGATTCTCCAGAGCCTTAATATCGGAACCTTCAACCACGCCTATATCCAGGTGGGTAATCTCAAGGTAGAGTGGCAGATAGAGCAAGAACTTACGTCTTTTACCATCCATATTTTTCACCAATGCCAGCGGGCGCTCCAGTCGCTCTTTGCCATCGCTGCCGATACCGACTTTACCCGAGTGCGAGGCAGCCCACTGCCACTCACCCTTCTCATTTTCGATATAGAGTGTATAGCCGAGAGTTGCATAGTTCGGCATGCCGTTCATCGGAGATTGACGACCTATCTTCATGCGAACCCACAGCTCGGTCGAGTTGGTCTCGAAGAGGATAGCCTCACCCGAGGGGTAGCGCAATAGTTCGGCCTCCTTGGGTGTCAGGTCGGGATATGATGCAGTCTCCACTCGGTGGTAGGGATTTGAGGTCTTGAAGAGTTTGCCCAGATGAGTAAGTGTCTGTGCATCCACATAGCGCAATTCTGCTGCTGATACCGAAAAAGCTACGGTCACAACAGCGAAGGTAAGCAGTAATTTCGCAAAACGTTTCATCCCTCAGGCTATTTGATACCGTACTTCTTAAATATCTTAAGCAGATCTTTCTGAATCGCATCTGCCCAACGCTTATAGCCCCACGAAGTCGGGTGGATACCATCGGCCGAGGTCTCGTGATCGGTACCGGTCTGATTCTTCACATTGATAAAGTAGACATGGTCGTAGGTGGAGAGTATACGCTTCATAACCTTCTCTACGTGGTCGATACGCTCCTGCTCACGCTGATCGTTCTTCAGGTCGAAGTTGCGATTCTCACGGTGAATGGTGCGCAAGAAGATAATGGGCACCTCGGGACGCTGTGCGCGAATTTCACCAATGAAGAGGTCAATACGCTCGTCGATGGTCTTGATGTTGGGGTTTGAGAAGGCATCAACAACGATAGCATCCGCATCGGTACTACCAAGGAATCGTCCAAGACAGGGCTGCAACTTGCTATTGCCACTCATGCCAAGACCACAGAAATAGAGGCCCGTCTGACGCTGCAGGAATGCCGGATAGGTCTGACCCGAGGCAGATGCACACGAACCATGCGTAAAGCTCGAACCGAAGATTGCGATCTTGTGGCGGAACGGATTCTCCAACGCCTTAATCTCAGCACCCTGCTCGACACCAATTTCGAGGTGCAGAAGTTCCGAGTAGAGCGGCAGATAGATTATGCACTTCTTGCTCGAATTGTCCATATCTTTAATAACCTGCAACGGGAGGTCGAGCAATCTCACACCATTCTTATCCTTATCGGATATCTGGCCATCGATATACTTATAGTAAGAGTTGGATTTCGATGCTGCCCAAGTCCACGCGCCATCCTTTTCGATATAGAGGTTAAATCCACACGAAGCATTGCGGGGCATACCTGCAGTCTCGCGAGCATAGCCAAACTTCGGACGTACCCAAATAGTCGTAGAGTTGGTCTCAAACAAGATAGACTCGCCTGCCGACTTACGCAAGAGCTGAGCCTCGCGTTTGTTCAGTTCGGGATAGTCGGCCACTTCGATACGGTGGTAGGGATTGGTTGTCTTGCTGAGTTTTCCGAGGTGTGTCAACGTCTGCGCGTCAACCCATTTCACATTTTTTTGTGCCATTGCTCCGGTGCCAACCACCAGCAAAGCAATGAGCAAAAGTGTTAGCCTTTTCATAATTTCAGATATTTAAATTATACGTTTAGATTCTCCATTCAAGAAAAAGAGCCTACCTGACAATACAACTTGTCAGACAGGCCCCTGTGTATCGGGATAAGATAGACTACTTCTCGTTCAAGATGCGCATCGCAGCATCGAGGATAGCCGTATCGTCCAGTGTCACAACACCACCGTCGGGACCCTGCTCGAAGTGAACACCTGCTGCCGCAGCCTCAAGGTGTTGACCTCCAAAGTAATTACGTACTGTATCAACGTCTATACCCAATTCATCTGCTATGCGCTGCGAGCTTCCGCTGGGAAGTCTATCTTTGATTCGGCGCAATTCGTTAAATGTAATAATCATAGTTGTAAATTTTATAGTGTGTTATAAGTTTGTCAATCGAAACATCTTTTCCGCACTACTAAATTAAGACTTTTTTTTATATCAGCCAAATTTCCGCGCATTTTTTCTCAAAAAAAAGCAATTTCTACCGTTTTTTCAGCCAATATTGCCCTCAAGAGCCTCTATTTGACCCTCACCAGCAGTATAGCATCTGCTCGAGTAGGTCCCGATTCTTCATTCACAACCACGCTCACTGACGAGGCTACACCCTGCTCGAAATCGTACTCTCCGAGTGGATACCAGTCGCCTCTCATCTGTCCGAATAGTTCGAATTTGGACTTATCGTAGAGATGTCGACACACCTCTCCGCCACGACTGATCTCAAAGAGCACCTCTGGGTCGAGATGTTTACTGCGGACGTTTTGGTAGCTGTAGAGAGCATATCTACCGCTATGTGGCACCTCGAAGCTGAATGTTGCACGCGCAGCTTCGCCGCCATCACACTCAAGGAAGGTCAATCCATATCCGCCACGCTCGGTGAGGGTTCGCCATTCGCCCGTCAGCTCCACACATCCGGATGCATCATCAACGAGCAGATCGGGCTGTGAGCCATCGAGTCGCGGATTCTCATCAAAAATCTTATTCAGCGCCTTCACATCCACACTCTGGACATTGGGCAGACTCTCGTCAA
The DNA here is from genome assembly GCA_017398695.1 of Alistipes sp. Taxonomy (GTDB): domain Bacteria; phylum Bacteroidota; class Bacteroidia; order Bacteroidales; family Rikenellaceae; genus Alistipes. The sequence continues at coordinate 5,008 of JAFQFG010000200.1, forward strand.
TATATTGTGCTGCAGCCAATGCCGACACCTGACCGAGCACCATAAACACCGGCTCCATTCTTATCGAGCCAAAGGCAATATGGCTTGCCGACACGCACACCGGCACCAAGAGGTTATCACACTCCTCGCGCTTGGGCGTTATCGAGCGATACGATATCGGATAGGGCAACGTGCGGCCCTCCTCGACATTTCCCTCATTCTTGACCATCGCACGGCCACCCTTACGGATAACCACTCGTTGACAGTTGTGAGAATCCATCTTATAGGCCGCCATAGCCACACCGTCACTGACAGATGTACGCAACTCGCAATCGGCCTGTGTTGCCACATATTCGCCCACCATACGTCTACCCTCACGCACATAGAGCTGAGGAGTCCAATTATCGTTGTCGACATACTCATCCAGCGGATAGCCCCAACGCAACATCTCGCTACGCATCGTCTCGGGCACTCGCTCGTCATGTCCCACGAAGTAGAGCAGTCCCTTGGTGTAGGAGGTGTGGTTGTCGATGATTCTGCGACGCTCCGCCCAGTCGGCTTCGGGATAGTCGTGGTTCTCGCCTATCATATCGGTCGAGAAACCTCCTCGATTATTGATATCGGTCTTGCGGTTGGGCATCATGCTCCAGATGAAATAGTCGTTCAGAGCACGTTTCTCGGGCTGTGCCTCGATAAGGCGCAACAGCAACTCGTAGCGTGTGGAGTCGTAGTCCGCAGGGCGTTCGATGGGTCGCATATTCTCCGGATTATCGGTCAGACATATACGATAATTATAGGCCTGCACCAGTTTATCGCCCGAGCCGGCCTGTGCCAGCGCAGCATCGGAGATTCCCCACAGCAAGCCACTCTCGGGCATACCTTTTATTATATAGGGGTCTACCCCATCGGGAAATTGATGATTGAGCAACATCTGCACTCCGCTGAAGCTCTCGCCATACTGTTCATTCGGCTCTCGTCCCACGGTGTATGTCACTCCTGCCGCAGCCAACAGATCGCCCTCATAGGTTGCATCGATAAAGGCCTTAGCCGCATAGCGGAGGGTATCCGCTCCCGACTCTGACTCGACCGTTCTTATTGCGACGATATGCGCTCCCGATTTCTCGACATCTACTAATCTGCGCGAACGCACAACCTTGATGCGGCCATCATCCAACCATGACCTATATATCGAATCGGCCACACTCGGCTCAAAGATCCACTGTTCAAGGCGGCCATAGTGTTGCCCCATCGCGCGATAAAACTCCTGCGACAGACCCTTTACGACCTGCTTATTACCGATGTCGGTAAATCCCAAGCCTCCGGTCGTGAGGCCTCCGAGGTGCTCACTCGGTTCGATAACTACAACTCGTTTACCAAGACGCGCTGCCGAGGTTGCAGCCACAACACCCGCCGAACTGCCACCATAGATGCAGAGATCATACTCCTCGCGTCCACATGCCGTTACAAAAATTGACAGCACCAAGGCTGCCAATATTACATTTGCTCTCATCTGATATAATTTGGTTAGTATCTTTATCAATTATCTACAATCGAGTCAGCTTCTCGCCCATCTCCTACTGCGCAACTTTATCGCCCACTCTCTACAATCGAGTCAGCTTCTCGCCCATCTCCTACTGCGCAACTTTATCGCCCACTCGCTACAATCAATCCGGCATCTCGCCCCTCTCCAACTGCGCGGCCTTCTCGCCCCTTGCTATAACAGGTCGCTTGCTGTCGACTTCTTCTCGATGAAAATCTGGAAGATCAGCGGCGTATACGGCAAGATTTCGGTCGATACCGTAGTCTTGGTTGTCGTCGATGTGGAGGTATCCTCATAACTCGGAGCATACATATTGGCGTAGTTATAGTAGTTCATGTAGTAGTTGTTGTAATAACCGTTGCCGTAATACGTATTGTAGTAGTTATAGTAATTCATGTAGTTCATGTAGTCGTAGTAGCCCGACATATCCATTGATGTGGTCGTAGTCGAGTTACCCGACTGGCCCGTCACTCCATAAGCGAAGCTCGAAGTGGTGACGAATGTCGCCCAGTTACCATATTTCAACTCGGGAATCGTGTAGTACCACGCAGTGATATAGTCATCTTTACCCGTAGCTGCCGAGTAGCTGATCACACTACCCTCCTCCTCGACCTTTCCATAGATAATCTGCTTTACCTCATCGATGTTGGTATCGAAGATAAAGCCATCGAGGAATCGTCCGATATACCAAATGCGGGCATTGCCATCCTTACCGATAACCTCACCATCAGCATCTCCCACACCAAAACGAGCAATCAGTGCCTCGTCGATAAGCTTATCAATATCGACCGGTCCATTCTTGTAGAGGTCGGTGTCGGTATAGGGCTTATTGTAGGCATACTCCACCTGCACATCCGTCTTATTCTTCGCAAAGCGGAAGGCATAGTCGAACGGCTTGGAAGCATCGGGCACATACGACTGATTGACGATGATGCCGGGGATTGTATCCTGCGCATGGCGCCACGCCTTCGACTCCTGCTCTGTGCCTGTTGTCTGGTGCTGTGCCAAGGAGCGTTTCAGAGCCTGCAGTGCCGACTTTTCGGTCTTGTTATCATCCTTTTTCTTAACGGGAGTAACGCCTCCGTTACCCGCACCGAAGCCCTCGACCATCTCGCCCTCATAGGCCAACGGATTGTTCACTCGATTGACAATCTCGATATCCATAATCATCGGCTTGTTGCCATCCAGCTCAAACTGACCCTCATATCCACCGGTCTCGGTAACACCTGCCGAGCCGCCAACTACTGCCGACGGCAGATAGAGGCGCAACTTTGTTCCGCATCGCATCTCGAACTCGGTCGAAAGCCCCATCGACTGGTTATCGGCAACATACTGCTCACCCAAAGTCAGAACATTCTTCATCGCTAAGTAAGAGCCTTCCAATAACGACACATTCTCCTCGCCCATAAAGCGCAAATAGGGAACATAGTGTGTCGACTTCGAGAACGAGCCCTGCATACGGGCAATAAGTTCGTTGCGTGTCATACACACATTTCCATGCAGGCTACGACCCGTGATATTGAAGAATAACCAACAATCGCCCTGCTTCTCGTCTGCCACAATGTCGTGTATCGACATGCTGTCGGCCACTCCCGGGTCGAGCACCTCGACATAGTAGTTTCCATCCTTTTGGAAATTGTCGACCAGCTCGGGACGATTCTTCATCATCCACGCCTTGAGCGAACGGTTCTCTATGCTGTTGAAGCTCTCCACCTTATCCTTGGTACACGAGCCCAACGCGAGCACCGCTACAACGGCTACAAGACTTATGATTTGTGTAAAATATCTCATATCAAACTATTTTTTCGTCACTTTATCGACCGTCAGCAACCACGCCACCGGCGACTGCTTGGGCACAATGCCTATAATATCATCGCCGTATGCCGCCTCGTAGGTCAGGTAGACCTCGACCGTGTCACCCTCACGACACCCGACCAACGCTCTGCGCAGACCCGGCATGCCATCATCGCTATCAAGACGGATGACGTATGGCTCGGTAGTCCAATACTGCGGGTCAAAATATTTATTTGCAGCAACGTAGCGATCTATCGAAGCCTGACGATTTGACCAATAGGGATTGGAACCCGACGGATTGGAGTAGTTGAACACATAGGCATCGAACGAAATCTCGACCACATCGTTACGGTCGGCCTCGATCCAGTTTTCGCGACCCTCGGCATACATCGTCGCGATGTATCGCCACGCCAGGTTGCCGTAGTTGGTATAGTAGTGAGGGTTCTCCTCGAGGCTCTCTGCCACAGCCTTCTCGGATATCAATCGCGGATTGTGGCTCGACTCGAGATAGCGCACTGTCGACTCCTGTTGCTTGGTCAATATAGTATCCTCCTGCTTGCAGCCCGCAAGCAGAAGCGCAAGAGCAGCGACTATGGCGAAACTTCTCATCATCTACGATTTGGTACGCTATTATTCGGTTTTCAGCTACATATAACGTGCGAAATTACACATTTTATTGCACATTTCACAATTTTTGGGCAGAAATCGAACTAAAATCGCTTCAGAGCATCACGCACGGCATCCTCGACAGCTATCGCAGGCGACTCTTTCAGCACCTGACGCAGCACCTTCTCGGAGGCACTCTTGGCAAAGCCGAGCATCATCAGCGCAGCCAAAGCCTCATCGTAGACCTCGTTGCCACCCGTTGCGGCTGCCACACCCTGCTCCACATCGCTCAGGTCGAGCATCTTGCCGTTGAGCTCGACGATAATCTTCTGCGCGGTCTTGAGTCCCAGGCCTTTGACATTCTTGAGCAGCACGGCATTGCCCGTGGCGATGATATTCTGCAACTCCGATGTCGAGTAGGTCGAGAGAATCATTCGGGCAGTGTTGCCACCCACACCCGACACACTTATCAGCAGGCGGAAGAGCTCGCGTTCGCGCTTGGATGCAAATCCGTAGAGGAGCTGAGCATCCTCACGCACAACGTGATGCACATAGAGCTTGGCCGATGCAGCACCCTCAATCTCGGAGTAGGTCTGCAACGAGATATTCAGAAAGTAGCCCACCCCACCGGCATCAATCACCGCATAAGCCGGAGCCAGCTCGGCAACAGGGCCTTGTATATATTCGTACATACTGTCGTTAGGTTTTACGTTATTGTTGACAAAAGTACAAAACAATTCTCAATTAAGAGTATTTTTTGCAAAAAACTCTTTTCCTCCCCGCGGCTCGGCATAGTGCAAACAAGCTTGCCCTCTGCTCTCGCTCCGCAGCGTCGGTTCACAATTATCAATTATCAATTCTCAATTGTCAATTATCAATTAAGCCTCCTTTGGAGTCTTTTCCTCCTCCTTGCAAGGGATAGTCTGCAAGCATCCTCTCCTTAAGTTCCTTAAACTCCCTGACAACTAACGGCTTTCACTTTTCTCTGTACTCTGTACTCTGTTCTCTAAAAAGCGGACACGGCGCGCACATAGATGCCGTTGTACTTATAGCTGTTGTCGGTGTAGCCATTGCCCATACCGACAAACCACGCGCAGAACTCTTCTCCATACTTATGGTTGTGCTCCGTAGATGACCAATACCCATGAAATGTACCAATATCCGGAATTTTAGTTCCGCCCTTGATCGCTAAAGTTTGGTTTATAGCATTGCGAACGGTGTGGTTGCTCGTGAATAGCTTTAGTTCCTCAATTGCCGGCAGATACCAATCCTCGCCCAAATCGGCGCACCACTTAAAGGCTGGGTATTTACTCTGCCAATCGTAGATTTGTCGAACTTTTGCCATATTATTGGCGCCATTCTCTTCGTCATCCGCTCCAATTAACCTTCTCTGCTCCGATTTAACCGAAGCCCACTGAAGTCCGATTTTTGACTCCGTCAGGCTGACAATCTTGCCATGCTCGCCCGATGCATCGACCCAAAAAACAACGCCTTGCTTTTTGCCATCATCGTAGTAGTCGCCCACCTTATAAGGGCCGGGGGTCGGGCCTGAAACAACTACCGGAGCAGAAACTTGAGTTGATTTCGTTATTGACGATCTCAAATTACTGCCCACAGTATATGTGCTGCTCGATGCGCTATTGGGGTCGAATCCTGTTATATTACAATCCTTCCAATCTTTTGACGATTTATACGCCTCTACCGCATTGTGAGGTACATATATACAAGAACTCCTAACCTCTGAATTGTATTCGGCCAACGAAGGAGGTGTTTGAGAGTAGCAATAAACGTTTTTTAATCTATCACACCCAAGGAAAGCAAACTTTTCTATTGATTTAATACTGTTAGGAATGTGTATACTCTCCAATGTTGACCAACCATAAAAAAGAAATGTCGTGAATGATGTTGTATTTTCTTTTAGAATAATTTTTCCGTATGTGTGAGATTCTGAGTATTTTGGCAAGGGGAAACTTCCGTCTTTGAATGGAGATTTACCACTCGCTATCTTGTTGTCAGTCGTAGTGTATTTAACAATTCTATTCTCTATGCTATTTGCGTGTAGTGTATATGCATCATTAGTTTTAGATAATACATTTTTGCTATCTTTAAGAATTTCGTTGATAGTCTTAGTCGGAGTGTCTTCTGTTGCATTGTTAAGCATTGCCACAATGTTGGTGGTTTTATTCTCAAGAATAGTTGCATCTTGCTCAAATAGTTTATATCCGTTCTTTTTAATAGACACCTTGTGTTTACCCTCCAGCATATCCGTAAACAGAGGGGTCTGACCTACCAACTTGCCATCAACATATACATCTGCATCTGCCGGAACCGAAGTAGCATTGAGAATTCCGACAATAGGTGTAGGAGCATCCAACTGATAACTCTGCTCTTTTTGAGTTGAAGATATTGTCTGCGAGAGTCGTGTGGTGCGGTGGCCTGCCCTGCGAGCCTCGAAGATATATGTACCCGAGAGTAGCAGTCCGCGCCATGGCGATTGACCCTTAAGCTCGTTATTGACCCATATCTCTGCGCCCTCACCGGCCGAGATTGTCACCATAGCCCCATCGGCCTTGAGTGTGACCTTGCGCGTAACCTTCTCGCCCGCAACGGTAAACGTACCGCTCTGCTCGTAGTAGCCCTTAGCCATCACTCTCCACGAATAGGTACCATTCTGCAACACCGCCTGCGCATAGCCCTCCTGGGTGGTTTGAGGCTCGTTGTCGATAAAGACAATCGCGAATTTGGGTTCAACCTCGAAGAGCACATATTGTGGTTGTGCGGTATTGTCGTTGACCTCCACACGGAACGAGATATTACTGCTGTTGACATTGACCGTCTGCTCGGCAGTGGCTGCACCGTGCTGAATCTTGATTTTATGCTCTCCAGGGGTCATATCCTCGACGGTAAGCATGTAGTTATCACCCGTTTGTCCCTTATATGCTCCGTCAATATAGACATCGGCACCCTTGACATTCGATGCCACAGCGATTGACAACAACAAGTTGAGCTGTGCATCGAGGTAGTACTCCTTGTTAGCCTCGAGGTTGACCGCCACCTCGTTCGAATCTCCATACTTATCGTGATGGAGATAGAAACGCACCTGCTCCTTGGCTGTAAGTTCGAAGATCAGACCATTGCCCTCGACAGCGGTAGTCTTTTTGGTCAGCTCGACCATGCCGCCAATGGGGCGAACCACGAGCTCGTCAATCTCCTCGCGAGTCATGCGATTGACATGCAACTTGATACGGGCGCAAGGGCGTTTCGAGCGGTCGAGGCCGATCTTGTCAATGCCGACACCCGCGAGTGCTCCGGTCTGCACAAGACGGAAACTCGCCTGGTCGATCTCGAGCACATTCTTCGCGCTCTGCGCTGTGACACCGAGCGACAATATTGCGAATAGGAGGGTAAAAGCTATTTTTTTCACTATCATCGTAGTTTTCTTGTCTTGGATTTGGTTAACAAGTCACAAAGATAGTAAAATTTCGTATTTCGAATTGTCAAATGTTGATTATTTAGCCGTTGGCCATTAGGGAATTTGGGAAGTTTAGGGAGTTTAGGGAATTTAAGGAGAGGCTGCTTGCAGACTATCCATTGCAAGGAGGAGGAAAAGACTCCGAAGGAGGATTAATTGATAATTGATAATTGACAATTGAAAATTGAGAATTGTTTTGTGGCCGTCAAAGGAAAATAATTGTGAATTGTGAACCGACGCTGCGGAGCGAGTGCAGAGGGCAAACTCGTTTGCACTATGCCGAGCCGCGAGGAGGAAAAGAGTTTTTTACAAAAAAATACTCTTAATTGTGAATTTATTTATACCTTTGTGTGTTTACTTGATGCGATATGGACTTTATTCCCTTTACACTGATTGATTTCATAGATATTTTGCTGGTTTCGGCACTGCTGTACGGTATTTATCGTGCAACCAAGGGCACCAATGCTCTCTATATTCTCACGGGCATAGTGCTTATATACTTAGCATGGGTTGTGGTCAATGCCTTGAACATGGAGTTGCTGTCGACAATCCTGAGTCAGATTATAAGTGTCGGTGTCATCGCATTCCTCATCGTCTTCCAGCCCGAAATTCGTCGCTTCCTGCAGTTGATAGGCATGCGCCAAAAGCAGTTGCAATTTATCTCGCGCATCTTCGGCTCGGCACAGAAGGAGGAGCTGAACCTCACACCCATTGTCGATGCTTGCCGCGAGATGTCGGAGAGCAAGACCGGAGCGCTGATTGTCCTCGGTCAGCGCAGCGACCTCACGCTGATTATTGACGGAGGTATCGCTCTCAACGCCTCGCTCTCGCAGTCGCTGCTGCAAAATCTCTTCTTCAAGAACGCTCCGCTGCATGATGGAGCTGTGGTTGTGGAGGATAATCGCATTGTGGCTGCGAAATGTATACTCCCCGTAACGCAGAGTCCGGTGCCTAAATCGTACGGAACACGCCACCGTGCGGCTCTCGGAATGAGCGAGATATCGGATGCCATAATCATCGTTGTCAGCGAGGAGACCGGTGGCATATCCATAGCTCATGACGGACAGTTGCGCCGCAACATCGACCCCAATCGTCTTGCCGGCACAATCAACCGCCTTATCAACGCCAATAACAGCAAGGAGAAAACCGAAAATCAATAGTTCGGTACACCCGCATAGAGGTTTGCCGGCACCCTCAGGATTGTCGGGCATACCCACCCCATACAAATCTCAATAACAACACATTATGAGAAAAACTATACTCTGCACAATGGCCGCAATGGTTGCTATTGGTTGTTCTCAATTCGAAGAGTTCGACACAGCTCCAACCGGCACTGTACACGCACCCCAAACGCTCAATGCAACGTGTGAAGAGCCCACATCCGACACCCGAACATACGTCGCAAGCGACAATACGCTCCATTGGCATGCCGACGACGAAATCTCCTACTTTCCGGGAGTTGCTGCCAACGTGCAGTATCGTTTCACCGGCGAAACGGGCGCCATCGGCGGGTCGTTCGAGAAGATGAGCTCCGAGCCGGTGACGGGCATAGAGCTCGCTCGTAACTATGCGGTCTACCCCTACAATAATTCCAACTCCATCGCGAGCAATGGTGCTATCTCGGTGCAGCTGCCGGCGGTGCAGACCTATGCCGAAAACTCATTCGGTGCGGGAGCGAATGTGATGGTCGCAGCGACAGAGAACAGAGATGATAATGTGCTACGTTTCAAGAATGCAGGTGGCTATCTCAAGTTGCAGTTCTACGGTCTAAATGCCAAGGTAGAGAGCATCGCCTTCAAGGGCAACAACAACGAAAAAATTGCCGGTAGCACGACCATCACAGCAGGCTACGGGCAGGCCCCCACACTCACGATGAGCAGTGAGGCGACTTCGTTGCTGACGCTCGATTGTGGTGCAAATGGCGTGGTGTTAAGCAGCGACCCGAGCAAGCCGACCTCATTTTGGTTGGTCCTGCCCGAGACGGAGTTTTCGAAGGGATTTACCGTGACAGTCAAAGGCGCTGATGGTGGCACCTACACCAAATCGACCTCCAAGGCAATCGCCATCGAGCGCAACACCATCCAGCCCATGGCTCCCATCGAAGTAAAACTTGGAAAAGAGGGTATCGATATCGTTGATAATAAGGTGCGTTTCTACCTTAGCGAGAGGTCGGGCAGCACCCGCACGGCCACATCGCTCGCAGCCCGCAATTGGCAGACATCCACCGTCACCGTCAATGGCTCGGCATACGACATCCTCTTCACCGAGCAGGGTGAACCCTATGTGGAGGTGGCAGTGGCCGACGATAACGTCTACCAAGCCGTACTCTCGACCCCGACATCGAGCAGTCGCCATGGCTCCACACCCTACGTCGACATCAAGCTGCCCTACTCGCAATTCCAGCACACGGCCGAGAGCGTCATCACCTCGTTCCCGATGTATGCATCATACACCCCCGAGAGCGGCAATAAGCTCATCTTCAACGATGGTTTCGCGCTGATTAACATCAAGATGAAGGGTTCGGCAAAGATCTCGTCTGTCAAGGTCGACAATCTTACCACAGGCCCCGTTGCCGGCATCTCGAGTGCCGACACCGCAACAGGCCGCTTTACTATCACCAACGGCATGGAGTTCGCAGTGCTCAACTGCACAAACTATGGAGCATTCACGCCCCTCAATACCTCCACAGCAACCAATTTCTACCTCATGGTCGCACCCGGCACATACGCCAACGGACTCAAACTCTCGATCTGCGACTCGGAGCGCGGTGCTATGTTCAAGGAGATTCCGCCCATCACCCTCGAGGCCGGAGATCTCTACACCTTGAACGAAGAGTATGCCTGCGAGTCTGATTTGGTATTCTACGAGGGCTTTGACAACTTTGTATGGGGCGGTGACTACGTTAAGGGCAGCACCAACGGCAAAGGTTTTGCTCCCGATGCGACATCGGTAAAATACAACAACTGCCTAAGCAGAACGGGTTACGAGGATGCCTTCACGCAGGTCAACTACAACATTGCCGGCACGGGATTTATCCAGTCCAACACCTGGAACGATGTCTCGGGCAAGAGCGTAGCCACCTCTCACCAATTGCCCGACAGCTACATCAAGAGTCGCAACATAGGCGAATTTTCATATCTGTTCCGTGCACAGGAACGCCCGGGCTATATCTCTGTGGGAGAGAGCGCTAACGGCATCAATGCACGCGGTATCGTCTATACGCCCAATGCCAAGTGCATGGAGGGCATCGGGGATATAAAAGTCACCTTGCGCGTAGCGTTCCAAGCCAACTTGTCGTACGACCCGATGGTTCAACTCTACTACGGAGGTGCCATCCGCGAGGCGTGGGTTAATGGAGCCCAGGTCGAACTGTCGACACTCTCTATGAGCCACACCAACGTCACCTCGGCAATCACAATACCGCGGTCGCTGCTCAAGTTACCCACTACGGTATCTGCAGCCAAGCCCTGGAACACCATCGAGTTTGTCGTGAGTGGGGCTACCGATGGTGCGAAATTGCACATCCAGACCAGCTCTGCATCATCGGGCACACACGGCATCTACATCGACAGCATCGAGGCTCGCAAGCTCAACGATTGGCAGACGGGCAGCAATCTGCGCGTGATGATGTGGAATATCCAGAATGGCATGATTGCCGACCAGCACAACGACTACGACAACTTCGTCGAATGGGTCAAGAAATGGGACCCGGATGTCTGCATCTGGTGTGAGTCGGAATCTATCTACAATGATATGAGTGGCACAACCTCAAGCAGTAAATACCTCCCCAACGGCTGGAGCACACTCTGCAAGCGCTACGGACACTCCTATGCCTATGTGGGAGGCAACCGCGACAACTATCCGCAGACCGTAACATCAAAGTATCCGATTACGAATGTTGCACGCTACACAAACACCTATGACAGTGGACTCTACGGCAAAGCCTACATCGCTCATGGAGCCGGCCACTGCACCATCATGGTCAATGGCAAGAAGATAAATATCGTCACTTGCCACATGTATCCGCAGGCATACGCTCCGGGCGCATCGAGCGCCAACCAGGCGACAAGCGCGGCGAATAATGAGGGCGACTATTTCCGCGAGTATGAGATGCAGTTTATCGTCAATAAGACGGTGAATAATTCGGCCCATGCAGGCGAAGAGTATTGGCTCTTGGGTGGTGATACCAACTCACGTTCGCGCAAGGATAATTGGTACTACAAGTATGCCGATGACGACACCAGGTTCCTGCCCCATGACGTCATCCTCGAGCAGACCAACCTGAAGGATGTTATCGCCGATAGATACCCTGCCGGCAACTACTTCATGAGCTCGACCTATGGAGCTGCCCGTATCGACATTCTCTATGCATCGCCGGCGATGTTCAATCTTATGACCAACTCGACGACCCTGACCGATGAGTGGACAAGTCTATTACCCTCGTGGAGCTACTATACCTCGTTCCGCGACCCCTCCGATCATCGTCCGATACTCGTGGACTTCAAGTTGTAGTGCGTAGCAGTTTGCAACTATTTGACCAATGACCAATGACCAATGGCTGATCAGCCATTGGCTCTTAATTGACAATTGACAATTGATAATTGATAATTGACAATTGTGAACCGACGCTGCGGAGCGAGAGCAGAGGGCAAACTTGTTTGCGCTATGCCGAGCCGCGAGGAGGAAAAGACCCCAAAGGGGGATTAACCGACGAACGAAGCAATGGGGAGAGGCTGCTTGCAGACTATCCCTTGCAAGGAGGAGGAAAAGACCCCGAAGGGGGATTAACCGACGCTGCGGAGCGAGAGCAGAGGGCAAA
>JAFQFG010000201.1 GCA_017398695.1 Alistipes sp.
GTTCTCTAACTCAGTACCTCAACGCGCAGAGGATGTCCTCAACACACTTATCGAGGTCTACAACAACGATGCAATCCGCGACAAGCAGCAAGTAGCAGAGGCTACGGCTGTGTTTATCGACGAGCGTCTTTCGATCATAAGTGAGGACCTCGGTGCTGTAGATCGCGAGATTGAGGCATTCAAGAAGGAGAACAAAATCTTCGACTTGGAGGTTGAGGCAAAAAATACCATCACCGAGAGTAGCGGCTTCCGCACCGAAGGCTTGAGTATCGAGAACCAGCTGCACATCGCAGAGTTTATCGAGAAGCACCTCAAGGAGAACACCTCCAGCCACGCCCTCATCCCTGTAACTTCATCATTCTCAGGCATATCAGGCTCGGCTTTGAATACACAGATTAACGAGTATAACCGCATTGTGCTTCAGCGCGAAAGACTCATCTCGTCCGGTTCGAGCAGCAACCCCGTAGTTGTCAGCCTCAACAACAACCTGGCCTCTATGCGCAACAGCATACTTGCATCGTTGACATCGCATATCTCGGCACTCAAGATTCAGTTGAAGAACCTTCGCACCGAGGAGAGCAAGACCAATCGTCGTATTTCGGTAGCTCCCTCGCAGGAGAAGCGCTACCTCACGATAGCCCGTCAGCAACGCATCAAGGAGGAGTTGTACCTCTACCTGCTCAACAAGCGCGAGGAGAACTCATTGACCATTGCCATTGCCGAGAGCAATGCGCGAATTGTCGATCCGGCATTCGGTTCGTCACACCCCGTAGCACCTCGTTCAATAATTATTCTGCTCTTAGCAATGATTATCGGATTCCTTATTCCGTTCGGCATCATCTATCTCTATATGACGTTGAGCACTACGGTCAAGAGCCGCAAGGATATTGCACGCTTTATCAGCGCACCCTACCTCGGAGATATTCCCGCGGTATTGGGAGAGATTGGCGCCAATGGAGTTGCCGTATACGAGAATGGTCGTGACAGCATCTCGGAGTCGTTCCGCATCCTGCGCACCAATATGAGTTTCATGAATGTCAATGGCACTGAGGCCAAAGTTATTCAAGTCCTTTCAACCATGCCCCATGCCGGTAAGACCTTCATTTCGACCAACCTTGCGATGACAATGGCAATGTCGGGCAAGAAGGTACTGCTCGTCGACCTCGACCTTCGTCGTCGCACACTGACTAAGCAGCTCGGACACCGCAACGACATCAACGGCTTGACATCTTATATGTCGGGTACTGTTCAGGATATCAACCAGGTTATCTCAAAGAGCAATATTCACGATAATCTCGATATGATGTATGCCGGTTTGCAGCCGCCCAACCCCGCCGAGATGTTGATGTCGAAGCGTTTGGACGATCTCTTTGCCAAGTTGCGCGACATGTACGATTTCGTAATCATCGATAGTGTGCCGGCAATGGCTGTGGCTGATGGCATTATCTCCAACCGTCTTGCAGACCTTTGCTTATATGTCATTCGCGAGAATGTTTCGGATATCCGTCAATTGCCCGATGTTGAGCGTCTGCACACCGAGAAGAAGATTGCGAACATGTGTATCGTACTGAATGGCTCGACCCACAGACGTGGCTATGGCTATACTTATGGTTACGCTCATGGTGTAGACCAGACCTTGGTAAATTCAAACATCATTGTACGAGCATTTAAGCGAGCTTTCCGCAAATAACAATAAATTGTAAGAGATGGAGAAGTGGCCAGTTATAGCCGTAGATTTCGATGGCACGTGTGTAACACATGAATATCCACATGTGGGTATGGACATAGGAGCAGAGCCGGTGCTCCGCGAACTCGCGGGCATGGGCTACAGATTGGTGCTCTACACAATGCGTAGTGGCTCACTGCTCAAGGATGCAAAGAATTGGTTTGCAGAGCGCAAGATTCCTCTCTATGCAATCAATGAGAACCCCGAGCAGAAATCGTGGACGTCATCACCTAAGGTTTATGCCGATTTCTATATTGACGACGCTGCGATTGGTTGCCCTCTCAAACTTGGAGATCTTTGTCCGCGTCCTTATGTGGATTGGGAGAAGATGCGCGAACTGCTTATCGCGAATGGAATACTCCGTCGATAAGATAGAGTGAAAGTAAAGAAGGCCTCATGTAGGCCTTTTTTTTGTATATATACCACATCTCAAGAATTATTTTTACCTTTGTGGAGCAAATGTGAGATTTTTATGAAAAATGTACATCTGATTATATCTTTATGTTGTGCCTTGATGGCTCTGCAGGATGTGGCCGCGCAACGAGTATTCCGCTCCGAATTTGTAACTTATAGCACCCGCGAAGAGGCCAATGCCCGCAAACGTCCGGAGGGTGAACAATTCCGCATCATCAGCCCTACATTCAGCAGCGAAGATGACGGGATGAAGATTTATGTACAGCGCTTCGATGTGCCGGCATCATGGAACGACTATAACGCCTACCTGCATCTTGAGAATGTCCAATCCTCATACGTGCTTATGCTTAACGGCAAGGTCGTGGCCGAGGTTGGCGATGATCGTACACCGGCCGAATTTATGATATCACCTTGGTTGCAGCAGGGCGAGAATGTGCTGATTGTAGCACGCTATAAGAGCCGTTTCGATGCCATTCAGCAGCAGGATGCGCACCCCGAGCGCAAGCTCTTCACCGGTTCGTACCTTATGACACAACGCAAGCTGCATATCTACGATTTTTCGGCAGAGATAGTTCCAAACGACACTCGCGAATATGGCATTCTTGAGTTGGATGTAATCGCTCGCAACAACTTCAACTACGAAGAGAATATCGCCATCGGCTACGACATCTATGGGCCCGATGGCAAGCTCATTGAGTATACGGTGCGTGAGTTGACGATCCCCGGAAAGTCGCAAGATACGCTGCGTATCCGCGCCGACATCTACCACTCATATAAAAATAAGTGGGGCGGGAACCGAGGTCAAGCACCTCTCTACTCGCTAATGCTCTACGTCAAGCGCAACGGATTGATATATGAGTATATACCTTTCAAGCGCGGTTTCGGACGGACGGAGTACACCGACGGCAACATCATCCGCTTCGATGAGCCGGTAAAACTCATCCGTCGTCGTTACTCTTCAGCCGCCACACGCTCAACGACCGAGAGCGAGATTACCGCTCTCAAACGCGAAGGTGCCAACCTATTGGTTGTGGACTATCCGCAGCCGGCATGGTTCTATGAGCTGTGTGATAAGCATGGCATGTATGTTATCGACCGCGCCAATATCAACGCTCCGAAGGCCTCTACAGAGCGAACAATAGGTGGCACGCCATCTAACGATCCGAATCTTCTCAATGAGTACCTCGAGCGCGTGAAGGCGATGTATTTCCGTTCGCGCAACCACTCGTGTATCGTTGGCTTTATGCTCGGAGGCAAGGCCGGCAACGGATATAATATGTACAAGGCCTACGAATACCTCTCCTCGCAAGAAGCACGTCGTCCCATCATCTACGAGGCTGCCGAGGGAGAGTGGAATAACGACGAGGTCAAATTGACAATTGGCAACTGATAACTAACTCACAAACGATGAATATTGACCTGATTGTAGTCGGCAAGACAGATATGCGCGAGGTTGAGAGTTTGGTCGAGATGTACACCAAACGCATAAACTTCTACTGCAAATTCTCGATCACGACACTGCCGGATGTGAAGAACACCAAAAGTCTCTCCATCAAGCAGCAACGCACCACCGAGGGAGAGGCGATACTGCGCCAAGTTGCGGATGGCGACTATGTGATGTTGCTCGATGAGCGTGGCGAGGAGTTCCGCTCACTCGACTTTGCGCAGTGGTTGCAGAAACGGCTCAACAGTGGCATTCGTCGCCTGGTTTTGGTTATCGGAGGCCCCTATGGATTTTCGGAAGAGGTATACGCCCGAGCTAACGGCAAGTTGTCGCTGTCGAGGATGACCTTCTCGCACCAGATAGTGCGAGCCATCTTTACCGAACAGCTCTACCGAGCCTTTGCGATACTCAACAACGACCCCTACCACCACGAATAGTTCACCAAACAGAGATAAGAGAATGGAACACCCTCGCCTGCAAATAGCCATCATTACCCCATCGGTGCTGATGAACCTCGGACTGAAGAGCATTCTTGAGCGCATTGTGCCCATTGCCGAAGTCTGCACCTTCACCTCTGTTGAGGAGATGAATGCCTCGGGTGAGCAGTTCTTCCACCATTTTGTCTCTGCTCAAATATTCATCGAGCACAACTCTCTATTCCTTGGCGGACGTCGCAAACCGATAGTGCTGACCGACTCGGAGGCTCCGATTGCAAGTTTGGCAGGCATTCCTCATCTGAATATCGCCCAAAATGAGTCAGCACTAATACGTGATATACTGCGACTGCACCACGGAGCACACCCCGAAGGTATGCATCCGGATATGTCGTGCAAATCGCATCACCACTCTCCGCATCATCAGATGTCGCACCCGATGTCATCGCACAATGGAGATGTGTTATCGGCCCGCGAAATTGAGGTTTTGACATTGATAGCCAAAGGTTTGCTCAATAAGGAAATTGCCGATCGGCTCAACATAGGTCTTACGACCGTCATCTCCCATCGTCGCAACATTGTCGAGAAACTCGGCATGCGTTCGGTCTCGGCTCTGACCATCTATGCGGTGATGAAAGGTTATGTCAATATCAACGAAATATAACAAAACCACACATAGTTATCTGTTTTTGTAATTCGGCTTTCTGCTTTCAAAATTTATTTGTAAATTTGCGGATTAGAAACGAAAATACAAAAATCAAAAACAGATACAACTATGCGTATAGCACAACTTCTCAAATCGACCGACTACGACAGCCAAGTTGTCGTAAAGGGTTGGGTGCGCACCAAGCGCGGAAACAAAAACGTGGCATTCATAGCACTGAACGATGGTTCGTGTGTTGCCAACATTCAGATTGTCGTAGACCTTGCAAAGGCTGACGAGGATATTCTCCGTCAAATCACTACCGGTGCCTGCATCTGTGTCGAGGGAGAGCTCGTAAAGTCACTCGGTCAAGGTCAGGGTGTCGAGGTTCAAGCAGAGAAAATCGAGATTTACGGCACAGCCGATCCCGAGAGCTATCCTCTGCAGAAGAAGGGCCACTCGCTCGAGTTCTTGCGCGACATCGCCTATCTGCGTCCCCGCACCAACACCTTCGGAGCAATCCTGCGCATTCGCCACGCTATGGCATTCGCCATTCACAAGTACTTCAACGATCGCGGCTTTTACTATCTGCACACCCCGCTCATCACCGCTTCAGACTGTGAGGGTGCAGGTGCCATGTTCCAGGTTACAACACTCGATATGAACGAGTTACCGCGCACCGAAGAGGGCAAGGTTGACTATTCGCAGGACTTCTTCGGCAAGCCTTGCAGCTTGACCGTATCGGGTCAGTTGGAGGGTGAGTTGGGTGCTCTGTCGCTTGGTCAGATCTACACCTTTGGTCCTACGTTCCGTGCCGAGAATTCCAATACTCCGCGCCACTTGGCAGAGTTCTGGATGATTGAGCCGGAGATGGCATTCTACGAGTTGGCCGACAACATGGACCTCGCAGAGGACTTCTTGAAGTATCTCATCCGCTATGCGCTCGAAAACTGCCGCGAGGATCTCGAGTTTATGAATAAGATGTGGGATAACGAGCTTATCGAGCGTTTGAATTTCGTCCTCGAGAATGACTTTGTACGCCTCGACTACACTGAGGGTATTGAGATTTTGAAGGCATCGGGTCGCAAGTTCGAGTTCCCGTGTGATTGGGGCTGCGACTTGCAGTCGGAGCATGAGCGCTACCTTGTCGAGGAGCACTTTAAGCGTCCGGTAATCCTTATCAACTACCCCAAGGAGATTAAGGCATTCTATATGAAGCAGAATGAGGACGGCAAGACCGTTCGCGCAATGGATGTTCTCTTCCCGAAAATCGGCGAGATTATAGGCGGTTCGGAGCGTGAGGCAGACTACGGCAAACTTTCTGCAAGAGTCAAGGAGCTCGGCATTCCCGAGAAGGACATGTGGTGGTATCTCGACACTCGTCGTTGGGGTTCGGCACCCCACTCGGGCTTTGGTCTGGGCTTCGAGCGTCTGCTGCTCTTCGTGACCGGTATGACCAATATCCGTGACGTTATTCCCTTCCCGCGTACCCCGAAGAATGCAGAGTTTTAAGGGCTGGAGATCCGGCTTGGTAAAGTAGACCTCTCAAGGCTGTGGTTATGAAGAGATTATTGACAGCAATATGTTTAGCAATTCTTTTGTTCGCACCTGCAACCTCCGTGGCGAAGGGCGAGCAGAAGCCTTGCAACATCATCTATATCGGCAACAGCATAACCTATGGAGCACTGCACAAAGACCGAATCAAAACGGCACCTCCGGTGCTGGCATCAGCGATGGTCGGCAAGGCTTTAGGCACAGAGATAACCTTCCGCAACTGTGCGCGTTCGGGTGCTACGACTTACGACTTCCTGCCCGAGGGCGGACGCGATTGGGAGAAGGTTGCGCAAGCTATGGCCGAACTGAAGTCAAAGGGCGATGCCGGTGAGCCTATAATCTTCTCCATTATGCTCGGCACCAACGACTCGGCTGCCGAAGGGCCTACAACCGGAAGCCCCGTATCTCGCACTGATTACAAGAAAAATCTACAAACTATCATCGCGGCGTGCCGTGCGCAGTATCCTAATGCGATCTTCGTGCTGCACCGCCCGATTTGGTATAGTCCCAACACCTACAACAGCGCAATCTATCTGGCTGCAGGCTTAAAGCGTCTGGGTCGTTACATTGATGCGTTAGTAGCATTGGACAACGAATTCGACTACGTCTATTTAGGTGATATTGACGGTTATACCTTCTTCGAGAAGCATCATCAGCGCTACCACGTACCCGAGGAGGGTAATGCCGGTACGTTCTATCTCCACCCCAATGAGGCCGGAGCCAAACACTTAGCCAAATTCTGGAGCAAGGCCATCGTCAACGCGCTCAAAGAGAGCCAAAAATAGAGTTGTATCATTCGATACAACCCGGATCAACAGATACCCGACCCTGCCAATATGAAGAAACTGTCGAAGTGAACAAAAGTATAGAAAACCTATTTTTTAGAACTTATGGCTATTTCACAACGTCAGATTCAGAAGATGCAACAAACGCTATCTCCGCAACAAATTCAGATGATAAAGTTGCTGGAGCTGCCCACCGTGCAACTCGAGCAACGTATCAAACAGGAGATTGAGGAGAACATTGTCCTCGAAGAGGAGGAGCGCATGGCCGAGGAGGAAGAGCCTCAGCAGATATCGGTCGAGGAGTATCTGCGCGAAGATGACACCCCCTCCTATAAGAGCCACATCAACAACTACTCGAAAGACGATAAACAACGGCCCATATATCTCTCGGGCGGACGGTCACTGCAAGAGTATCTGGTCGAGCAGCTTGGATATCGCAATCTCTCGGAACGCGAGATGCGATTGGCAGTCTACATCGTTGGCAGCATTGATGAGGATGGATACTTGCGTCGCGATCTGATCTCGATAAGCGACGATATAGCCTTCTCACTCGGAATCGAGACCACCGAAGAGGAGTTGGAGCAGCTGCTCGCGATTATCCACGAATTGGAACCCTCGGGTGTCGGAGCTCGTGACCTACGCGAATGTCTACTGTTGCAAATGGGACAACTCGACATCAACACCCGCGCACGCCGGCTTGCAAAACGCATCATCACCTCCCACTTTGAGGAGTTTGCCAAGAAACATTACGAAAAACTCATGTCCCGTCTTCAGGTCGATGAGGAGGATTTCCGAGAGGCCATAGCAGAGATTCGCCATCTCTCTCCCAAGCCCGGCAACCTCTACTCCGAGGGTGGTACCGATACTACGCCATACATTATTCCGGACTTCCTGCTTGACTACCACGATGGCAAGTTCGACATATCGCTCAACTCGTACAATGTTCCTGAAGTGCGCGTAAATCGTCGCTACGTCGATATGATTCGCGATATGGTTCGTCCCGATGGCACTGTTCGTGCAGAGGACAAGGAGGCTATCCAATTTGTCAAGAGCAAAATCGACTCGGCAAAGTGGTTTATATCGGCAATCAAGCAGCGTCACGACACACTGATGCGCACCATGCGCACCATACTTGACTACCAGAGCGAGTATTTCAAAGATGGCGACAAGAGTAAATTACGTCCGATGATTCTCAAGGATATAGCCGACCGCACGGGGCTCGATGTTTCCACAATCTCGCGAGTGGTCAATAGTAAATATGTCCAGACTTCGTTCGGCATTATTCTGCTCAAGTCGCTCTTCTCGGAGGCCATGCAGACCGAGAGCGGGGAGGAGGTATCGAGCTACGAAATCAAAAATCTACTTCAGCAATGCATCGACGACGAGGATAAACGCCGCCCTCTCACTGACGAGAACCTGATGGATATCCTCAACGCTAAGGGCTACCGCATCGCCCGTCGCACTGTGGCCAAATACCGCGAGATGCTCGGCATTCCCGTTGCACGACTGCGTAAGCAGATTTAGGTCGGAAGAAGGCCATCAATCACGACATCCTGCTACAAACACAATTCACCCACATCTGCTCCATGGCGGATGTGGGTGAATTACTGTTATTTAGCTCCTTACACAGCTACTTCGTCTGCGCAAGATGCACCACGCGAAGTTGCTTTGCAAACTCTTCAGCCGAGAGCGAAGTGCGGACATGCACTGTGCGAGTAGAGCCCGGCAAGAGGTCGAAGTAGTTGTCAGCAAAGAAGTTGTCGATACCATCAATAGCCATGAATACCGCACGTGCGAAGTGGTCGGTTGTAAGCGTCACATTGACACCACCTTCAGCCGTTTCAACCTTCGAGGTCACGTTAGCCTCCGGATAGTTAAGTTCGTTCTGCTTGACAAAATAGTTATTGTTGCAGTAGGTACGATCACCAACCTTCAGATGTGAAACGATAAACACATCTCCGGTCTTGGCAGCTCCAAGAGCCTCCTCGGTCGCAACATCCACCACTACCGACGAAGCATTGGGTGCAACCTTGAAACTCTTGACAAACTTATTGATCACATTACCCTTGAAGTCCATAATCAACACCTCAAGTTCAGCCTTAGGTGACGAGTGGCGATCGGAAACCACATAGACCTTGAGTCGACCATCGCGATTGTATGCCGATACAAGCATATCGTCGAAAGCATACTTAGCAAAGTAGTGTTGAGCCTTCCAGCGGCCATAGTAGTCGCGACTCGACCACGAAGCCACAGGCCAGCAGTCGTTGTGCTGCCAGAAGAGCGAACCCCAGCAGTAGGGTTTGTCGCGACGGTGAGCCTCCATGGCGGTCTTGATAGCATCGCCCTGCAACACGTGATTCATATAGACAAAAGTGCGGAAATCCTTGGCGGGCCAATATTCGTTTTCGAGATAAGTGCGGATAAGGCCATTTGCTTTTGAACCACCGCGCTGGTGTGCGCTCATAACCTCCGATTCGACAGCCCAATCGCGCTCTTCGGGAGCATAAATCTTGATAGATTCAAATTCGGGGAACGATTGGAATCCGTACTCGCTGAAAAAGCGGCTGCGCATAGTGTTGTAGGTATCGATGGGCAACTTGCTATGCCATACCCCCCAGAAGTGGAAGTCTCCCTTTGCCGGGTTGTGAGCCTCTTTGCTCGGTATCTCCCTGCTCGAAAATGGCGAACTCGGTGTATAGTCGCGCATCGGGTCATACTTCTCGACAGCCTCCGGCAGCGCACCATAATACACATCGCAGAATTGGTGATACATGCGGTCAAAGATCTCCGGAGTACCACGCTTGTTGTACTTCTTCTTTGCCGAAGGAAGTAACTGGTTGCACTCGTTATTTCCGCACCACAGCGCGATGCAGGCGTGATTACGCAGACGTTTTACGTTGTCGATAGCCTCCTCGCGGATGCTTTCGAGTAGCGCACCCTCGGCAGGATAGAGAGCACATCCGAACATAAAATCCTGCCAAATCATAATACCATACCTGTCGCAGAGTTCGTAGAAGATTTCGTTTTCGTAGATACCTCCACCCCACACTCGCAACATATTCATATTGACATTCACAGCATCCTCAATCGTGCGGATGTAAGTTGCTTCGCTTACGCGCGGCAGGAAGTTGTCGCAGGGGATATAGTTTGCACCCTTTGCAAATACGGGCTGACCGTTGAGTTCGAAGTAGAACGAGCGACCATCGGCATCATCCTCGCGTACAAGTTTCAGCGAGCGCAGACCGATTTTGTGCGAGCGGCTGTCGAGAACTTTGCCATCTGCCACAACCTCTGTGCGGAAGTTGTAACGATGCGGCTTGCCAAGTTCGTATGTCCACCACAGTTGCGGTTTTGCGATGCTGAACGGAGCAACAACGGCATTCTTTCCCGCCTTCAACTCGGTAGAAGCCGTTGCCAAGACTTTGCCCGTAGCCTCGTCGAGTACGCGCACCTCGGCCGTGGTTGCTGTGGTTGCCGTGATATCGACCTCGACAGATACATCTGCACGCTTTGCGGTTACCGACTTCTGGTTGTAGTAGATATCCTCAATGCGGAGGTTATTCCACGCTTCGAGATAGACCGGACGCCAGATTCCGCAAGTTACCAAGCGCGGACCCCAGTCCCAGCCGTAGTGATAGCCTGCCTTGCGGGCATAGACGGTAATCCTTCGGTCGAGCAGACCTCCATTTGCCGCTTGGTCGTTCCACGCAGGGTAGTGTATGGGGTGCATAGCCTCCCACTTGGGCAGATCAATCTTTACGGGCGAGTGGAAATAGACCTTCAAGAGGTTCTTACCCTCGCGGAGCGACTCCTTGACATTGATGCGCCATCTGCGGAACATATTGTCGGCTTTAAGCAATGGAGTTTTCTCGTCGTTGAGATAGACGTCAGCGTAGGTATCCAAACCCTCGAATACAAGTTCGATGCACTCCTTCGAGAGAATCTCCTTGTCGGCAACAAACTCGGTTTGGTAGACCCAGTCCTCCTTATCAATCCACTGCACACCGCGTTCATTAAGGCGATAGAATGGGTCTTCGATAATCTCATTAGCCATCAGGTCGGTATGAATCACTCCCGGAACGGTCGCATCATACCAAATACCTATTCCTCGTTGTTGCTTAAACTTCCAGTCGGCCTCATTGAGCGACTGTCGCACTGGTGCAGCCGAAGCAGAAACTGCCATGAGCAACATCACTGCAAAGATTTTAACTATTTTCATCTTCTCTGTTATTTAAGTTAGTTATCTTCGTTAATCTTACCTATATATCTCGTTCAGCAGGCGGGCCAAACGCAATCCGCCTCGCAGAAGTTGTTCTTCGACCATAGGAGTAAAGCGCGTAACATAGTCATACGATAGCGAACTACCATCGGGTGTATGTTTATAGACCTCCACCGCTGCTGCATGCGTCTGCTCAAACCACTCAAGCGGAGTGCCAGCCACGATTTCACGCCTTGTTTTTTTGTCGGCTCGGTCGATTTCGCGTTGCCACTCGGTATAACCCCAACGGTGAGCCGACTCGACAAGCTCTGAATCCCACACAGCGTGTAATTTCCGCGATTTACCGAAATATTTAACCTTCACACCGTTACCTCCACGATCCGAGAGTCTGCCGGCATGCATCGGGCAGTGCATATCTCCCACCAGATGGATAAGCATTCTCAGGTTGACATTCTCCTCCTCGGGCGAAAGAGTCCCCGACTTAAGCTTCTCGACAATATCGCTTACCGCCTGCACCACATCTCCGGCCTTATTGCGAGGCTGAGTTTGGTAGGTATTTCCCTCATCGACATTGGCATAGTGCCACGTTTTGGTATAGGCATATTCGGGCGTATGACTCGCTCCGTCT
This sequence comes from Alistipes sp., assembly GCA_017398695.1. Lineage (GTDB taxonomy): Bacteria > Bacteroidota > Bacteroidia > Bacteroidales > Rikenellaceae > Alistipes. The sequence goes on from JAFQFG010000201.1 coordinate 11,848, forward strand.
AACCAATTGGCATAGTAGACGGGAGAGTGACCTTCCAACACCGCCACAACCTTACGATAGCTCTTTGGGGAGAGATTACACTCGGCAATATATGCCACAATATCGTGCCCCTTCTGCCCCCAGCCAAATGATGAAAGCGTGGAGCACAAAGCAATAAATGTAATCAGCAATCTCTTCATAACAAGGATATTGTCAATTATACTATTGATTCATCGTTGCGAGGAACTCCTCGTTCGAATCGGTCATGCCCATCTGCTTTTGGAGGAACTCCATCGACTCAACTGTAGTCATGTCCGAGAGATACTTGCGAAGCACCCATGTGCGGTTCATAACTTCACGCGGCAGCAGCAGATCCTCGCGACGTGTACCCGATGCAATGACATTCACTGCCGGATAGATGCGCTTGTCGGCAAGCTTACGGTCGAGCTGCAACTCCATATTACCCGTACCCTTGAACTCCTCGAAAATCACCTCATCCATCTTCGAGCCGGTGTCGATAAGAGCCGTAGCGATAATCGTGAGCGAGCCCTTCTCTTCGGTATTACGTGCCGCACCAAAGAAACGCTTGGGCTTATGTAGTGCATTAGCATCGACACCTCCCGACAGCACCTTACCCGATGCGGGCTGCACCGAATTGTAGGCACGAGCCAAGCGAGTAATCGAATCGAGGAAGATCACCACATCATGTCCGCACTCAACCATCCTCTTCGCCTTCTCCAAAACCATCTCGGCAACCTTCACGTGGCGCGAAGCCTGCTCATCAAAAGTCGATGCCACAACCTCGGCCTTGGCATGGCGGGCCATCTCGGTAACCTCCTCGGGGCGCTCATCAATAAGCAAAACTATGATATATGCTTCGGGATGATTATCGGCAATGGCATTCACAAGCGACTGCATAAGCATCGTCTTACCGGTCTTAGGCTGTGCTACGATAAGTGCACGCTGACCCTTGCCTATCGGTGAAAAGAGATCTACGACTCTGTTCGAGAGAGTATTGTGGCCATTACCCGTCAAGCAGAACTTCTCGCTCGGGAAGAGCGGAGTCATAAACTCAAACTGCACGCGGTCACGAACCAGGTCGGGTGCTAAGCCGTTAATCTCATTGACCTTGACCAGCGGAAAATACTTCTCACCCTCCTTGGGCGGACGAATCACACCACTCACCGTATCGCCCGATTTCAATCCGAAGAGTTTAATCTGCGAAGGCGAAACATAGATATCGTCCGGAGAGTTCAGGTAGTTGTAGTCTGCCGAGCGCAAGAATCCGTATCCATCGGGGATAATCTCGAGAACACCCTCGCCCACAACCTCTGCTGTAAAGTCATCTTTGGTTATCACCTCCTCTTTGGGTGCAGGCTCGGCATTGCGCTGATGGTTGGCGCGACCCTTCTCGCGACGAGGCTTGCCCTCAACATGCTCCGAGGTTGGCTTGGCCACTTCAGCAGCCGGCATTTCGCTCTCTTTTACCTCCTCGGCAACCTCAACGGTCATTTGCTTGTGCTCCTCCACAGCTACCTGCTGCGCATTTTTAGGCTTACGACCTCGCTTCTTAGGTGCAGGGGCTACCACCTCAACACTCTCCGGCTGCTCGGTCTTACCTGCGCTCTCCGCTGTCGGTGCTGCCGGCACTTCCGTTGCGGAGGGGGCTTGACTTTGCGATGCGGGGTTCTCAATCTTCGGCTCCGACACCTCTACTGCCGGCTGCGGCAACGAACCGTTCTCGACCTTCACGCTACTCATTCGAGGGCGACGGCCACGACGTTTAGGCTCGGCAGCAGCGGCCTCACCTCCTTCGACAACAGATCCAGCTACACCAGGCTCTTGAGCACCGGCCATAGCCACTTCCATAATCTTATTCATAAGCTCCTTCTTGCGGAGTGTCGTGTCGGTAATTCCCAACACTTTGGCAATTTCGCGCAATTCGGCAAGTGATTTACCTTCGAGCGCACTTAATTCTTGCATATTCTCAAATAATAATTGTACTCTTGATTAATTCGTGGCGGACGCCACGGTAAGGGTGATTTTTACGGTACAAAGATAGTGCAATTTCCGAGATTACAAAATTCTATCGTCATTTTTTTACCTTCTCGTACACCTCTTTATACCATTATAGAGTATAACGCATCTGTGCACACCCCTAAAAGAGACAGACAAGCACCCAACCATTGGATGCTTGTCCTTCACAATCGAGCGGTAAGCGAGACTCGAACTCGTGACCCTCGGCTTGGGAAGCCGATGCTCTACCAACTGAGCTATTACCGCAACAAATATCTTCTATTCAGAGTTTTTGGAGTTGCCTCGGTAAAAAGGCAACTCCAAAAACCAAGTTACACACTCTTTACGCTACAAGTTTCGAGAGCGACTCGATATTCTTCTCGTTCTTGAGCGTCTTACCCTCGGGGGTGTACATGTGGTCGATACGACCCTTATAGTACTCCTCAACCTTACCGCGAACGACCTTCATCGTGCTGTTGACCAAGCCATTCTGCTCGGTAAATGCCTCATCGACGATAGCCAACGCTGCGGGCAACCAACGGTCGGGGAACTCCTCGCCATAGATGCCACCCGTGCGATACTTCTCAATCTCGGCACCGATAATCTCGGCAGCAGCTGCAGCACGCTCCTCGGCCGAAACATTACGCTCGGTAAGTTCGCGGCACAAAGCATCGCGATTGGGAACAACAATCGCACCGGTATATGGGCTCTGGTTGTTATAGATGATAATCTGGTCGATATATGGCGACTTATCGACGATAGCCTCCTCCATACCCTCGGGGCTATACTTCTCACCGTCAGCCGAGATCAGCAAACTCTTGAAGCGACCCAGCACATAGAGGAATCCATTCTCTGCCATATATCCCATATCGCCCGTGTAGAGCCAGCCATCCTTGACAGTGTCGGCCGTAGCCGAAGGATTTTTCCAATAGCCGGCCATGACGTTCTCGCCTTTGATAACGATTTCGCCCTTCACACCGGTCGGCATCTCGCGACCCTCATCATCCAAAATCTTGATCTCGAGAGGCTGGATAACCTTACCCGACGAGCCGAAGCGATGACGACCCTTGCCCAGCGAGTTGGCAGAGATGATAGGTGTCGCCTCCGAGAGTCCGTAGCCCTGCAACATCGGCATGCCCACAGCATAGAAGAAACGCTGCAACTCCGAGTCGAGCAGTGCTCCGCCACCAACAAAGAACTTGATATTGCCACCAAAGCCCTCACGCACCTTCTTGAAGAGAATCTTATCGAAGAGAGCGACCAACGGTTTGAGCATAAAACGCCATCCCTTACCCTTCGAGAATCCATCCTGATTATACTCATAAGCGACCTTCAACGCAAACTTAAAGAGCTTCTCGACCTTCGGGCCCTGCTTGTGAATCGAGCTCTCGATGCTCTTGCGGAAGTTCTTTGCCAAAGCCGGCACCGACAACAGAACGTGCGGCTTCACCTCCTTGATATTACCCGGCACATTCTTCAGCGTCTCGAGCGGTGTGCGTCCTACCTGTGTCGTCGCCACCGATGCACCACATGCTACCATGATATAGAAGCCTGCAACATGTGCAAAGCAGTGGTCAAGCGGCAGAATGATGAACATTCGATAGTCCGAAGGTATCGAGATACGGGTCAAAGCCTGCTCGACGTTTGCCGTATAGTTGCGATGAGTCAGGATTACACCCTTCGGGTCTGCCGTTGTTCCCGAGGTATAAGTGATAGTTGCGTAGTCATCATTCTGAACTGCCTGGCCGATAGCCAAGAACTCCTCGCGATGCTCTGCGAGATACTTTTCACCCATAGCATTCAACTCATCAAGGCTCATTTCGCCCTCCTCGAGTGCGATATCACCCCAAACAATGATATGCTTAAGCAGTGGCAGCTGTTCGCGGATGTGGCGAATCTTCGGCAACTGGTTGCGCGATACGAAGATTGCACAAACATCGGCATGGCGCAGACGGAACAGCAGATCGTTAGCCTCCTCCAACTTGATGGAGAGGGGTACGCTGATTGCGCCCGCATAGAGCAGTCCGAGCTCCGAGGTAATCCATGCATTACAGCCCTCAGCCAAAATCGAAACGGTCTGTTTGGGCTGGATGCCGAGGGCAGCAAGACCTGCACCGGTCTTCAATGCCATCTCGCGTGTTTGACGGTATGTTGTAGGTTCAAACTCACCTGTTGTCTTTTCGAGGAGGAAGGTTTTTTCTCCAAACTTCTCCACCGATGACTCAAAAAGGTCAATAATAGTCTTTTTCATTGTTATCGTATTTTAGTCTGTTTTTCGTTAATCCATCTTTAATACTGCAAGGAATGCCGACTGTGGCACCTGCACCTGTCCAATCTGGCGCATACGCTTCTTTCCCGCCTTCTGTTTCTCGAGCAGTTTGCGCTTACGCGAAATATCACCACCGTAACACTTCGCAGTCACATCCTTACGCACCGCCTTCACCGTCTCTCGAGCGATAATCTTCGCTCCGATGGCAGCCTGAATAGCTATATCGAACTGTTGACGCGGGATAAGTTCCTTGAGCTTCTCGCACATCTTGCGACCGAAATCGTATGCGTGATCGGCATAGATAAGCGACGAGAGAGCATCGACAGGCTCTCCATTGAGTAAGATATCGAGTTTTGCCAAACGGCTCGCCTGATAGCCCGTGCGGTGGTAGTCAAACGATGCGTAACCCTTCGAGATACTCTTCAACTTATCGTAGAAGTCGAAGACGATCTCCGAGAGCGGCATCTCGAAGTTAATCTCCACGCGGTCCTGAGTAATGAAGGTCTGATTCTTCATCACACCTCGCTTATCAATGCAGAGTTTTATCACATTGCCGAGGAAGTCGGTCTTGGTAATCACTTGCGCCAAGATGTAGGGCTCCTCGATTTTGTCGATTTTGGTCACTTCGGGCAATCCCGAGGGGTTGTGCACCTCAAGCACATCTCCCGAAGTGGTGGTGATGCGGTACGACACGTTGGGCACGGTCGTGATAACATCCATATCGAATTCGCGGTACAATCGCTCCTGGATAATCTCCATGTGCAACAAACCGAGGAATCCGCAACGGAAACCGAAACCGAGTGCCAGCGAGCTCTCGGGCTCGAATGTGAGCGAAGCATCATTCAGTCGCAACTTCTCGAGCGAAGCACGCAAATCCTCATATTGATCGGCCTCGACAGGATAAACACCCGCAAAGACCATCGGTTTGACATCCTCAAATCCCGAGATAGCCTCCACACACGGATTAGCGACCGAGGTAATCGTATCGCCTACCTTCACATCTGCCGAAGTCTTAATTCCCGAACAGATATAGCCCACATCGCCTGCCTTCAGCTCTTGACGAGGCTGCATCTTGAGCTTCAGTACTCCGACCTCATCGGCATCGTACTCATTGCCCGTATTGAAGAACTTGACATGCTCTCCCTTGCTGATTTTACCGTTAAAGATTCGGTAGTAAGCGATGATTCCGCGGAAGGGGTTAAATACCGAGTCGAAAATCAGAGCCTGCAGCGGAGCATTCTCATCGCCCTTCGGAGCAGGAATGCGCTCGACAATCGCCTCCAGAACTTCGTCCACACCAAGGCCGGTTTTACCCGAGGCACAGAGTATATCATCATGATCACATCCGAGTAGGTCGACAACCTGATCCTTCACCTCGTCAATCATTGCCGAGTCCATATCAATCTTGTTGAGCACCGGAATAATCTCGAGATCGCTGCCCAGAGCGAGGTAGAGATTGGAGATGGTCTGCGCCTGAATACCCTGCGTAGCATCAACCACAAGCAGAGCACCCTCACACGACGCAATTGCACGCGATACCTCATACGAGAAGTCGACGTGTCCCGGGGTGTCAATCAGATTGAGTGTATATTTCTCGCCGTTACGCGCGGTGTACTCCATCTGGATAGCGTGGCTCTTGATGGTAATACCCTTCTCGCGTTCGAGATCCATATCATCGAGTACCTGCGACTGCATCTCACGCTGATTGAGCGTATTGGTCATCTCGAGCAGTCGGTCGGCAAGCGTAGATTTGCCGTGGTCGATATGGGCAATTATACAAAAGTTCCTTATATTCTTCATAGTGGGCGCAAATATACATATTTTGTCATTAATACGAAAGTATTAACGAAAAATAGAGTTGTCACAATCTCTTATTTTTGTAATTTTGTGGCGAAAAACAGTATACAATGGCGAAATTATCGGACTATTTACGACTTGTGAAATTCTCACACACAATCTTTGCAATGCCCTTTGCAATGATTGGATTTACGTATGCTCTAAAGTGTGGCAGTCCAACCCTCTCGGAGCCGTGGCATTGGATTGTATTGCTTGGGCAGGTGGTGCTCTGCATGGTCTTTGCACGAAACACCGCAATGGGCTTTAATCGCTGGGCCGACTGGCGCATAGATGCCGAAAATCCGCGTACCGCCAATCGCGAAATTCCGGCAGGTGTAATCTCTCCGAAGAGGGCCTTGACATTCGTTATTATCAATGCAGTTTTGTTCATCGTCACAGCATCGACAATCAACTCTTTGACTGCGGTGTTATCGCCTGTGGCTTTGGCAGTTGTGATGTTCTACTCTTACTGCAAGCGGTTCACCTCATTGGCGCATTTTGTGCTCGGGCTTTCACTTGGAATTGCTCCCGTAGGAGCCTACATCGCGGTCACCGGAGAGTTCGCCCTCGAACCCTGCATACTCTCGTTGATTGTCATCACCTGGTGCGGAGGTTTCGACATCATCTACGCACTGCAGGATGCGGCCTTCGACCGCGAGCGCGGACTACACTCGATACCTTCTCGTTTCTCGGCTCGCACATCGTTGATTATAAGCGCATTGATGCACATAATCAGCATTGCAGCTCTCGTCTGGTTTGCAAGCTATCTGCCCGGGCATTGGTACCTGTGGGTTGGCGTTGCAATCTTCACAGCTCTGCTCACTCTGGAGCACCTGCTTGTCACCCCGACCAAACAACGCAATATAGGCATTGCCTTCGGTACTCTGAATGGGCTTGCAAGCACCTCCCTCGCATTTTTTGTAATTCTCGATTTGCTATTATAACAGAGAATCATTACATTTGCGCATATTTTTTTACACCATAAATATTAGTTAGGTAATGTTAAGCAGACACGTTGCAGAGAAACTGCAAAACTACGAAACCCCATTCTATCTCTACGACATCGACCTTCTGCGTCGCACACTCGAGAGTGTTGTTTATGAGTCGGCAAAGCACAACTACAAGGTACACTACGCCATCAAGGCCAATTACGATGACCACATCCTCAATATCATACGCGAGTACGGCCTCGGCATCGACTGCGCCAGCGGCAACGAGGTACGCAAGGCTCTCGAAATGGGCTTCGACCCGAAGGGTATTGTCTATGCCGGTGTGGGCAAGCGCGATAAGGAGTTGCGTTATGCCATCGAGCAGCAGATTTTGGCCATCAACTGCGAGAGTCTCGAGGAGCTGTTCTTGGTTGACGAGTTGTCGCGTGAGGCCGACCGCAAGACCGATGTTGCTCTGCGCATCAACCCCGACATCGACCCCAAGACCAATCACTGCATCGACACCGGTCAGGCAGATAGCAAGTTCGGCATCTCGTATGAGGAGGTTTTGGAGCATGTGACTGATATTCAGGCTCTCGAGAATATAAATATCATCGGTCTGCACCTGCACATCGGTTCTCAAATTCGTGAGTTGCACGTCTTTGAGAATATGTGCGAGAAGGTAAACGTCATCGTTGCCAATCTCACATCGCTCGGATTCAATCTGAATTTTGTCGATGTTGGCGGTGGCCTCGGCATCAACTACGATGTTCCCGAGAATGAGCCCATCCCCAACTTTGCATCGCTATTCTCGATTGTCAATCAGTATCTTAACGTCGGTGACCGCGAAGTACACTTCGAGTTTGGGCGTTCGATTGTCGGCGAGTGTGGCGAGCTCATCACGCGCGTTCTATTCAACAAGACCACAGCCACAGGCCGTCGACTTGTGATTGTCGATGCAAGCATGACCGAGTTGGTACGCCCCGCCATGTATGGTTCGTATCACAATATCGAGAATATCACCTCACAGGAGGAGTTACAAAGCAAATACACAGTCGTAGGTACGGCCTGCGAGTCCACGGATGTGTTTGACGAGAATGTCAGCTTGCGCAAGACCAAGCGCGGTGACCTGCTCACAATTAAGTCGGCCGGTGCTTACGGAATGTCGATGGCTTCGCGCTACAATCTGCACGATCTCCCCTCGGCTGTCTACAGCGACGAACTTTAGCGAGCTATGTGGGTAGCATTGGCATTCACCTCGGCGTTACTGCTGGGTTTTTATGATGTTGCAAAAAAACGGGCACTTATCGGCAATGCCGTGATGCCCGTTCTGCTTATCAACACCCTTCTATCAAGCCTCTTTTTCCTTCCATTCCTCATCTCTTCGGTCGGAGGGTTTGGATGGTTCGACGGCACCTTTTTCGAGATTCCTCAAGGCGATTTACGCGCTCACGGCATGGTGTTTATCAAGTCGGCTATGGTCTTGACCTCATGGATTTTCGGATACTATGGCATGAAGCATCTCCCCATAACGATCGTCGGTCCGATAAATGCTACCCGACCGGTGCTTACTCTGCTTGGTGCAATGCTTATCTTTGGCGAACAGCTAAATGGATGGCAGTGGGCAGGTGTGCTGTTAGCGCTCTTTTCGCTCTTTCTCTTGAGCCATGCCGGCAAGAGTGAGGGTGTCGATTTCCGCAACAATATATGGATTTTGTCGGTTGCAGCTGCGGCTGTTGTCGGAGCATGTTGCGGCTTGTACGATAAGCACATAATGCGCACCCTCGACCCGATGTTTGTGCAGAGCTGGTACACGCTCTATCAATTTGCAATGATGGCTGTTGTGGTAGCCGTTTTGTGGTGGCCGAAACGAGCCGAAAAGCCATTCCATTGGTCGTGGGCGATACCCCTCATCTCGCTATTTCTGACCTGTGCCGACATAGCTTATCTTACTGCGCTCTCGAGGGATGGGGCATTGATAGCTGTGGTGTCGATGATTCGTCGTGGCTCGGTGGTGGTGTCGTTCACATGCGGGGCGATGCTGTTCCGCGAAAAGAATCTGCGGGCAAAGGCTCTCGATCTGCTGTTTATTCTGCTCGGCATGATACTACTGTACATTGGCTCGAAATAGATATCAATAACCTCCAACAACGAATATGTGGCTGTCCTGCAATTTATGTTGCGATAGCCACTTTTTCGTTTATAACTTTGTTATATCACCGAAAAATATTACCTTTGCGAATTGTCAAGATTAAAGAAAATAAGTACAAAAACATCATAATATGAACATCTCTTACAAGTGGCTTAAAAACTACATCAACACAGATTTGACGGCAGAGGAGATTGCCGTAATTTTAACCGATATCGGCCTTGAAGTCGAGGGTTTCGAGAAGATTGAGACCATCCGTGGAGGCTTGGCAGGAGTGGTTGTCGGTGAGGTTCTGACATGCGATGAGCATCCCGATAGCGATCACCTCCACATCACCACCGTCGATGTGGGCGCAGAGGCTCCGTTGCAGATAGTCTGCGGTGCGGCCAACTGTCGTGCCGGATTGAAGGTCGTATGTGCTACAGTGGGTGCAGTACTCTACCCCAATGGTGGCGACGAGGAGTTCAAAATCAAGCGTAGCAAGATTCGTGGCGTTGAGTCGCTCGGCATGCTCTGTGCCGAGGATGAGCTCGGTATCGGCACCGACCACGCAGGCATTATGGAGTTGCCAGCTGAGGCAAAGGTCGGCACTCCGGCACGCGAATACTTCAACATCCAGGATGATTACCTTATCGAGATAGGCCTTACGCCCAACCGCATTGATGCGGCCTCACATATTGGCGTTGCTCGCGACCTGGCGGCATATCTGCGTAGCCGTGGCGAGCAGGTATCGTTGCAGTTGCCGAGTGTCGAGGAGTTCAAAATCGACAACAACAGCCTTCCCATCGAGGTTTCGGTCGAGAATAGCGAGGCTTGCCCGCGCTATGCCGGCATTTCGGTTAAGGGTTGCAAGATTGCCCCCTCTCCCGAATGGATGCAGAACTATCTGCGTGCTGCAGGACTCAATCCTCACAACAATCTGGTCGACATCACAAACTTTATCCTCTTTGAGCTGGGTCAGCCACTCCATGCCTTCGATGCAGACAAGATTGAGGGTGGCAAGGTTATAGTCAAGACCTGTGCCGAGGGCACTCCCTTCGTTACGCTTGATGGAGTTGAGCGCAAACTCACGGAGCAGGATCTGATGATCTGCTCGGCAGAGCGTCCGATGTGTATCGCAGGTGTATATGGAGGCATCGACTCGGGTATCTCCGATTCGACCACCAACGTCTTTATCGAGTCGGCATATTTCAACCCCGTATGGGTGCGCAAGACTGCCAAGCGTTTCGGACTTAATACCGATGCTTCGTTCCGTTTCGAGCGCGGTATCGACCCCAATATCCAACTCTACGCTCTCAAGCGTGCAGCTCTGCTGATGAAGGAGTTGGCAGGCGGAGAGATTGCCAGCGAGATTACAGACATCTGCCCCTCACCCGCAGAAGATTTCCGTTTCGACATCTCATTTGCCCGCATCAACTCGCTGATTGGCAAGGAGATTCCCGAAACCACAGTTCGTGAGATTCTCGCTGCACTTGACGTAAAGGTCGAGGCGGAGAACGAAGGTGTTTTGAGCGTTGCCGTACCTCCCTATCGCGTGGATGTTCAGCGCGAGGCTGACCTTATCGAGGACATTTTGCGAATCTACGGCTACAACAATGTCGAGATTCCCGAGCATGTTAATTCAACTCTCTCGTATGTTCAAAAGCCCGACAAACCTCGTCTGGTAAATCTGGTTTCGGACTTCCTGACTGCTCGCGGTTATACCGAGATTATGTCGAACTCGCTAACCAAAGGCTCTTATTATGAGGGCTTGGAGTCGTACAAGGCAGAGAATTGTGTCAAGATTCTCAATCCGCTGAGTGCCGATCTGAATGTCATGCGCCAGACGTTGCTGTTTAACGCCATGGAGGCTGTCGAACTCAATGTCAATCACCGCAACGGCAACCTTAAGCTCTATGAGTTCGGCAACTGTTATTTCTACAACGAGGCTGCACGCAGCGAGGAGTCGGCAACAGCTCCCTACTCGGAGAACTACCGCCTGGCATTGACCGTTACGGGTGATGCCGTGTCGCAGAGTTGGAACGCAGCTGCACAACCGGCATCGTTCTTTACACTCAAGACGGCTGTCGAGCAGATTTTGAAGCGTTTTGGTCTGGATATCTACAAGCTCAAATGCGAGAGCCTCGAAAGCGACCTCTTTGGCGAGGCAGTGGCTCTTATGCAGGGCAACAATTGGTTGGTGCAGATGGGTGTGGTAAATCCGAAGATTGCCAAGGCTTTCGATCTGAAGCAAGAGGTCTTCTTCGCCGAGATTGACTTTGACCGCCTGCTCAAAACGACCAAGAAGCACAAGGTTGCAGCCGAGGAGTTGTCGAAATTCCCGGAGGTCCGTCGCGACTTGGCTCTGCTTGTCGATAAGGGCGTTACCTTCTCGCAGTTGCGAGATATTGCTCTCCAAACAGAGAAGAAACTCCTCAAGAATGTGGCTCTGTTCGATGTCTATGAGGGCGACAAACTTCCCGAGGGCAAGAAATCTTACGCTTTGAGCTTTATCCTCGAGGATAAGACCCAGACTCTGAACGATAAGATGATTGAGCGCACGATGTCGAATCTGCAGAAGCAGTTCGAATTTCGCGCCGGCGCACAGGTGAGATAAATAATTGACAATTGATAATTGATAATTGACAATTGATAACCGACGCTGCGGAGCGAGAGCAGAGGCTGCTTGCAGACTATGCCGAGCCACGAGGAGGAAAAGACTCCGAAGGAGGATTAACCTCTAAAAAAAGCGAGAGCAGAGGCTGCTTGCAGACTATGCCGAGCCGCGAGGAGGAAAAGCCTCCGAAGGAGGGTTAACCTCTAAAAAAAGCGAGAGCAGAGGCTGCTTGCAGACTATGCCGAGCCGCGAGGAGGAAAAGCCTCCGAAGGAGGGTTAATTGATAATTGATAATTACTACTGATATAACTATGAAGAACCTGATTTTGTTGGCTGTAGTAGTTGCTATGTGCAGCTGCGCACCGAAAGACTACAAAGATGCCACGTTGCCCGTAGAGGAGCGCGTGGAGGCCTTGCTCTCGCAGATGACTCTCGAGGAGAAGGTTGGACAGATGAGCCAATATTGCGGTGTTGAGCATGTTAAGGCACGCGATTGGAGCATTTCTCAAAAGAAAAAGAAGATCGCTGCAAATGACGATGCCAACGCATTCTACCCCGGCATTAATGCCGATACTCTGCTCCGTTGGACGGAGGAGGGTAAGGTCGGCTCCTTCCTCCATGTACTGACCGTCGAGGAGGCAAACATGTTGCAAGAGCACGCCATGCGTTCACGCTTGGGCATTCCGCTTATTCTCGGAATCGATGCCATTCACGGCAACGCCCTCGCCCCGAACAACACCAACTACCCCACCAACATCGGTCTTGCATGCTCGTTCAACCCCGAGTTGGCCTACAAAATTGCCCGCCAAACCGCCAAAGAGATGCGTGCGATGAATATGCACTGGACCTTCAATCCCAATGTGGATGTGGCTCGTGATGGTCGCTGGGGACGTTGCGGAGAGACCTATGGAGAGGACACCTATCTGGTTGGCTCGATGGGAGTTGCATCAGTCAAAGGATATCAGGGCAACCTCGACTCGCAGGATGATGTTTTGGCTTGTATTAAGCACCTGGTCGGAGGCTCACAGTCGGTGAATGGAACCAATGCAGCCCCCACCGATGTCTCGGAGCGCACGTTGCGCGAGGTATTCCTGCCGCCCTACGAACGTTGCCTCACAGAGGTTAAGGCAGGTTCACTGATGACCGCCCACAACGAGATTAGCGGCATCCCCTGTCACTCCAGCAAGTGGCTTATGGAGGATGTTATGCGTGGCGAGTGCGGCTTCGAAGGTTTTGTCGTTAGCGACTGGATGGATATCGAGCGTCTGCACGACCTTCACCGCGTTGCAGATAGCCGCAAAGAGGCTTATTACCAGTCGATTATGGCAGGTATGGATATGCACATGCACGGCCTGCATTGGTTTGATGAGGTTATCGAGTTGGTGCGCGAGGGTCGCATCCCCGAGAGCCGCATTGACGAGTCGGTACGTCGTATTCTGACAGCAAAATTCCGCCTCGGATTGTTCGAAAATCCCTATGCCGACGTCGAGCAAGGCAACAAAGTGCGTCTTTGCGAGGAGCACCGCCAGACCTCATTGGAAGCTGCACGTCAGTCGATTGTTCTGCTCAAAAATGACGGCATTCTTCCGCTCGATGTGCGCAAATACAAGCGCGTAATGGTGACGGGTGTCAACGCTAATGACCAAGGCATCTTGGGCGACTGGTCATCGGAGCAGCGTCCCGAAAATGTTACAACTATCCTTGAAGGTCTGCGTGAGGTTGCTCCGCAGACGGAGTTCACCTTTGTTGATCAGGGTGTGTACCCCAACAAGATGAAGCAGGAGAAGGTTGATGAGGCTGTACGTAAGGCACGTACTGCCGATCTCAATATCGTTGTCGTAGGCGAGCAGGGCGCACGCTACATGAAGGGCCGCACTTGCGGTGAGAATCGCGACCGTGGCAATATCGGTCTGCTGGGTCTTCAGGAGGAGCTGGTGCGACGTGTGGCAGCGAGTGGCAAGCCGACCATTATGATTGTTGTTGCAGGCCGTCCACAGAGCATTGAGTGGGCTGACGAGAACCTGCCGGCAATCCTCTATGCTTGGGAGCCGGGTATGTATGGTGGTCAGGCCGTGGCAGAGATTCTCTACGGCAAGGTTAACCCCTCGGCAAAGATGTCGATGACCATCCCTCGCAACTCGGGACAGATAGGCGTATACTACAACTATAAGCCCTCGCACTACTTCCACAAGACACTCGACCAGAAGCCCTATCCGCTCTACTATTTCGGTTACGGTCTGTCCTACACAGAGTTTGAGTACTCGGACTTGACCCTCTCGACAGAGAAGATTTCGGCAGACGGAACGGTGGATGTCGAGGTAACCATCACCAATAAGGGTCAGCGCGATGGCGTAGAGATTGCACAGCTCTATATCCGCGACTGCTACTCGTCGGTGACTCGACCCGTGAAGGAGCTGAAAGATTTTGCCCGCGTAGAGCTAAAGGCCGGCGAGAGCAAGCGTGTGAAGTTCACCATTACCCCCGACAAGTTGCAATTCTACAACGTAGATATGGAGCGCGTGGTCGAGCCGGGCGAATTCAAGGTTATGGTCGGCAGTTCGTCGCGAGACAAGGATCTGCAAACCGTATCGTTCGTGGTTGAGTAGAGAGGCTTTCGGCTGAAATAATCAATAAGAGAGCGAGGTGTTGTTCAATGATTTCCGAACAACACCTCGCTTTTATTACGAAGAGTATGACGAAAATCTCGGCATCTTATTATAATCGGCAAAACGATTTGTACAACTTTGTAAAACGAAATGTGCAAGAACCCAAATACTTGCTTGCGTTGCAATTATGCGAGTACTGCGTGCAATCGACATTCGGGGAGTCCTTGGGCGACCGCATGCCATTCAGCACCGCAGATGCGAATGCCACCCCCCCCCACACACACTTCCCAATCGGTCCCTCGAGTGCTTTGCCATTAAATGCCATTCAGTGAGCGCACCCAACGATTGTCATTCGTTGTTATTCACCCAAATTGGTATATCCGACTTGGCTTCCAGAGAAAATCGAATCTTCGGTCTCTCAATTTTTATATTTGCATAGGAATTATACTGTGCCGTAATGAAGAATGACGACTTGGATAGTACGCCCGTACAGCCCTCGTCTTTAAGTGAGTCTTATACGAAAGAAGCTCCGCCATATACTAAAAGGTATAAACTATGAGCTTACGCAACAATAAGCCCCCTTTACAGAAAGGGGGTTTGGGGGATAGGTAACACACGAATTGCGGCGTTAAAGTAAGATTCTGGGCATTTAATCCAAAGTTTACCCCCCCCCAATAATAAGCCTCCCTTTGTCAAAGGGAGGTTTGGAGGGAATATCAATATCGATTGCGGCTACATAAGCAATAGGAGAATGTGAGCTTAACTTGCCGAGGATTGCTACGCAATCTATTCTCGGCTTCGGCCGGTGGCGGCTCGGCATAACAAATAAATTCGTTCTGCTCTCGCCTGCTGCGATCGTCCTCTGTTTCACAGAGCAGTAAAGCACTCTTGCTCCGACAATACTATGATTTCATCATATTAAAGTAGGTAACCGCCTCTTTAAGGAGCAAGCGGTTTGCTCCCTATGAGTACCGCCTTCGCAATTCTGCACAAGACAAAAAACTTGCTCCTCTTAATTTTTGAGTAGAGAGGGGCAGGTTTTGTGCATAGCGAAACGAAAAGGCGAGGGATAGTACGTCACGTACAGCCCTCGCCTTTAAGTGAGTCTTATACGAAAGAAGCTCCGCCATATACTAAAAGGTATAAACTATGAGCTTACGCAACAATAAGCCCCCTTTACAGAAAGGGGGTTTGGGGGATA
>JAFQFG010000202.1 GCA_017398695.1 Alistipes sp.
GATTAACAGCATCGTGAACTGCAGAGTTCAATGTAAACATTCTCAACTCGTCAATTGCCGGCAAATACCACCCATCGCCTAATTTTTCGCAATAGGAAAAAGCCGGAAAAGACATTTTATAACCCCAGATCTTCTTTACCGCAGCCATGTTAGCGACTCCGTTATCCTTACTCTCTGCTCCAACAATATCACTTTCACACAAATCAGTAGACCACTTCAACTCTTTGGGCGAGTCATGCATGTTGACTATTTTGCCTTGTTTACCTGTGTTGTCTACCCAAAACACAACCCCCTCTTTACCATTTTCGTTATAGTAATCACCAACCTTGTATGGCCCGGCGGTTACTGTTGATGCAGATGAGCCGTTTGCAGTTGCAGTTGAGAGTTTCTCTAATGTTATATCGAGATTTGAAGTTTTGCCATCGGCAATAATGACCGTTTCTCTTATAGTTACGCATCCCTCACGTCGCAACTCAACATTGTGTTCACCTATAATCAAGTCGCTCATCATCGGTGTCTGCCCCACTCGCCTACCATCTATGTATATGTCCGCCATTGCCGGCACTGAGGTTATCGTTATCGAGCCCATGATAGGTGTCGGTGCATCAAGCGTGTAACTCTGCTCGGCCGGAGTCGAAGTTATGGTTTGTGGTAGCGTTGTAGTACGATGACCGGGCTTACGTGCCTCAAAGAGATAGGTTCCCGATAGCAGTTGACCTCGCCATGGCGACACTCCCCTACGTTCGTTATTGATCCATATCTCACTACCCTCGCCTGCCGAGATTGTCACCATTGCAGCATCGGCCGTAAGTGTAACTTTGCGCGTAACCTTAGCACCCGAAACGGTGAGAGTTCCGGACTGTTCGTGATAGCCCTTCGCCATCACTCTCCATGAGTAAGTTCCATTCTGCAGAAGTGCCTGTGCAAATCCCTCTTGTGTGGATTGAGGTTCGTTGTCGATAAAAACAATAGCATTCTTGGGTTCAACCTCAAAGATCACAAATTGTGGGCGTGCCTCTACAGTATCGACATTACAGCGGAAATAGACATTATCTCTATGCACCAGTATCTGCTGCTCTGCTTTACGACCTGCATGCTCAATGCGCAGAGTGTGCTCTCCAGGGATAACATCATGGACAACAACCACATAATCATCATTTGTCTTATCACAATATCGGTCATCAATGTAGACATCGGCATCTTTCATGTTTGATGCTACGGTAATTGTGAAGAGCTGATTTAGTTGTGCATCGAGGAGATATTCCGTATTAGCTTGAAGGTTCACCGCCACCTCATTAGAGTCGCCATACACATCGTGGTGAAGATAGAAACGCACCTGCTCCTTAGCAGTAATTTCGAAGATTATACCATTGCCTTCGAACGAAGTCCTCTTCTTGGTCAGCTCAACCATACCGCCAATAGGATTTACCACTAATTGGTCTATCTCCTCGCGTGTCATACGGTTGACATGCAGTTTAATACGCGCACACGGGCGTTTGGAGCGGTCAAGCCCTATTTTATCAATACCGACACCCGTCAACACAGCGGTCTGCACCGGGCGAAAACTCGATTGATCGATTTCAAGCATATTTTTTGAACTCTGCGCTACGGCAGTGAGCGCTACGGCTATCGTTGTTGCTATCGTCAGAAATAGATGTTTCATCTCAATATTCAAATCGGAAGTGTGTAATATTTTTCAAAGGTAGCAATAATATTTTGAATTATTCCCTACCTTTGCAGCCAAAGAGCAAAAAGTATGAAGATTGCCGATATAGAACTTGGACACGAGCCGCTGTTTCTCGCACCGATGGAGGATGTCACAGACCCCTCATTTCGATACATGTGCAAGAAGTTTGGTGCGGATGTGGTCTACACCGAGTTTATCTCCTCGGATGGGCTGATTCGCGATGCGTGGAAGTCGCGAGCGAAACTCAACATCGACGATGCGGAGCGTCCCGTAGGCATCCAGATTTACGGACACCTTATCGAGCCTATGGTCGAGGCTGCCCGCATTGCCGAGAGTGCCAATCCCGACATTATCGACATCAACTTCGGTTGTCCGATGAAGAAGATCGCAGGCCGTGGTGCCGGCTCGGGCATGATGCGTGATGTGCCGCTGATGGTCGAGATGACGCGCCAGATAGTCAATGCCGTGAAGAAGCCCGTGACGGTCAAGACACGCCTCGGCTGGGACGAGGAGTCGAAGAATATCGAGGAGATAGCCCTGCGTTTGCAGGATGTTGGCATCGCAGCCCTCACAATTCACGGGCGCACACGAGCCCAACTCTATCGTGGCGAGGCTGATTGGACTCTTATCGGCAAGGTCAAGAATAATCCGGCAATTCACATCCCGATTATCGGTAATGGCGATATCGACTCGGGAGCGAAGGCTCGCGAGATGTTCGACCGCTATGGCGTGGATGGCATCATGATTGGCCGAGCAACCTACGGCAGACCCTGGATATTCCGCGAGGTCAAGCACTACCTCCAAACGGGCGAGGTTCTACCCCAACCCTCTGTCGCGGAGCGCGTTGCGATAGCCAAGGAGCATTTGGCAAAGTCTATCGAGATTAAGGGCGAAAGGGTCGGCATCCTCGAGATGCGTCGCCACCTGTCGAACTACTTCAAGGGACTACCCAACTTCAAGGATACGCGCCTGAAACTCGTCACGCTGAACGACCCCGCAGAACTTGCAGCGGTCATCGACTCGATTGGCGACCGCTGGGGCGACTTCGACACCTCCGCACAGGTTCCTCCCCCGCTCTCGCACGATATTTAACCAAAATCCGACAAATAGGTCATCTGCGACACACTGTATATTGAGTTTGACAATGCAATATACACTCTAAAACTCATATAAATATATATCGTCTGTCTCTTAATTATCAATTATCAATTGTCAATTATCAATTATTTTGTACTTTTGTCCGCTGAAACGACAAAAGGATAAAATATGGCAGGTTCGAACTTTGTGGATTACGTTAAGATTTTTGCACGCTCGGGACATGGTGGCGCAGGCTCGGCGCACTTCCGCCGTGAGAAATTCGTTGCCTTCGGAGGTCCCGATGGTGGCGACGGTGGCAAGGGTGGCAGCATCATTCTGCAAGGCGAGAGCCAATATTGGACTCTTATCCACCTCAAGTACCAACGTCACCAATTTGCCGAAGATGGCGAGTGTGGCTCGGGTGCGCGTTCGTCGGGCAAGGATGCCAAGGATATCGTCATCCCCGTACCGCTCGGAACGGTTGCCAAGCAGATGTTTACCGATGAGGAGACAGGCGAGACCTACACCGAGGTTGTGGGCGAGGTTACCGAGCAGGGCGAGCAACTCGTCCTCTTGAAGGGCGGTCGCGGAGGATTGGGCAACTGGCACTTCAAGACCGCCACAAATCAGGCTCCGCGCTATGCACAGCCGGGCGAGGAGGGTGCCGAGGGCACATTCATTCTTGAATTGAAGGTTTTGGCTGATGTAGGTCTTGTGGGCTTTCCTAATGCCGGCAAAAGCACCCTGCTGTCGGTTGTTTCGGCTGCCAAGCCCAAGATTGCAAACTATGCCTTTACCACTTTGGAGCCTAATCTCGGCATCGTCGAGGCTCGCGACCACAAATCGTTCGTAATGGCCGACATCCCCGGAATTATCGAGGGTGCGCACGAAGGCAAGGGTATCGGCACGCGCTTCCTGCGCCACATCGAGCGTAACTCGGTGCTGTTGTTTATGATTCCTGCCGATAGCGATGATATTCAGAAGGACTACGACATTCTGCTGGGCGAACTTACGCAGTACAACCCCGAACTCTTGGACAAACAGCGACTGCTGGCGATTACCAAGTGTGATATGATTGATGAGGAGTTGGAGGAGCAGATGCGCCCGCTTCTGCCGAAGGATATCCCCGCGATATTCATTTCCTCGGTCAGCGGCTACCACATCACCGAGCTGAAAGATATGCTCTGGAAGGCGCTGCACGAGTAAAAGCCGGGGCTTACACGCATAATCTGCCACAAAAAAATATGTCCGACTGTTATCGCAGTCGGACATATTTGTTGATACAGCTCAGGTACTACCTACTTAATCTTATCGACCTCCAAGTCGACGTCGAACATCTCGACCCACGGCAAGCCCTGCTCTCCGAGCTCTGCCAAGAAGGGATCGGGATCGAACTCCTCGACATTGAAGACTCCGGCACCACGCCACAAGCCCTTAGCCCACATCGAGGCACCAAGTGCTGCCGGAACACCCGTAGTAAAGCTGACAGCCTGAGTACCGGTCTCCTTGAATGCCACCTCATGGTCGCAGTTGTTATAGATATAGTAGGTACGCTCCTTACCATCCTTCACACCCTGGATACGGCAACCTATCGAGGTCTGACCGTGATAGTTCGAGCCGAGTGACTTCGGATCGGGCAACACAGCCTTCAAGAATTGGATAGGTACGATCTCTACCCCATTATAGATAATCGGGTCGATACGTGCCATGCCGATATTCTGAATCACGCGCAGGTGAGTAAGATACTCCTGACCAAAGGTCATCCAGAAGCGTGCACGCTTAATCGAGGGATAGTTCTTGACGAGCGACTCCAACTCCTCATGATAGATCACATACGACTCACGCTCGCCAATCTCGGGATAGTTGAGCGGAGCATGGATCTCGTGCGGCTCGGTGGTTACCCACTTGCCATTCTCGTAATAACGACCCTTCTGTGTCACCTCACGGATGTTGATTTCGGGGTTGAAATTGGTAGCGAAAGCCATGCCGTGATTACCGGCATTGCAGTCGACGATATCGAGGTAGTGGATCTCGTCAAAGTGGTGCTTCGCGGCATAAGCCGTAAAGATTGCCGTCACTCCCGGGTCGAAACCACATCCGAGGATGGCTGTCAGGCCCTTCTCCTTAAAGCGATCCTGATATGCCCACTGCCACGAATACTCGAAGTGAGCCTCATCCTTGGGCTCGTAGTTTGCCGTGTCGAGGTAGTTGCATCCACACTCAAGGCAGGCATCCATAATGGTCAAATCCTGATATGGCAATGCCACATTGATAACAATATCGGGCTTAAACTCGCTGAACAGAGCAACCAACTCCTCGACAGAGTCGGCATCGACCTGAGCGGTCTTTACTCGATTACCACCGATGGCTGCTGCCACGGCATCACACTTCGATTTGGTACGGCTGGCAAGCATAACATCCGTAAATACGGGATTTGCTGCAACCTTCTGGGTTACGACGGTACCTACACCGCCGGCTCCGATAATCAGGGCTCTACACATAGTATTTTTAGTTTGTTTACGGTAAATATTTTTTGCTTTTTTAATCTTTTACAGTATTGAGCGTTGTATCTTTTTCGACATCTGCACCCTGGCCACATTCAGCATGGAAATTCGTTGGGTTATCGCTTTCAACTCCTCTTCCGTCAGATTCGGGTCATCGAGCTTACTGCTCCACTCTGCCGCCAAGCCATCGAGAATCTTCGATTTATAGAGCACTATCGCCTTGGGAACTCCCACAGCCAATATCTCCTCCACACTCTCAACATGGACATCCTTCTTGCTCCATATCTCGCTGGCAACATAATTGTCATCCGACATCAACAAATCTACCGACATGTTGCACACCTCGGGATCGCTATGGCTCGTAAAGTGGTTCACCGAGATTTCGGCACCTACACCTGCATCACTCCACAATCTTCGATAGAGGTTTAATATCTCGTTGCAGGCACGGTTCTCGAATTGGATGCCATCCATGTCGAGGTCACGCAAAATCTCTTCTGCAACATTCATTTTCACAAATTGTTTACCCTCCTTGAGCTCAAAATAGCGATGTCCGAACTTGAGCAGATATTTCGTCAGCTCCTTCTCGAGTGAATCCTTACTACTTCCGGCCTCGATAATCCCTCCCTTAGTCTCGGGTTGAATCATGCGCTGTGGCTGTGACTGCTCGGCTCTGCGCTGAGCCTGCTGGCGACGCACAAAATCATCAGCCTCAGCATCTCCGGCAGCTCGCATACGCTTGCGTGCCACCTCTCCGACGAGAACATTCTCGTCAATATTCATGATGCGAGCACAGTCGGCAATATAGACCGTACGCTGGATATTGTCGGGAATAAGCGATATGGAGTTGACCATATCGGTAATCACTGCCGAACGTTTAATCGGATCGGCACCGGCATCGGCAAGCAGCAACTTTGCCTTAAACGACAAGAAGTCCTCTTCGTTGGCATGGATATACTCCTGCACCTCGGCAGCTGTGTGCGAGCGAGCAAAAGAGTCGGGGTCTTCGGGTGCCGGCAACGACACGACGCGCACATTCATGCCCTCGGCCAAAATCATATCTATACCTCGCAACGAGGCGTGAATACCGGCCGAGTCGCCATCATATATGACCGTAATATTGCGCGTAAAGCGGTTCAGAAGTCGAATTTGCTCGGTTGTAAGTGATGTTCCCGATGACGAAACAACATTCTCAACTCCCGACTGATGCATCGAAATCACATCGGTATAGCCCTCGACCAAGATAGCAAAATCTTGCTGCTGGATGGCCTTCTTCGCAAAGTAGAGTCCGTAGAGTTCGTTCTTCTTGCTGTAAATCTCACTCTCGGGCGAGTTCTGGTATTTGGCAACCTTCTTATCGGTGCGCAGGGTGCGACCACCGAATGCCACGATACGTCCCGAAATGTTATGCACGGGGAAGATTACCCTATCGTAAAAGCGGTCGAACAGAGAGCCATCACTCTCCCTCTTGAGCGAGAGGCCTGTCGAGGTCAGGAACTCCTCGCGATAGCCTGCTGCCAAGGCATCTTTCGACATCCTATCGCCCTTGGAGGGGCAATATCCGAGAGAAAACTTCTTGATTGTCGCATCCGAGAACCCGCGCTGCTGACGGAAATAGGACATGCCGACACTCATTCCCTCGGCCTCATGGTGAAGATAGTTTGCAAAGTAGTCGGCAGCCCATCCATTCAGAGCAAACATGCTCTCACGGTTGTCGTTACGCTGCTGCTCTTCGGGGGTCAGTTCCTTCTCTTGAACCTCGATACCATACTTCTTTGCTACGCTTTTCAGAGCCTCGGGATAGGTTATATTTTCGTGTTGCATCACGAACGTAACCGCATTACCGCTCTTTCCACAACCAAAGCATTTGAACACCCCTTTTGCCGGTGAGACGACAAATGACGGGGTCTTTTCATTGTGGAACGGGCAGCACGCCATGTAGTTCACACCGCGACGTTTGAGCGTGACGTAATCACCGATTACATCAACAATATCGGCAGCGGCATAAATACGATCTATGGTGGCTCTATCTATCATAAGTGCAAAAATAGTAATTTATGTTGAATTTTTATCTACACCGACACATTTTATCGCACCTATCGTGAAATTCGAGGTGCGGATTTTGAATTTATGCTTTGGTGTTATAACTTTGCATCCTATGGATTTCAAACTTGTATCGGATTACCAGCCCACAGGCGACCAGCCAGAGGCCATCGCTCAACTGATAAAAGCCATCCGCAAGGGTTCGGATTACAACACCCTGCTTGGCGTTACCGGTTCGGGAAAGACCTTCACGGTGGCCAATGTAATTGCGGACCTGAACCGACCGACACTCGTTTTAAGCCATAACAAGACTCTCGCAGCTCAGCTCTATGGCGAATTCAAAAACTTCTTTCCCGACAATGCTGTCGAGTATTTCGTATCGTACTACGACTACTACCAGCCCGAGGCGTACCTCCCATCGACCGACACATACATCGAGAAGGATCTCTCGATAAATGACGAGATTGAAAAGATGCGTCTGAGCGCGACATCCACCCTGCTATCCGGCAGGCGTGACGTGATTGTAGTATCGAGCGTATCGTGTCTGTACGGCATTGGAAATCCGAACGATTTCCACGCCACATCCATCAACATCAAGGTTGGCGACATCGTCAGCTTCAAACACTTCCTATATCGGTTGGTGGAGGCTCTCTACACACGCACCGAGCGCGAGCTCACCCCTTCGACATTCCGCGTAACGGGTGACACTGTCGATATAATGCCGAGCTTTGGAGGTAACTGCTATCGAGTATCATTCTTTGACGATGAGGTTGAGATGATCTCGGTCATAGATCCCGTAACAGGCCAACGTTTTGAGAATATCGGACAGGTGACCATCTTCCCGGCAAATCTCTTTGTCACAACAAAGGAGCGAATCAACAAAGCGGTGCAACAGATATACCTCGACCTCGGTAAGCAGATTGCCTTCTTTGAGCGTGAAGGCCGACCAACCGAGGCACAACGACTCAAGCAGCGCGTTGAGTACGACCTCGAGATGATTAAAGAGTTGGGTTACTGCTCGGGCATCGAGAACTACTCTCGCTACTTCGACGGCAGGGCCGAGGGCACCCGACCCTTCTGCCTATTAGATTACTTCCCCGAGGATTTTCTGCTTGTAGTCGATGAGAGTCATGTAACCATCCCGCAGGTTCGTGCGATGTTTGGCGGTGACCGTGCACGCAAGGAGAATCTTGTGGAGTACGGATTTCGTCTGCCGGCTGCCAAAGACAACCGCCCGCTGCGTTTCGAGGAGTTCGAACACCTCACGCGCACTACGATATATGTAAGTGCCACACCGGCCGATTACGAACTCACGAAGAGCGAAGGTGTCGTAGTCGAGCAGCTCATACGCCCGACGGGGCTTATCGACCCGCCATTAGAGGTGCGTGTAACACTCAATCAGATAGATGACCTGCTCGAAGAGATTGACAAGCATGTCAAGAATGATGACAAGATCCTCGTCACAACCATCACTAAGCGAATGGCTGAAGAGCTCTCGAAGTACCTCGACCGTGTGGGCGTCCGCAACCGTTATATTCACTCGGATGTCGACACTCTCGAGCGAGTGCAGATACTCGAGGATCTGCGAGCCGGAATGTTTGATGTGCTTATCGGAGTAAACCTTCTGCGCGAGGGTTTGGACCTTCCGGAGGTTTCGTTAGTTGCTATTCTCGATGCTGACAAGGAGGGATTTTTGCGCAATGTGCGCTCGATAACACAGATTGCCGGCCGTGCGGCTCGTCACGCCAACGGCAATGTCATAATGTATGCCGACACCTGCACCGACTCCATGCGCATTGCCATCGAGGAGAGCAACCGACGTCGAGAGAAGCAGGTGCGCTACAATATCGAGCATGAGATGCTGCCACGCAAAGCTCAAAAGAGCGGCACAGGACAGAGCCTGCTGCTTGGCGAGAGTAAATTCAAGGGGGATATGGTCTATCCGCTCGAGGAAGAGCATTACGGAACGTTGCCTATGGCTGCAGATACGAAGAGTGACTACATCTTCGCATCAGAGGATCTCGACCACCTTATCGCCAAAGCGAAGGAGGATATGGAGCGAGCAGCTCGTTCATTGGACTTCCTGGCAGCCACACGCTTCCGCGACAAAATGTACGAACTACAAAAAATAAAGGAGCAGCAGCAATAGGCTGTTATGGATGCCGTGCTCTGCTAAAAATATATCTCATGATTAGTAATGCGGAGAGAGTATTTTCCGCCCGAATAATCGACAATACCACCAAGAGCCCCACAACCCGCCGGAATCTCCTCATCGGCATAATTGCAATAGGCATCAATCTTAACAATCAGCACATTTCCATCCGAATCGACGATATGACGTTCGGTGTCGACATACTCCTCACCATCTTTATTACACCACTCGCATCCCACCTCATCATCGGCAAATCGCACGCTCTCGAGCAGCACATAATCCGACACATGTTCGACTCCGAGTTCTGCAATCTTCACCGTGCGCGGCACAGCCATAGTGGTATCTCCCGGTTGCCAATATAGATACTTCGACACATCGCCATCGGCAATACGATCGGTAGTGTATTCACCCGTAGGTTTTGCTCCGAGCACGACTTTACCACCTACCCGACCCAGAGCAAGGCCATTGCATATTACCGACACGTTCGCATATAGAGGGAAGTCCGCGCAGAGTCGTTCGCGGTCAATAGATATCTCTATACCGCCACTATCGTCAACCAACACCAATCTCTTGTAGAACTCTCCAAAAAGGTCGTTGGCAACGACCGTACCTTTAATCGAAACATCGTCTTTAATATTGGTTGACAGACCGTTATAGCGACTTTTCAGATAGGCAATGGAGACCAATCCGCTCTCGGGGTTATCGTTGCCGGCATTGCCCGAGAGCTCGGGTTTGGTGGCACCCGAGCATGCAACGATAAGCCACAGGCTACATAGCAGCACTATTGTTCGACGTGCAATCATCATCACTCCTCATCTTTAAGATAAATCTTTCACCCGACACGCCTGCAACCGGCCCATACTGCAAAATACCCGTAATATCACACAGCTCGGTCGGCACCCTCTCCGCTGCAAATGAGGCATAGCTGCTCGTGTAGGTATAAATTCTATCTCCATCCGCATCCGCAAAGGCTTGATAGCCCGCCCATAGAGCCGGTAGTTGCGAAGTTTCCGGTTGCTTATCTCCATCTTGGACATTTTCAGTCGTCACCTCTCCATCTGTCACGAGTTGCACACCTTCGACACGCACCAGCGTTCCGCACATCTCAACATTCAACTCTGCACACGCCACACTCACAGGTGCAACATCGACAATATCGTCACTGCTCACGATATGCCTATCAAGTAGCACCTTCGTATAGAAATAGTCGACCACGTAGTTACTATAAGACTCGGGCTTCATTCCAATCTGCAGTACACCTTGCCCAACACCCACAGCACACCCTTTGAGTCGTACCGCTATACGGCATCCCACGGGATAGGGATTATGCAGATCGCGCATGCCGGCCATTATCTCGGCAGCTCCCGTATTATCGGATATAGTGAATGTTTGGTAGAAATTGCCCTCTTTATCGCTCGATGTAACAACTCCTCCGACAACCACATCATCTTGAATTTCAAAAGTTTCACCACTCCACAACTTACGCAGTTCGGCAAGGTCCATGTTCGGGTGCAGCTCTGCACCTTCGCCATCGGGCAATCGCGTAGAATTGTAACAGCCGCACAAAAGTACGGCTGCACAAATGTAAAATAGGTATTTGATACCTCTGCCCACGCTACTCAATGCGCGAATCTTTCAATCCCAAAAAGTAGAGAATGCCATCCAGGCCGATAGTCGAAATTGACTGTTCGGCAGTAGCCTTAACCTTTGGCTTGGCATGGAACGCAATACCCAGACCCGCCAAGTTCAGCATCGGCAAGTCATTAGCGCCATCGCCCACAGCCACCGACTGTGCCAAGTCGATATTCTCAAACTGACACAGCAGTCGCAGCAGTTCTGCCTTGCGACGGCCGTCAACCACCTCGCCGACATAACGACCGGTCAGCTTACCATCCACAATCTCAAGGTCATTGGCATAAACATAATCGAAACCAAATCGTTGTTTCAGGTAGTTTCCGAAATAGGTAAAACCGCCCGAGAGAATTGCCGTTTTATAGCCCACACGCTTAAGAATAGTCATCAGTCGCTCCAAACCCTCCGTGATTGGCAGATTGCGGGCGATATCCTCCATAACCGAGACATCCAAACCCTTGAGCAACGCCACACGCTCGGTGAAACTCTCGCAGAAATCTATCTCACCGCGCATGGCTCTCTCGGTGATTGCGGCAACCTTGTCACCCACGCCGGCACGCTTTGCAAGCTCGTCA
>JAFQFG010000203.1 GCA_017398695.1 Alistipes sp.
CAACGGCTCGCTCAGCACCTTCTTGCCCTTGTTCTGAACAGCAACGTAGAGATCATACTCTGTCGCGGGCTCCAAGTCCTCAACGAGAATCATTGCGGGCTCCTCGCCATTGAGCTGGTCAGCGGGAATCTCGGTACCGTTAGCGAATACACCGTCAACTGTTACGGTGGTGTCACCGTGACTAACCACTAACCACGCAGCCTTCTCGGCGTCGGTTGTAGCAGCGAATGCCATGAAGGCATCTTCGTAAACCTCCTCTGCCTCGAGAGTCAGGGCTACGGTCGGAGTGGCAACATCATCGCCCTTCTCCGGAGTGTCGCAGGCTGTGAATGAAACGGCAGCCGTCAACACCATCATCAGCAAAAGTCTGAATTTTTTCATAATGATTGGTTTTGATTAATAGATTTGGTTTATGTTTGTTATATATATAAATTCCGCTATGCAAATTTAGCAAAACTAAATTAAAAATCAAGGAGAAAACCAATTTTTTGCAAATAAGTTTTTTTGGGGGGGGGTATGGCAAGAGCCGTTGTCGTGGGTGTGTCTACAAAAAAACAGATAAGGAACCCTTGCGGATTCCTTATCTGTTTAGCACTCTTGCGAGTCACTATGCATACTTGAATGTCGACTCGTCCGAAACGGTCAACTTCTTGCGTCCCTTTGCACGACGCGCTGCCAACACCTTGCGGCCGTTAGCAGTAGCCATTCTCGCGCGGAAACCGTGCTTGTTGATTCTCTTGCGACGAGAGGGCTGGTAAGTTCTTTTCATTGCCATAACTATATAGTTTTTATGTTTTAGCGCATTCTGCGGAGTGCAAAGGTACAACCTTTTTTGTTATTCACAAACAAATTGCGAAATTTCTTCGATTTTTTTGTGTGTATCAACCTCTCGACACCCCTAATTCTCAACTATTCCGCCCCTTCAAAGAGGTTTATCTCACCGGTTTCGACCTTGCGATAGTAGCTCGACAACTCTGCAACCACGGGCGAAACAAACTCGATGGTATCCTTCACGGCACCCTTCTCGCCATCGCCTTTAATGCGGTAGAGCATTGCTGCATAGAGCGCACGAAAGCACAACTCTGTGTCGGTCATCTCGGCTCCCCCGACGATTTGTCGCAGGCGGGGTAACTCGGGTTCCAGACGCGCAAAAGTCGAGCGGTAGTGGTCGCCAATGGGGAGTTGCAGCAGCTGCAAGTGCAGGTTGTGCATATCGGCAATCAGGTGTAGCGTATGGTTGAGATGTCCCCTCTCCTCCTTGCCCTCCTCGCGCAGGAGGTTTACGATATCCATATACCAGAGCAGGAATATCTGCTTCTGCTCCTCGGACACTTCGCGACGAGCCACGAGTTGCGAGTAGATAGCCTCGGGGCTGAACTGCATGGCGCGTAACAGGTCCTCAATCTGCCACAGATAGAGGATATACTCTGCGATATTCTCCTTGCGTTTTGCTTGTGCTATATCCATTTTCTATGCGTTGTTATTGCGTACCAGCCCCGCGAAACAGTGACGGCAGATAGGCTCGTAGGTGTCCTTCTCGCCCAGCATCACGAGCTTTTCGTCGGCAGTGAGGCGGTGCGAATGGTGTGCCAAGTTGCCACAGCGCACGCAGATGGCGTGAACCTTGGTCACATACTCTGCGGTAGCCATCAGTGCCGGCATCGGGCCGAAGGGCTTGCCCATATAGTCCATATCCAGACCGGCAACAATAACGCGCACTCCGTTATCAGCCAACTGACGACATACATCCACGATGCTCTCATCGAAGAACTGTGCCTCGTCTATGCCGACAACATCCACATCGCTCGACATGAGCAGAATATTCTGAGGCGAGTCGACCGGAGTCGAGCGTATGGCGTGCGAATCGTGCGATACGACCTCCTCCTCCGAGTAGCGGGTGTCGATGCAGGGTTTGAAAATTTCGACCTTCTGGTTGGCGAACTTCGCGCGTTTCAGGCGACGAATCAACTCCTCGGTCTTGCCCGAAAACATCGAGCCACAAATAACTTCTATATAGCCTTTACGGCTGGCACTCTCTAAAAACATATCTTTTTTTCTTTTTGCTATTAGCTATTGGCCATTAACCATTAACCATTGGCCATTGGCTTTTTTGATAATTGATAATTGATAATTGATAATTGTGAATTATGAATTGTGAATTGTGAATTGAAATTATTCGTCTTCCAAACGAATAATTTTCGCACCGAGAGCATTCAGTCGGCCATCAATATTGGTATATCCGCGGTCTATCTGGTCGATATTCTGGATGGTGCTTGTGCCCTCGGCACTCATCGCTGCAATCAGCAGAGCGACTCCGGCACGAATATCGGGCGAGGACATTCGCGTAGCACGCAGACGTATGCGGTGGTCGTGACCGATGACCGTAGCGCGGTGGGGGTCACACAGGATAATCTGCGCTCCCATATCAATCAGCTTATCGACGAAGAAGAGGCGACTTTCGAACATCTTTTGATGAATCAGCACCGAACCCTTGGCCTGGGTAGCCACGACGAGGAATATCGACAGCAGGTCGGGCGTAAGTCCCGGCCAGGGAGCATCGGCAATGGTCATAATCGAGCCGTCGATAAAGCTCTCGATAGCGTAGTGGTCTTGCTGGGGAATGTAGATGTCATCTCCGCGCTGCTCGAAGCGGATGCCGAGGCGAGCGAATTGAGCCGGAATGATGCCGAGGTTGTCATAAGAGACATTCTTGATTGTCAGCTCCGAACCGGTCATGGCTGCCATGCCGATAAAGCTACCTACCTCAATCATGTCGGGCAACATCGTGTGCTCGGTTCCGCCCAAACGCTCAACACCCTCGATGGTGAGCAGATTTGAGGCGATGCCCGAGATCTTGGCACCCATGCGGTTGAGCATTTTGCAGAGTTGTTGCAGGTAGGGCTCGCAGGCTGCATTATATATAGTGGTAGTACCCTTTGCCAGCACAGCTGCCATAACGATATTTGCCGTACCCGTCACCGATGCCTCGTCAAGGAGCATGTAACAACCCTCCAACTTCTCGGCTTCGACCGTAAAGAACTCATCAGCGCTGTCGAAGTTGAATTTTGCACCCAATTTTTGGAAGCCGATGAAGTGGGTGTCCAGGCGACGACGACCGATCTTGTCGCCACCGGGCTTGGGGACGTAGCCTACACCGAAACGAGCCAAGAGCGGGCCCACCATCATGACCGAACCGCGCAGACGACGGCATCGTTTCTGGTAATCATCGCTGCGCAGATAGTCGAGGTTGATATCCTTGGCGGTAAAGGCAAAGGTATCCTCAGCCAACTCCTCTACCACGACACCCATCGAGCGCAGTAGGTCAATGAGTTGCATAATGTCGAGAATGCGTGGAACGTTGTGTACCACGACTCTCTCTTCGGTCAGTAACGTGGCGCAGATAATCTGCAACGCCTCGTTCTTTGCTCCCTGCGGGGTTATCTCTCCATGGAGGCGATGACCTCCCTCTACCTTGAATACAGCCATACGATGCGAATTTTTACCAAAGGTAATACTTTTCTGTCAAACTGCGAAAAAAGTGACAAATTTTATTAACTTTGTACTGCGTAATGTCGATTTGTCTTTTTTGATTTAATAATATTTTGAACCTATGAAACTCAAACAACTACTTTTGGTGGCAGTGTGCACGCTCGTGTCACTTACCGTGTTCGCTGCACGACCGTTGCAGACGGCAAAAATTTTTACCGACCACATGGTGCTTCAGCAACAGTGCGACGCTCCCGTATGGGGATGGGCAGAGCCGAATGCCAAAGTTACGGTCAAGCCCTCATGGGGTGGTTCCTATTCGACCAAGGTGGCCGATGACGGCTCGTGGCGTGTGGCTGTTGCAACGCCCGAATATGGAGGCCCGCACACTTTGAAGATTGCCTGTGGCAAAGAGAAAATCGAGCTGAAGGATGTCTACATCGGCGAGGTGTGGGTTTGCTCCGGTCAATCCAATATGGAGATGCCCATCAAAGGCTTTATTGGTAGTAATCAGCCTGTTAATGGCTCTGTTGAGGCGTGTATGGAGGCGATAAATTACGGCAACCGCATTCGCATATTTACCGTGCCGCGCAATTCGCAGGAGGAGGCTCCGGCTGCCGATCTGCCTTCGGGTGAGTGGAAGCGGGCTTCCTACTCGTCGTGTGCCGACTGCTCGGCCATTGCCTACTTTTTTGCACAATATGTGAACGATGCAATGCACGTTCCGGTTGGTGTGATTGTGTCGGCTTGGGGTGGTACCGAGATTGCTCCGTGGATGCCGCGCGACTGCCACGCTGAAGCTCTTAAGGGCTTGGTTAACGATGAGGAGTATTCTGTTCGTACGGGTCATATCAAACCCTACAAGGGTCGTCCCCGCACTGCCGGTGCGCTCTTCAACGGAATGATAAATCCGTTCAAGGGGTATGCAGCTCGCGGATTTTTGTGGTATCAGGGTTGCTCTAACAAGCGCGACAATACCTTTTACGACAAGTTGCAGGCTGCGATGGTCGAGCGTTGGCGTAAGGAGTGGGGCGATACCGAGTCGAAGATGCCGTTCTACTATGTTCTGATTGCCCCCTTCCAGCGGGCCGGTAGCGCAAACGGCTTCTCGCGCGGATACTTTGTCGAGAATCAGGCGAAGACTCCGAAGTTGATATCAAACTGTGCATACGTCTCGACCGAGGGTATGGGTGGTGGCCCGTGCATCCATCCTGCCGAGAAGAGATTGGTAAGCCGTCAGCTGGCGATGTTGGCGCTCGATCGCACCTATGGCGTTGAGGGTGTCGCATCGGGAGCTCCCGAGGTGAAGAAAATCTCTCTGAAAGAGGGAAAATATACGATTGAGTTGACTCCCGGTATGTTTCTGTTCACCCCGTCAAATGAGCCTGTACAGGGCTTTGAGGTGGCTGGCGCAGATAGGGTGTTCCACCCCGCCAAGGCTCGGGCTCACGCAAACAAAATTACTGTTTACGTTCCCGAAGAGGTCTCCACACCGCAATCTGTACGCTTTGCGTTCCGCGATAATCCGGTGAGCAACGTGCAGAACCAATACGGCTTCCCGCTGGCTCCGTTCCGCTCGGACGATTGGCCGTTAAAGTAGCAAAGAGTTGTGTGATATTTTTTGCGAAGAGTGCAGACTATCCGACAAAAATGCCGGTAGTCTGCATTTTCGTTGTGGTGAGTGGGTTGTTTTATCTAATTTTTCTTACCTTTGTGCAGGTATATATTAAATATGTTGGGATATGAAGAGACTTCTATTTGCGACACTTGCAGCTGTCGCAGCGTTTTCAATGATGACAAGTTGTAACAATATGAAACAGATTAAACACCTGCCTTACCCCGCAACCGAGCGTACGGATGTGGTGGATAACTACTTCGGCACAGAGGTGGCAGACCCCTACCGTTGGCTCGAGGACGACAACTCGGAGGCCACTGCCGAGTGGGTTAAGGCTCAAAATGAGGTTACGTTCGATTACCTTCAGCAGATACCCTTCCGCGATGCTATCAAAGAGCGTCTGACCGAATTGTGGAACTTCCCGAAGGAGAGCGCACCGACGAAGAAGGGCGAGTGGTACTACTTCTCGAAGAATGACGGCTTGCAGAATCAGGCTGTAATCTATCGTCGCCGCTCGACAGAAGAGGCTCCGGAGGTCTTTATCGACCCCAATGCCCTCTCGGAGGATGGTACGGTGGCTCTGGGTTCGATGTCGTTTACCAAGGATGGCAAGTATTGCGCCTACACGACTGCCGCTTCGGGCTCAGACTGGGTTGAGATTCATGTGTTGGAGTGCGAGAGCAAGAGTCTGCTCAAGGATAAAATCAGCTGGGTGAAGTTCTCGGGTGCGACGTGGGCTCCCGATGGTAAGGGCTTCTATTACAGTGCTTATGATGCTCCCAAGTCGAATGCCTACTCTTCGAAGAACGAGTTCCAGAAGGTCTATTATCATCGCTTGGGCACAGAGCAGAGTGCCGACCGCCTTATCTACCACGATCCCAAGCATCCGTTGCGCTACTTCCATGGCTGGCAGAGCGATGACAGCCGTTGGATCTTTATCTCGGGCTCGGAGGGTACGTCGGGTAGCGAGATTCTCTATAAGCGTGCCGGTGAGCGTAATTTCCGCGTACTGCTCAAGGGATTCGATTACGACTACGGTATTGTCGAGTGTGAGGACGATAAACTCTATGTTATGACCAACGAGGGTGCCGAGAACTACCATCTGGTGGCCATCGACCTTAAGAATCCGTCGAAACGCGAGGTCGTCATTGCCGAGAAGGAGTGCCTGCTCGAGGGCGTAGGCTCGGCAGGTGGATGCCTCACGGCTATCTACCTCGAAGATGCACAGAATAAGGTATATCAGTATGAACTGAGCGGAGAGCTTATCCGCGAGGTAGCACTGCCCGGTATCGGCACGGTAAGCGGCTTCGGTGGCGAGAAGGAGGATACCGAACTCTACTACTCGATAACTACATTCACCTCGCCCACGACAATCTATTCGTTTGATGTCAAGAGCGGCGAGTCGAAACTTTATCTTCGTCCCGAGGTGGCATTCAACCCCGAGGATTTCACTACCGAGCAGATATTCTTCGAGAGTAAGGATGGTACGCGCGTGCCGATGTTCGTGTCGTATAAGAAGGGTTTGAAACTCAATGGTAAGAATCCGTGCTACCTCTATGGCTACGGAGGTTTTCAGATTAACCTTACACCCTCGTTTAACCCCGCTTCGATTATGTTTATGGAGCAGGGCGGTGTCTATGTGTTTGTGACCCTGCGCGGTGGTTTGGAGTATGGTGAGAAGTGGCATCGTGGAGGTATGCTCGAAAATAAGCAGAATGTATTTGATGATTTTATCTCGGCAGCAGAGTACCTCATTGACCACCGCTACACGTCGAGCAACAAGCTGGCTATTGCCGGTGGCTCGAACGGAGGTCTGCTTGTGGGAGCTTGTGAGGTGCAGCGTCCCGATCTCTATGCAGTCTGCCTTCCGGCTGTGGGTGTGATGGATATGTTGCGTTATCACAAATTTACAATCGGCTGGGGTTGGGTCGTAGAGTACGGCTCGAGCGATGACGAGGAGCAGTTCCAATACATCTACAAATATTCGCCCCTGCACAATATCAAGGAGGGTGTCGAGTATCCTGCAACGCTTGTAACCACGGCCGACCACGATGACCGTGTGGTGCCGGCTCACTCGTTCAAGTTTGCTGCACAGATGCAGCATGCGCAGGCCGGTGAGAAGCCGGTGCTGATCCGCATCGACACCAAGGCGGGACACGGAGCCGGCAAGCCGACATCTAAGCGTATCGAGGAGGCTGCCGACACCTACTCGTTCCTATTCCAAAACACCGGAACGGAGTATAAGCCACTGAAAAAGTAGTTTTTTGAAAAATTAGTAAAAACCGAAGAAGGTAATGAAGGTATATAAATTTGGAGGAGCCTCGGTTAAGAATGCAGATGGAGCTCGCAACCTGCGCTCGATTGTGAGCGACGAGGAGGAACTGTTTGTGATTGTCTCGGCAATGGGCAAGACGACCAATGCTCTTGAGCGTGTTTTTGAAGGTATCCAGAAGGGCGATAAAGCCCTCTCGGATGAGAATATCGCCATGCTGCGTAAGTATCATGCCGAGATTATCGACGACCTCTATCACGAACACCACACTATTGCGGCTGTGGATGCCCTTTTCGATGAGTTGGAGTCGTTGGCTGCAACCTCGGAGTACCGCTCGGAGGATGCAGAGTTGTGGTACGATCGCATCGTGTCGTTCGGAGAGCTCGTGTCGACCCTTATTATCTCGGATTACCTGAACCATTCCGGTGTCGAGAATAAGTGGATCGATATGCGCCAATGTATTCGCACTCAACAGCGCCATAAGGATGCAAGTGTCGAGCTCGAGGAGTCGAAACCGTTGCTTCGCGAGGCTGTGAAAAGTGCCAAGGAGCGAGTGTTCATCGGCCAGGGCTTTATCGGAGGTGCTCCCGATGGGACAACCACAACGCTCGGTCGCGAGGGCTCGGACTACTCGGCTGCGGTGGTGGCTTATATCCTCGATGCCGAGTCGATGGCTGTGTGGAAGGATGTTGACGGAGTGCTCAATGCCGACCCCAAAATCTTCCCCGATGCGCAGCATATTGCCGAGTTGAGCTATCTCGATGCTATCGAGTTGGCATATAGCGGTGCACAGATTATCCATCCCAAGACCATCAAACCTCTGCAGAATAAGAATATTCCGCTCTATGTGCGTCCCTTTGGCGATAAGCGCAAACCGGGTACTGTGATTCGCGGTTCGTCGGCAAGGGTCAATATCCCGATCCTGATTCTTAAGGGAGGCCAGGTATTGCTCAATATCCGCCCGCGCGACTTCTCGTTTGTGCTGGAGGAGCGTTTTGCCGAAATCTTTGCCCTGCTGGCACAGTTCCGCATCAAGAGCCACTTGGTGCACAACTCGGCAGTCAACCTAAGCCTCTGTATCGACTCTTCGTGGCATATCGACGAGGCTGTGAAGTCGCTGCGTGCCGAGGGCTTCGATGTGATGCAGATTGAGGATATGGAGCTGTTGACAATTCGTGGCTACACCAAGGAGTTGTTCGATAAGTATGCTCTCGGTAGCGAGGTCTATGTGCGTCAGGCAACGCAGTCGACACTGCGCATTGTCCGCAAACGATAACTTCGAGCGGCCGTGAGATGTGAACTTTGGTTCACGAAATTAATATTTACGCAAAAAATAGATTTTCTCGCGAGATATTTGTATATTTGTATAATGATAGAACAATAGAATAAAATAGAGAATATATGGAGTACGCAAATCATCTTAACGAATATGCTCCTGCACCAAGCGAAACACAGGTTGCGGAGGAGGTTGCGCAGTTGAAGGCTGCAGCAAAGGCCAATGAGAATAGTGACGTCTACCGATTCTGTTACTCGTCAATCGACCTTACAACCCTTTCGTGTAACGACTCGGTGGAGTCGGTGACGGAGTTTGCTAAGAAGACGATGGATTTTTACGATGCATACCCCGAAATTCCCAATGTTGCATCTATCTGTGTCTATCCGTCGTTTGTTGAGACTGTCGGCCTGGCTGTTGACGGTTCGCCGATGCGCATCACGAGTGTTGCCGGTGGATTTCCCGCATCGCAGACCTTCCTCGAGGTGAAGATGCTGGAGGTGGCTATGGCTGTCGAGAATGGAGCCGACGAGGTGGATATAGTGCTCAATGTCGGCAAGATGCTTACGGGCGAGTATGACGAAGCCGCTAATGAGGTGGAGGTTCTGCGCAAAGAGGCGGGTGAGGAGACCGTGTTGAAGGTTATTATCGAGTCGGGTGCACTCAAGACCCCCGAACTTATCCGCAAGGCTTCGTTGCTGTCGATGTTTGCAGGTACGGACTTTGTTAAGACCTCGACCGGCAAGATCGACGTAGCGGCAACTCCCGAGGCGGCTGTGGTTATGTGCCACGCCATCAAGGACTACTACGAAAAGACGGGTCGCAAGGTGGGCTTCAAGGCTGCCGGTGGTGTCC
Source organism: Alistipes sp. (assembly GCA_017398695.1). GTDB lineage: Bacteria > Bacteroidota > Bacteroidia > Bacteroidales > Rikenellaceae > Alistipes. The sequence continues at coordinate 9,502 of JAFQFG010000203.1, forward strand.
GCACTGCCGAGGATGCTGCACTCTACTATACGATTGTCAAGGAGATTTTGGGCGAGGAGTGGATTACGACTGACCTGTTCCGTATCGGAGCCTCTTCGGCTGCCAATAATATCATCTCGGCAATTGAGGGAACTCCTGTGAAATTTTTCTAAAGAGTAGATAAAACCTATAATACTCTGTTTTTGCGATATCACCCCCGCCAGCAGGTCGTCTGGCGGGGGTGATTCTCTATTTTGGCATCATAGCCTATGTGTCAAGAGATGCCGGATAGCCTCATCTGCTATTGAGCATTCGTATTGTCGATTGTCGGCACTGCCGGTGTATCACCCGTGTCGGGATTCACGACCATCTTTGGGCGTGTGAGCTCTTCCAGCTTGATATCTTCGCGAGTGATGTAGGCCTTGGGGAAGTTATGCTTGATGCGCCCGAGCAGAACGATGGCCTCCTCGGAGGTTATACATCCACCAACCAAAACCTTGAAATAGGGATTTTCATAATCCATGTGGCTGTGCACATCGGGGTAGAGCAGGTTGAAGTTCATAATCGCCTCCTCGGCCTTTGCGCGAGCCGTACTGCTGTTGTCAAAGAAGATGACAATGCGGAAACCCTTGACACTCTCGACCTTTTTCGTCGCATCGCTCTTGCGCACGACCTCGGCTGCTGTACCCACCTCGTGGACAACCACTTTGCCCACCATGCCGAGTGAGTCGTTGAGAACCGGCTCTGCAAGGCGAGCCTTGAAATCCTCTATCTTCTGAGCCGATACACTGCTACAAACGAACAGCGCCACCGCAAATATTAAAATCTTTCTCATCTGCTTGCTCTATTTTGACTTTACAAGACTCTTTAATCCGTCGGTTGAGATGCCCGCAGCCTTCAAGGCCTCTTGCAACGAGATATTCTCCCTGCGTACGTGTTTGTTTATCGCGCCAATCTTGGCATCGGCATCAATCGTGAGGTTTATCTTGTCGAATTCGCCACGCACAACCTTAGTTATCAGACCATAAGCGACTATCGGACTTGAGAGGGTGAGTGCAGCGGGGACTCTGACGCTCGAAACGACCCTTTTGGGGAGTGTAACCTCACCGGTGAGCTGGAGCGAGCCAATCTTCTTGTCGCCCAAATTAATCTCTATCTCTCCACGAGTAATGGTGATGTTCGAGCGCAGTCCATTGCTGACCGAGAATAATAGATCTCCTGACAGATTCTTGAAATGCTCGATACCCTCGAATTTTTCAATGCGGACAACCCCCTTTTCGGTTGCAGCCGGCAACGCTTCGCCACTCTGCTTCTTACACGAAGTGGCCCCTATCGCCATAAGAGCGCATAGCGCTATGGTCACTAAAAATCTCTTCATCTTACCATTTTTTTATCGTTCAGCCGTATAAATCTGTGCAATGCCGAAACTTTGGCTTCGAGCCTTGCAGTTCTTAAACCCGGCCTCGCGCAACATCTCCATAAAGCGTTCGGGCGAGGGGAACTCGTCAACCGATGAGGGGAGATAGTCATACGCGGCACCATCTCGCGATATGAGTCGCCCGATAAATGGCAGAACCTTGTGCGAGTACCAGCGGTAGAGCGCACCAAAGAGCCTGCTTCGCGGGGTTGAGAACTCTAATATAACGATATGGCCACCTTCGTTTATTGTGCGGTGCATCTCGCGCAGCCCCAACTCGATATTCTCGAAATTGCGCACTCCGAAGGCCACGGTCACCACATCCACACTTCCATCGGCTATATCAAGATGCTCCGCATCGCCCACCGAGAGCGTGATGTGCTCATCCATGCCACGGGCTTTGACCTTCTCTTGAGCTATGGCGAGCATCTGCTCGGAGAGATCTACGCCCAAGATGCGGCAATCGGGAATCTTGTGCGCCATGGCTATTGCCAAATCACCCGTTCCGGTTGCAACATCGAGGATGCGTCGCGGATGCATGCGGCGCACCAAGCGTACCACACGGCGACGCCACAGGCGGTCGATATTTATCGACAAAATATGGTTTAGACGGTCGTAGGTCGGAGCTATGTTATCGAACATATCACGCACCTGCTCTTTCTTTGAATCTTCCTCGTTATATGGTTTCATAGCGACAAAGGTAGCAATTTTCGGCAATAGTTGTTACTTAAAGCGAAACTTATTCGTATCGCATAGCCTCCTCAGGTCGAACAGAGGAGATAATTCTGGTCGGCAGCGTCAGTGTAAGCACGATTATCGCCAAGGAGCCGATATTGAGTGCTGCCAACCACCACCAATCAAGTGCAATAGGGACCTCCGAGAGCATGTAGCCTGCAGCATCGAGCTTGAGTATATGGGTCCACTTCTGTAGCAGACAGATTCCGATGCCGACCACATTGCCCCACACCATGCCACGTACCACCAAGAATGAGGCCTGATAGAGGAATATGCGTTGCAGTGAGCTGTTATCCATGCCGAGAGCCTTCAGCACACCGACCATTCGTGTGCGCTCCAAGACCATGATGAGTAGTGCCGACATCATGTTGAACAGCGCCACGACTATCATAATTATGATTATGACCAAGGCGTTGATATCGTGGGTCTTAAGCCAGTTAAACAGAGTGCCGTAGAGTTGCTTCACACTCATCGCTACGAGGTTTGTTGCGTCATCTCCGCCCTCGAATAGCAGGTTGTTGTTCAAGGTGTCGGCAAACTCTTCGACATGCGAAAAATCACTGACCGAAATTTCGTATCCCGAGATAGTCTGCCCGTCCCATCCCGATAGACGTTGCACATTGCGGATATCGGTCAAGGCCAATGTCTTGTCCATCTCGTCCATGCCTGTCGAAAAGAGCCCGCACACTTTGAATCGGTCGCGTCGCGGTAGGGCGTCGCTCTCGACAAAGAGCATCTCCACGCGGTCGCCCACTGAGAGATTGAGTCGGTCGGCAACAACCTTCGGCAGCAGGATATCTTTGTATCGCACCGAGTCGGCCACTCGTGGCAAGACGCCCTCGACCAAAGCCTCGGCAAAGAAGCTGTAATCGTAGTCGCCATCCACACCTTTGAGAACCAGTCCGGCAACGCCCTCATTACTCTTGATAACCCCTCCCTTGAGAGCATAGATGCTCATCGAGTGAAAACCCTCCATGGAGCGAATCATCTCTTCGATGTTTTCACTACGCTGGATAGGCGCGGATTCGAGTGAATTCGAACTGCGAATGTAGGTTAGCTGTACGTGCGATGTGAAACCCGACATTTTGCGGGCAATCTCCTCCTTGAATCCCATCACTACAGCCATCGTCACAATCATTACGGCAACCCCTATGGCCACCGAGGCGGTGGCTATGCGCACCATCACATTTGGCTTGTCGGAGGCGGCTTGGTGTGCCGTGCGATTGGCTATGAAGTATTCGAGATTCATTGTTCGGGATTGGAGTCTGCAGTTGTTGTTGCGGTTTTAATATGGGGTCTTGTCGACCTTTGCCTCCCATGCTCGGAATGCAGCCAACGCCTTTTCGCGCATGATGTTGTTGCAGGGTATGGCACGCTCACGGTAGGGCAGGGCTATCTCATCATAGATGAACGAATCATCGAAGTTTATGGCCTTGGCGTCGGCCTTGGTGTTGCCGTAGAATATGCGCGATATGCCTGCCCAATAGATTGCGCTCAGGCACATCGGACACGGCTCACAAGAGGTGTATATCGTACTCCCCTCCAATTTGAATACTCCGAGTCGTTGACATGCTGTGCGGATGGCGCTCACCTCGGCATGTGCTGTGGGGTCATTCTCGGCTGTTACGCGGTTGGTGCCTGTGGCGAGAACCTCCCCGTCGCGAACTATGACAGCTCCAAATGGGCCACCTCCGTGGGCTACATTCTCAATCGATAGGTCGATTGCCATCTGCATAAAACGCTCATCCTCCGGCGTTGCTATAAATTCATACACTTTTGTCATACACTTCCCAATTTACGATAGCCGTAAATCTGCTATATTCATGCCTGCGATGTGTCATATTGTCGCAAACTGTGTTTGCTATGCACAATTTTCACAAAATTAAACAATTTTTCTTATTTTTGTACGTCTATACCGATAGAGAGATTAAAATTCGCAGAAAATGACATTTATTAATTTACTTACAGCACAACCTTATGGTGCAGAGTACGGAGATGGCATAGCTACATTCACCACCTCCGAGGCCTTTATTCTTACGATCGTTATCGCCTTGGTGGGCTTCTTTGTGCAGGCTCGTCTGCAGTCGGTATTCCGAACCTATTCGCAGGTGATGTTTCCGGGAGGATTGACCGGTGCGGAGGTTGCCGAGAAGATGCTGCGCGACCACCATATCTACAATGTGAAGATTACCCACGTGGGCGGACATCTGACCGACCACTTCGATCCGCGTACGATGACGGTCAACCTGAGTGACAGCGTCTATTCGAGCCGCAGCATTGCAGCTGCAGCCGTCGCTTGCCACGAATGCGGGCACGCCATCCAGCATGCGCAGGGTTATGCTCCGCTCGCACTGCGCTCGAAGTTGGTGCCGTTGGTCAGCTTCTCGTCGAGCATAGCTACGTGGGTCATCATCGGAGGCCTGATGCTTATGGCAGCGACCAACAATGAGATTCTCTGCTGGATAGGTATCGGACTTATTGCCACCTCGGCACTCTTCTCGATTGTTACGTTGCCCGTGGAGTATAACGCCTCGGAGCGGGCTCTGGCATGGTTGGAGTCGAGCCGCACGTTGCAGGGAGCCGAACTCGACGGGGCTCGCATATCGTTGCGTTGGGCAGCGCGTACATACCTTGTGGCTGCGCTCTCGGCAATAGCCACGGTGCTCTACTACATTACACTTATTACGGGTCGCCGTAACGATTAGACCGAATATCAATTGGGAGATTAAACCATAAACTCAAATAAAAAATGAAGAGAAAATTATTAGTCGCGGTGCCGTTTTTCTTGGCAGCCATTGTTGCAAGTTTCGCCATTACACGCTGCGAGTCCCAGCCCGAAGCCAAATACGTCTTCTATATTATCGGTGATGGTATGGGAATAAATCAGGTGCGCGGTACCGAGATTTACAACAAAACAAAGGGTATGAGCCCCGAGGAGGCTCAACTCTCGTTTACCCAATTCCCCGTGCAGGGCTTTATGACCAGCCACTCCGGTACGTCATACATTACCGACTCGGCAGCTGCCGGTACGGCTCTCGCTACGGGTGTCAAGGCTCGTAACGACCAGTTGGGTCTTGATGTGAATGAGCAACCCCACGCCTCGCTGGCCGATATTGCCCTCGAGCAGGGATACAAGAGCGCAATCGTCAGCAATGTGGCGGCCAATCACGCGACCCCGACAGTCTTTTTCGTGCACCAATCCAACCGTAAGGATTATGAGGATGTGACACGTCAAACAATTGAGTGTAAGGTGAATTTCCTTGCCGGATCCAGCATCATTGACGAGAAAGATAACGCACCCTTTGGAGAGCGTTGGATCGAGAATGCCAAGCAGGAGGGCTGGGAGGTCTTCCGCAGTGCGTCGGAAGCAGCCGAGAGTGATAGCGACCGCGTGATGTTGCTTGCCGACACACTCGCACGCGAAACCATGCGCTACGCCATAGATTGCCACGATGGTGATTTTAGGTTGAAGCACTTTACCGATGCCGCCATTAAATACCTTAAGCGTAAGGCTCCCGAGAAGTTCTTTATGATGATTGAGGGTGGCCACATCGACTACGCTCTTCATAATAACGATGCTGCAGCCTCTTTTGTCGAGATCAACGATATGAACGAATCGGTAAAGGCTGTGCTTGAGTTCTATGAACAGCATCCCGATGAAACGCTTGTTGTTGTGGTGGCCGACCACGAAACCGGAGGTCTGCACCTTGGTGGATACAACTCTTACAAACTCAGCATGGAGAAACTCATACACCAGAATGTCTCGATGGAGCAGCTTACCACCCAACTTCGCCACCTGCGTGCAACGGGACGCGGTACGTGGGAGAATGTGAAAGCCCAACTTACCGAGAGCCTTGGCTTGTGGGACGAGGTGGCCGTGACACCCGAGGAGGATAAGATGTTGCATCAGATTTACCAGCGCAGCTATGTTGAGGGTCGCGACAATCGCGTGGTGAGCCTCTATGCCGACAACGAGCGTTTGGCGTATGAGGCTATAATGCTTTTGGCGAAGAAGGCATGCGTCACTTGGACAACAATGACCCATACGGGAGCACCGGTGCCCTACTATGTGAAGGGTGTCGGAGCGGAGAGCTTTGTGGATGTAAGAGATAATACCGACATTCCGAAACGCATAGCAAAACTTATGGGTGGTTCGTTGCCACGCAAGGAGTAGCTGTCGGGCAGAGTGGTTGTAATATCATAAATTCGAGAGATGAAAAACAATATTACCTTTGACCATGACCTTTTTCTGTGGCTCAATTTCGACGGAGGAGCCTTTGTGGACTCGCTGATGACCGCCATCTCGGGCGTGTGGATGTGGGTGCCGCTCTACCTGCTTATTGCATGGCTTGTATGGCGCAATGAGGGATGGAAGGGTGTTGTGGCATTTGTGATTTGCCTGACATTGGCTATGGGTTTGGCCGATATGCTTTGCGGAATATTTAAGCATAGCGGTCTGCTCAAAAATGTGTGGGAGAGTTTTCCGGTGCGCCATCGCCCGATGTTCGATGCCGCAGTGAGGGATATGGCACATGTGGTGTCGTATCGTCACGGAGCTTTTGGCACGGTATCGGCTCATGCAGCAACGACCTGTGCTTTGGCTGTAATATCATCGCTTGTTATCCGTCGCAAGTGGTTTTCGTGGACGATTTTCGGAGTTGCGATACTTATCTCCTACTCTCGAATATACCTTGCTTGCCACTTCCCACTCGACATCCTGCTCGGATGGATTGTGGGGGCTGTGACCGGTGTCGCGATGTGGTTGCTGTGGCGAAAACTGACTGAAACACTTCGAAAATTCGGAAAAAGTGGCGCATAATACCGAAAATTCACTCTTTATCACTATCTTTGTGCGCAATTTATTACGGAATAACAAATAAAACAAGATATGAGCTTCGAACAATTAAGCGAACAAGAGCAGCTGCGACGCCAATCGCTCGCCACTCTGCGTTCACTCGGCATCAATCCATACCCTGCAGCACGCTATGATGTGACGGCTACGGCGGGTGAAATTGCCGCAAATTTCGACCCCGAGAAGGGTAATTTTCAACAGGTGCGTATCGCAGGACGTATGATGAGCCGCCGAATTATGGGTAGCGCATCGTTCTTCGAGCTGCAGGACCACACGGGTCGTATTCAGGTCTACATTCGTCGTGACGATGTATGCCCCGAGGGTGACCCCACACTCTATAACACCGTTTTCAAGAAGTTGCTCGACATTGGCGACTTTATCGGTGTGGAGGGTTTTGCATTCCGCACCAACACGGGAGAGTTGTCGGTGCATTGCCAGAAGTTTACGCTTCTCTCGAAGTCGTTGCGTCCGCTTCCGGTTGTGAAGGAGAAGGATGGACAGACTTTCGATGCCTTTACCGACCCCGAGGTGCGCTATCGTCAGCGTTATGTGGACCTGGCTGTCAATCCTCATGTTCGTGAGGTGTTTGTCAAGCGTGCCAAGATTATGGCAACGATGCGCCAATTCTTCAACGAGCATGGCTATGTTGAGGTTGAGACTCCGATTTTGCAACCTATTCCGGGTGGTGCTTCGGCTCGTCCGTTCATTACTCACCACAATGCGCTCGATACCGACTTCTATATGCGAATAGCTACGGAGTTGTACCTCAAGAAGCTTATCGTGGGCGGTTTCGACGGAGTCTACGAGTTTGGTAAGAATTTCCGTAATGAGGGTATGGACCGCACTCACAATCCCGAGTTCACCTGTATGGAGATTTATGTTGCGTACAAGGACTACAAGTGGATGATGGAGTTCACGGAGCAGATGCTGGAGCGTGTGGCGTTGGCAACCAACGGCACGACCGAGCTGACCATCGGCGATAATCAGATTTCGTTCAAGGCACCGTTCCGTCGCCTGACGATGACCGATGCCATCAAGGAGAAGACGGGATACGACATTACGGGACAGTCGGAGGAGCAGCTGCGTGAGGCTTGCAAGCGTCTGAATGTCGAGATAGACGAGACGATGGGCAAGGGTAAGCTTATTGATGCAATCTTTGGCGAGTATTGCGAGGGCGATTTGATCCAGCCGACATTCGTGTGCGATTATCCTATCGAGATGTCGCCTCTGTGCAAGCGTCACCGCGATAATGCCGACTTAACGGAGCGTTTCGAGCTCTTTGTGAATGGTAAGGAGTTGTGTAACGCCTACTCAGAGTTGAACGACCCGATTGATCAGTTGGAGCGCTTCCAGGAGCAGCTCAAACTCTCGGAGAAGGGTGATGATGAGGCGATGTTTATCGATATGGACTTCGTTCGTGCGCTGGAGTATGGTATGCCTACATGTTCGGGTATGGGTATCGGTATCGACCGTCTGGCGATGTTTATGCTCAACCAGCCCTCGATTCAGGATGTTCTCTTCTTCCCGACGATGCGTCCCGAGAAGAAGGTTGTGAATGATCCCGTCGAGAAGTATACCGAGATAGGTGTTCCCGAGGAGTGGGTGCCCGTGATTCAGAAGATGGGCTACATCACGGTTGAGTCGCTTAAGAAACTTGCTCCGGGTAAATTCTTCAATGACCTTTGTGGCTTTAACAAGAAGAATAAGCTGGGTCTGAAGGCTCCCGCAATGGAGGATGTAAAGCGTTGGTGCGAGGAGTAAGGAGTTGTCTACTACAGAGATCAGAGAGAGATGGCACGTAAAAGAAAGTTATACTCTTGGAGAAACCTTGTGATATGGACAGTGATTCTGACAGCTGTGGTCTTTATGACCTTGAGCGTCGAACATCTGGCTCCGGAGTGGATATTCTATGCGGTCTGCATCGCGCTTCTCTATATGCTGATATATATCTTTGCACGCCAATTCCACTCAAAGATTAAGGCTCCGCAGTGGGGTTTGATTATCGCTACGGCGTGCGTTGTGCCACAGATGGTGGTTCATCCGTTGATTCAGGCTTTGATGACCGATGAAGAGTATACCGGCGGTCAGGTTATGGGTATCTCGTTCATGGTCTGTTCGGCCACCGTATTGCTAATATTGGTAATTTCAAGTTTAATATTCAAAAAAAAGAGACCAAAAATGAGAAAAAAGATTGTTGCCGGCAACTGGAAGATGAATACTCTTCCCGCCGAAGGCGTTGAATTGGCAAAGAATGTAGCCGCTGACCGTGCAAGCGTTTGCGAGTGTGTAAACTTCATCGTATGCCCTCCCTTCACACACCTCTCGCAGGTTGTTGAGACATTGAAGGGTACCGACATCAAGGTTGGTGCACAGAACTGCGCAGCAGAGGCAAAGGGTGCTTACACCGGTGAGGTTGCAGCTTCGATGATTGCAGCACTCGGTTGCGAGTACGTTATCCTTGGACACTCGGAGCGTCGTCAGTACTATGGTGAGACGTCGCAGACCCTCAATAAGAAGATGGAGCAGGCTTATGCTAACAACCTCGTGCCTATCTACTGTGTAGGTGAGAACCTCGAGGAGCGCGAGGCCGGCAACCACTTTGCTGTTTGCAAGGCTCAGATCGAGGAGGTTGTATTCAACCTTACCGAGGAGCAGTTCCGTAAGCTCGTTATTGCATACGAGCCGGTATGGGCTATCGGTACGGGCAAGACTGCTACTGCAGACCAGGCTCAGGAGATTCACGCTTACATCCGCGAGGTTCTTCGTTCGAAGTTTGGCGCAGCTGCTGAGGAGTGCCCGATTCTCTATGGTGGTTCGTGCAAGCCTTCGAATGCTGCCGAGATCTTTGCTAAGGCCGATGTTGATGGCGGTCTGATTGGTGGTGCTGCTCTCAAGGCTGAGGACTTCCTCGGCATTGGCAAGGGCTTCTAATTAAAAGGCGTTTTTGAGGGGCTTTTACTGCGTTACGCTTGATTTGTAGATACTCACATACGCCCAAGTATGCTCCGTTCTACAACTCTTCGCAAGCCTTGTAAAATCCACCTAAAAAGCACTTTTTCGAAATTGTTTCGTTATAGAGCCGTTTTTACAATTATGGTATTTCTTGGGCTGTCGTTGTGGCAGCCCAAATTTCTAAATAATATATATGCAAGAAAAGTCTATCAACATCTCCGAGTTCGACTATCCGCTGCCCGATGAGCGAATTGCGAAGTTCCCGCTCGAGGAGCGTTCGTCGTCGAAGCTTCTTATATATAATCGTGGCGAGATTTCGCACCGTCAGTTTGCCAATCTTGGCGAGGTGTTGCCCGAGGGGACACTGTTGGTGTTCAATAACACGAAGGTCGTGCGTGCGAGGTTGGTTATGCACAAGGAGTCGGGTGCCCGCATCGAGGTTTTCTGTCTTGAGCCGCACGCACCTGCTGACTATGAGCATGCCTTTGCCGTGAAGGGTTCAGCGGAGTGGAGTTGCATCGTGGGCAACCTGAAGAAGTGGAAGTCGGGCGAGGTGGCCATCCACTTTGACCATGAGGGGGCTGCATGCTCTCTGCGAGCAACGATTACCGAGCGCGGTACACGCGAACATATCGTTCGCTTTGAGTGGGATGCCGATATGACTTTCGGAGAGCTGCTCGAGTATCTGGGTCGCATCCCGATTCCGCCATATCTCAACCGCGAGAGTGAGGAGATTGACAATACCCGCTACCAGACAGTCTACTCGAAGTTTGAGGGCTCGGTGGCGGCACCCACGGCCGGTCTGCACTTCACGCCTGAACTTATCGAGCAGATGCAGAACCGAGGCTTTGACTTCGAGGAGGTTACGTTGCATGTTGGTGCCGGCACATTCTTGCCGGTCAAGGAGGAGAATGCCACTCGCCACCCGATGCACACCGAGCACTTTGAGATTCGTCGTGCAACTATCGAGCATCTGCTGGCGAACTACGGCAGGATTACCGCTGTTGGCACTACATCGGTGCGCACGTTGGAGTCGCTCACAGCGCTTGCGTGGCGTATTCGTTGCGGTGCGGAGCCGGTGGAGGAGGTTGTCGGTCAGTGGGAGTTGTATGATATCCCTGCGGAGTTTACCGGAGAGCAGGCTCTGCGTGAGTTGCTTACGTATATGGAGCGCGAGGGTCTTGAACGCTTGAAGGCGGCAACGCAGATTATGATTACCCCGCTCGGATACGAATATCGTATCGTGCGCAATATCATTACCAATTTCCACCAACCCAAATCGACCCTGCTGCTTTTGGTGTCGGCATACGTTGGTGAGGATTGGCATCGCATATATGATTATGCGTTGGCCAACGACTTCAGATTCTTATCCTACGGCGACTCGTCGCTGCTGATGCGATAGATAGAGCCGGTTGGGGACTATCTCTCTTTTTGTGCGGCTATTTCGCGCTTGAAGGCGCGCACCTGGAAGAAGAGCAGGGTCGCAGCCAACATCACAGACATCGAGTCGGAAATGGGCATGGATATCCAGACTCCGAAAAGACCATACTGTGGTGGTAGGGTGATCAGCAACGGGATGAGGAATATCAGCTGACGGGTGAGCGAGATTACGATTGCCCGCTTGGGCTTGCCGATATATTGGAAGAAGTTGCCGGTGACCACCTGAAATCCCACGGCCCAGAACATCACCATTACAATCTTCATTCCGTAGGTTACAGCCTCAATCAGCTCCTTGGACTCGGCACTATCTCCACCCACGAAGAGCATTGCCACCTCGCGTGGCAGAAATCGGCTGACAAGGAATCCGGTGGTCGTTACACAGACTGCGCAGGTGATGGTTATGCGCAGTGCCTTCAACACACGGTCGTACTTCTTAGCACCGAAATTGTAACCGACGATGGGCTGCATGCCTTGATTTAATCCGAAAACAATCATCAGGAAGAGCATCACCACACGATTGATGACTCCGTAGGCTCCGATATTGAGGTCGCCACCATGTGTTTTCAGCGCTTTATTCACGAATATTACCACGACCGAGGTGCAGATATTCATCAAGAAGGGGGCCATGCCTATCGAGATGATGTTGCCGATAATTGGAGCCTTGAAGCGGAAGATGTCGCGTCTGAAACGGATAAAACTCTCTTTTCTGGAGAAGTGGTGCAGCGAAATCGAGAGAGCACAACACTGTGCAATGACTGTCGAGAGTGCAGAGCCCTGTACACCCCAACCAAACTTGAAGATAAATAGCGGATTTAGCACGCAGTTAACCGCCACCGAGAGCAACATTGCATACATTGCCTTTTGCGGATAGCCCGATGCTCGCAACAACTCGTTCAAGCCGAGATAGAGGTGGGTGATAACATTTCCGGCCAAGATAACATGCATAAAGTCACGTGCATAGCCAATGGTCTGATCGCTCGCTCCGAAAAAGTAGAGGATGTCATCCAAGAAGTAGAGGCTCAACCCTCCGAAGATGATGCCAATGGAGACGTTGAGCAGTACAGCGTTGCCAAGCACCTCTTCAGCTGCACGTTTATTGCCTTGTCCCAGACGAATGGATGTTATGGCGGCAGCACCCACACCCACCAACGAACCAAATGCCGATGCGATATTCATTATCGGCATCGTCAGTGCCATGCCCGAAATAGCCAACGCTCCCACGCCGTGACCAATGAAGATGCTGTCGATTATATTGAATAGCGATGTCGAAATCATCGCTATAATCGCAGGTATGGCATAGCGCGGAAGAAGTTTGGACAGGGGGTCCGTACCAAGCGAGAGTGTTGTTATCTGCTGTTTCATCCGCGCAAAATTAGTAAAACTATGCAATATAGACAACGATATTGCCCGAATGAAACTCAAATTGCATCCTAATAGGTTGCATCTCCTCTATTTGACCGACCAAAATGCCATTTTCGAAATCGACTTCGAGGACTCTTATCTCGTGCATGAAGTCCAAACCTCGCTTGCCTGAAAATTTATAGAGGGTCTCCTTGGCGCTCCAAATAGTGGCTGACAGCCGCTCATCGCTACTCAATGCCTGCTCCTCGGGGTGTAGATACCGTGCAGTTACACCTTCGAAGTTGCGATCGAGTCGTTCGATGTCGACTGCACATCTGTTGTGGGAGATGATGACAGCAACATGGTCATTGCTGTGAGAGATGCCGATATACTCTGTGCGGTTTGTTATCTGTGGGGCTCCAACCTCGTTGTATGAAATCTCGATATCTGCCCCCAACTCTCGGCGTAGAATATATCTCCACATCAGAGCTTCACGTCGTCTGCGCTCGATGCCAAAGCCGGCAACCATACGCCTATCCGCCTCGCTCGACAGGGCGAGAAGTTCAGACTCCGGAAGGATCTGCTCGATGAATAGCTTTGCGCTACTCTCCATTTGCTGTGACTTTGATTTTATCTATGCGACGCCCCTCCAGACTCTCGGCCATAAAGGTGTAGCCGTGCGACGTAACCTTGTCGCCTTTCTTCAGAAAGTTGCGTTTCAACTCGAGCATTAACCCTGCGAGGGTTTCTGCTCTGCCCTGCACATCCGCGAAGGTATCCTCCTCCAACTCCAATACTCGCTCGAAGTCGACGATGTGGGTCTTGCCATCGAAGAGGTATCGTCCCTCACCGAGTTTGGTATAGAAGCTCTCCTCAACATCACTCTCATCCGAAATTTCACCCACGACCTCCTCCAGAATATCCTCCAACGAGAGCAGTCCCTGTGTTGCACCGTACTCGTCGACTACGATGGCCATGTGTACCTTGTGAGTGCGGAACTCCTCGAGCAGGTCGTCAATCTTCTTATGCATCGGCACAAAGTAGGCCTTGCGCATCAGACGTTGCCAGCCGAAATCGTTGCCCTCTTTGATGTATGGAAGCAGATCCTTGACATAGAGTGTGCCCTTAATGTTATCCACATCTTCATCGTAGACCGGCAGGCGCGAGAATCCCGATTCGATGATTATCTGCTTGACCTCTTCGAATGAGGATGTCAGCTCGATTGCTGTGATGTCGACTCTGGAGCGCATAATCTCCTCGACTTCGGTATTGCCGAAATTGACAATGCCCGAGAGCATCTTCTGCTCCTCGTCAGACGATGCCGAGGTCATATCGACCGCATCGGCCAACTCCTCGATTGAGATGTCGTCGCCTCCACGCGAGGCCATCTCGTTCACACGACTGCTGGTGTGTACCAAAATCCACGAAAAGGGGTAGCAGAGCCAACGCACCACCGACAATGGTTGCGAGAATAAGAGGGCTATCTTCATGTACGACCCCTGTGCAATGATTTTGGGCAAAATCTCACCAAAAAGTAGTAGCAGGAATGTCACCAGCACACCCGTGAAGAGGAATTGAAATCTATGGAAGGTGAATATCGAGCCGAGAACATCGTTCGTGAGTACAACAATGCAGATGTTGACCAGATTGTTCATCACCAAAATCGTTGCCAGCAACATATCCACATCGGCTAACAACTTAATCACCGACTCGGCCGCGAAACTCTTGCGTTGCTTAATCTCGCGAATGTCATTATGTGATAATGAGAAGAATGCCACCTCCGATGCCGACATCATGCCCGATATCAACAACAGGGCCACTGTCGCAATCAACTTTACGACAGTGTCAGGTGCAAATCCGTTATACTCCAATATCGGCCCCATAGCAACGACGGTTAGTCAAACAACGAACTCTCGCTCGGCTTTGCAGTTGTTGTTTCGCTCTCATCTTTCAGCGTCTCCTTGCTGGTAGTTGTCATGTCGACGATAAATTGTACGTTACGACGCTGATATGCCGGAGTGTTCAACATAGCAGGAATAGAGTCGTATCTTGCATTACGACGCGATAGCGTGGGGCGAGCCTCGGCCACTGTGGATTTGGGCTGCAGCACCGTGGTCGGCTTACGCACCGCTACCGGCTCCAATACAGGTCCTTCGGGGGACTTCTCTTCCTCGATATGTACCGGTACCGTCATCGGAGGTATGATGCCCTTCATCACTCCGGGATTGTCTGCCACATCATCCATAAATCGGGTTGCGATGATGACCAACTCGATCGAATCGCCCAGATGAGGCTTTTCACTTGCTCCCCAGATGACTTTAGCGGAATGGAGATTGCCATTTTCATCTTTTACCGATGCCGCATTTTGCACATAGGTCAAGATGTCGATAACCTCTCCGTAAATCAGTTTATCGAGCGACTCGGTGGCGATATTTATCAGGATATCTCCGGCTCCGCGTATAGATTTGCTATCCAATAGAGGTGATTGCAGAGCCTTCTCTACCACCTCGCGAGCACGCTCCTCTCCACTTGCAGTCGCCACACCCATATGTGCGCGACCGCTTGCGGTCATAACCTTCTTGACATCGGCAAAGTCGACATTTACCAATGCGGTCTTAACCGTGATAATCTCGGCAATGCCCTTTGCTGCCGAGGCCAGCACATCGTCAGCCTTGCTGAACGCCTGACGCAACGACAGCTTGCCAAACATCTCGCCAATACGGTCATTGTCGATGACCAACAACGAATCAACATATTTCGACAACTCGTCAATGCCTCGAAAAGCCTGCTCATATCGCTCTATTCCCTCCAACTTCAGCGGAGAGGTGACGATTGCCACCGTAAGTATGCCCATCTCGTGTGCCAACTTGGCAATCACGGGAGAGGCGCCCGTACCCGTACCTCCACCCATTCCGGCGGTGATGAATAACATCTTTGTACCGGTCGACTCGAAGCAGTTACGCAACTCGTCGAGCGCATTTATTGCAGCTTCGCGACCACGTGCAGCATCATTGCCCGCACCAAGTCCGTCGCCAAGTAGTATTTTGCGAGGTATCGAGTTGTTGTCCAGCGCATCGCGGTCGGTGTTGCAGACCATAAAGTTGACGCCCGTGATGCCCATATTCCACATATTGTTAAGGGCATTGCCACCGGCTCCTCCAACGCCTGCAACCATGATTATCGAGGTATTTCCGCGTGCGGCCCTCAACTCGTCTAATAAATCTTCACCCATATCTTTGCTTTCCTATCTTTTTCTCGTTTCTACATCTTTGAGATTTGCGCCACGCACTTGCAACTGACGTTCGTCGTGAGAGGTGTAACTAAATCTCCTCGTCATCGGCATTCTCAAATGTGTTGTTGATGCCGTCTGTGAGCTTCTTGATCATGTTTCCAAACCAGCGACCTCTGCCACCGCCATTTGTGCTCTCCGGCTGGGGTTCCGGCTCCTTGCGCTCTCCATCATCAGGATTTGGAACAGTTTTCTTGTCGACAATATTCTCGGGCACTCTCTGCTCGGGCATTCTCTGCTCGGGAGTCGTAATTTTTGATGTCGCAGGTTGCCTTGGCGGAACCACTGTCGGTCGGAACGATACGGAGCAGATACCATGCTCGGCACCCTTCAGCAACAGAGCCACAGCTGCCGTATGCTCGGGGTACTCTATGCCGTTACGAGAGCCCTCGTCAAGTCCACACGAAGCGGTCGCAACGCGCACCTCATAGCCCGTAACGCGGTGGAATAGCTCGTCAATATGCTCTATTGCAGCCGAGCCTCCGGTCAGCACCATTCCGAACGAAAGACGTCCGGCATAGCCCGAATTTTTAATCTCTGTCTTGACCAATTCGGCAATGTCGGTAAGGCGAGCCTCGATGATGGCTGCCAGATTGCGACGCAACACGCCCTTTGTGCGGTGACCCATGGTGGGTATTTGGATGAGTTTCTGGTCGGAGACAAACTCTGCAACAGCCGAACCATACTTCTTCTTCAGCGCCTCGACACTGCGCTCGGGGACTCCGTGCATGCAGATATCCTTGTTTATCGAGCCCGCACCCATCGGAATAGATGCAATGTGTCGGATTATGTTGCCGTGATATACCGCCACATCGGTCGTACTGCCACCGAGGTCGACCACCACCGCTCCGTCCATCTTCTCATCTTCGCTCAATAGAGCTTCGGACATAATCATCGGATTGGCATAGACTCCGGCCAACTCCATACCCGAGTGGCGGAAGACCATGTTCAGTCGGTCAAGAGGGGTCTTTTCGCAGAGAATGAAGTTGAATGTGGCTGCTAAGCGTCGTCCGAATGCTCCCACAGGGTCAGAGATCTCCTTCACTCCGTCAACGACGTAGTTCTGGGGTATGCGCTCCATGATAATCTCGTTGTCGGGAGCCACAACCTCCTTCATTCTGAGGAATAGAGCATCGACATCCGACTGCGATATGCCACTCTGCGGCTCACGTACATAGACATGATCCGAGAGCGAAGCACAGCTGATGAAGGCTCCTGAAATTCCGGCATAAGCCTCGCTGATACGTATACCCAATCGCTCTTCGGCTTCGGCCTTGGCTGCCTTCACGCACTCGCTTACCTGATTGATGTTCTCAATCATGCCTGCATTAACACCCTTTGAAGCTCTCTCCACAAGTGCCTCAATAACCATCTCGCCGGCTGCATTTTTTGAGCCGACAATCATCACGATATTCGATGAACCGATATCAATTCCGACTATATAATTTTTCTTCTCCATAATCCTATTTCGAGCATACGACTTGACCTTCATATTTGATGTTTATCGTCGAGTAGCGATCCCATCCGCGGTTATTCAATCCCTCTTTATAGAAACGCATCAGCTTGTCGAACTTCTGCTCGACATTCTCGATGCTGCCAAAGAGTATCGTGTGGTTGCCGCTACGGGGCACAAGCTCCAATTCCAGAGCTCCACTCGGTGTGGTTGAGGCATCTATTTGGACTATCTCGGCACTCCAAAACTGATCATCCTCAATCCACCTCACAAAGTTAATGAGTTTCAAGAAATCTTCATATCTTTTCTCTAACTTTTTTTGAACTCGGTACTCGGCATCGCTGCGTACGGTAATCTTATTGATAAGATTATCGGTGTGACGCAATGCTCCACGCAGACGACGGATGTTGCGATGTTTCTCGGCACGCAACTTCTCGACCCTCGCCTCAAAACTCTCGTCATCCTCAAACCAACCCTGCTTGGTTCGACGACGACGCTCGTTCTTAATCTCCAGCCGCAGCGAGTCCTCCAATTTATAGAGTGGATTCTTCTCCTTTTCTATCTTTACAATCTTATCATTCGACGCTTTCAGCAGTTTGTCGATATGGTCGCGCACATCTCCTTCGTAGTTTGCAGGAAACGGTGGTCTGTATGAGCCCGTCACTACCGGCACATAGAGTGCCGATGCTGCCGGTGAGCGAAAGACAAACCCCGATTCGGTGACGTATGTGTCGTATCCGTCAATCATCAAGCGCAACATCGGGCGACGCTGGCTAACCTCGATATGCAGCACTCCGTCGTATGTTACGTAAGAGTTTACATCGCTTACAAATCCATTCTTGGTTATCACCTGCTCGAGACCTGCCAGATTGACCTCCTCAACCGGAGTGCCGATGGTGCTGATGCCGCTATGCAGTATCCATTCGCGCACCTTCCGGCTCGAGACGAGATGCCCGTGGGCAGAGCTGTCGGCAACCTCAATCTCGACACTGCGCACCACCTGCTCGGCTTTATGCGTATGCAACATCGTTGCCGAGCACACCACGTACCCGACAACTATGACCCAAACGAAGGTCAACAGCGCATATTTGCCGATCTTCTCTTTCATCAACTTTTGTTGCTTATCGCACTCCCGTTTTAGCGTCTCTACTCTTGTTGTTTGTTATCTGCTTTTTAATGCCTCGGCAATCTTTGCACAGCAGGCATCAATATTGCCCGCTCCGAAGCTTACCACCACATCGACTCCCATGCGGGCAACCTCCTCGGCCAGAGCCTCGCGCTCGACGATGCGGCATGGAACGGTAACTCTCTCGGCAATAATCTCGCTCGTTATGCCCTCGATAGGCTCTTCGCGTGCCGGATATATCGGCAGCAGCACAACCTCGTCTGCTTGCGAAAGCGCCTCGGCAAACTCTATGTACAGGTCGCGCGTGCGAGTGTAGAGGTGGGGTTGAAAGAGAGCCGTAACCCTTCGTCCGGGGAACATCTTCTTGACCGAAGTGATTGTTGCCGAGAGTTCGCGCGGGTGGTGGGCATAGTCGTCCATATAGACCACCTCGGGGGTGTTGATATAGAATTCGAAGCGACGCTTTACACCCTCGAATTCGGCCAAAGCCTTGCGCAAACGCTCCTCGTCGAGGGTCTTGCCTTCGCGTCGGGCTGCACACCACAACATAGCCACAGCTGCCACCGAGTTCTCAATATTGACCCAGCCCGGAATGCCCAATTGACACCCCTCGATGACTCCCGATGGGGTAACAATGTCGTAGCGGT
Organism: Alistipes sp.; assembly: GCA_017398695.1. Taxonomy (GTDB): domain Bacteria; phylum Bacteroidota; class Bacteroidia; order Bacteroidales; family Rikenellaceae; genus Alistipes. The sequence goes on from JAFQFG010000203.1 coordinate 28,733, forward strand.
ACATTCCGCCACCGATAAGCTCCACATTGCGGGCATAGAAGTCGCACGGCTCGTCATACGAATAGCGGTAGGTTGTAATGTCGGGGTTATCAATATCGATATCGACTCCGTTCTTGATTACGAGGTGTCCATTCGGGCGAATCTGACGCACAAACTGAGAAAAGGCCTCCTTGACCGCCTCGTATGTGCCGTAGATGTCGAGATGATCGGCATCCACCGATGTGATGACTGCCACATCGGGATTCAAGCGCAGGAACGAACGATCGAACTCGTCGGCCTCGACTGCCAATCGGTTGCCATCGCCAAGCACCAGATTGCTTGAGAAGTTCTTTGAGATTCCGCCCAGGAAGGCATTGCCTCCATCTGCAACTTTGTGATTGAGCCACGCAACGAGGGTTGAGGTCGTGGTCTTGCCATGTGTGCCGGCCACCGCCATGACATACTTGCCTTGCGATAGGTATCCGAGCATCTGCGAGCGCTTGACCACCTCGAAACCCTGCTCGCGGAACCACTGCATCTGGCTATGGTCGGCAGGGACAGCCGGAGTGTAGACCACAATGGTCGAACTCTTGTCGCGGAAGGGCTCCGGAATGGCATCCACCGACTCCTCGTAATGAACCGCAGCGCCCTCGGCCTCAATAGCTGCTGTGAGTGGTGTCGGGGTGCGGTCGTAGCCCGCCACACGCTTGCCTTCATGCATGAAGTAGCGTGCCAGCGCACTCATTCCGATACCACCGATTCCGACAAAATATACGTTCTGAATCTCCATAATTACCCAATAAATTTTTCGATTTCGGCCACTATGCGTTCTGCCGAGTCGGCAATGGCCAATCCCTCTATATTGCGTGACAGTGTCTGCAGTTGCTCGGGCTTGGCAAGTAACTCCAATGCCTTCGGGATGGCCTGCTCCACCGCTTCGCTATCGCGCACCATCACTGCAGCCCCCTTCTCGACCAACGCCATTGCATTTTTGGTCTGGTGATCCTCCGCCACATTTGGTGAGGGGACGAAGAGTGTAGGCTTGCCAACCAGACACAACTCCGATACGGTGCAGGCACCACTGCGCGAAATCACAAGGTCTGCCGCCTCGTATGCGTAATCCATACGCTCGATAAATGCCCCTTGCCAAATGTGCGATGTCGGATGCTTGGCGAGAAATTCGCGCATCTCGCGCTCGTAGAACTTGCCTGTCTGCCATATAACCTGCACGGGAGCCTCTCCGTCGAGGGTGGCCACCCATGATTTCATCATGTTGTTGAGGGTGCGTGTTCCGAGCGAGCCGCCAACCACCAAGACTACGGGCAGTTCGGTGTTAAATCCGTAATGCTCAAGAGCCTTGCTTCGCTCGACCGAACCGCGACCGAAGGTGCCACGCAGCGGATTGCCCGTCATGACAATCTTCTCGGCCGGAAAGAATCGCTCCATCCCCTCATACGCCACGCAGATGCGTTTTGCCTTGCGCGACAGTATCTTGTTTGCCACACCGGCAAAGGAGTTCTGCTCCTGAATAACGGTCGGCACTCCCATCTGCTGTGCTGTCCACAACACAGGACCACTCGCGTAGCCTCCAAAGCCGACAACCGCATCGGGACGAAAACTGCGTATCACCTTGCGAGCCTTCAGTACGCTGCCTATCAGTCGGAATGGCACGGTGAGATTCTTCCATGTGAATTTTCGCTGAATGCCGAGTATGGGCAGCCCGACAATGTCGTAGCCGAGAGCCGGCACCTTCTCCATCTCCATCTTGCCCTCGGCCCCCACAAAGAGAATCTCTACTTCGCTGCCATAGCGACGCTTCAAAGCCTCTGCTACAGCCACCGCCGGATATATATGTCCTCCGGTTCCGCCACCGGATAGAATGATGCGTTTCATAAATGGGTTAATCTTCTCTGTAAGTTGGTTTTAACTCATAGTGAACGGCAAGTGCACCACCTCTTTTACATAGGCTGTGTCGACACTCCCCGAAACATTTACAAAAGTAACGAAAATAAGATGAACCCCCAAATAATAGATGTGAAATTTAACTTAAAATTTCAACAAATCGGAGCCTTATCCCCATCTTGTTGCATGACCTCAGTCGGATTGGAAAGAGATGCTCTTTGGAAGATGGCAAAACAGTTTTTTATGGATATTTTGTTTGAATGCCGGATTTTTTACTAACTTCGTGAAAACTTACGGTGTGAAACACAAATAAATTAAGGATATGATGAAGAAACTTCTGTTTGTTGTAGCGTTTATGGCGTTTGCCGTAGGCATCAATGATGCTTCGGCTCAGGCCGGCCGCGTTGTTCGCCCTTGGGAGATTGAGTTTGGCGGTGGTATTACCTCTCCGACCGAGAAGCTTCACTTCGATAAGACCAAACCGGGATGGACAGCTTTGGCTGAGGTGCGTTATAATTTCAGAAGACGCTCCATAGATTTGGGTCTGCATGTCGACGGTGCTGTGCTCAATCGCCAGAGCCAACCGATTGAAGGGCTCAAGGAGCTCAAGGAGGCTAAATTTGCATCGTTGACGGGCCTGATTGTTGGCGATGTCAACTTCTTCAGATCGAAGGGCTTGTCGTTCTTTGCCGGTGTAGGTGTGGGTTACGGTATGCTTATCAGTGACTTTCAAAAGGTGTCGCAGATTAAGGATATCGACAAGGTCGGTTGCTTCTGTGTGATGCCACGTGTGGGCTTCGAGATCGCTCATCATGTTCGTGCAACGCTCTACTACAAGCAGCTCAAAAAGGGACAAAACCATTATGGTGCAAACATCGGTATTGTCCTTGGCGGAGGCAAGAAAGGGCTTGCAGGTAGTGTAAATAGCAGGGCCGAAGCGAACTGAACTCCAGACGGTGAATAGTGATGATAAAGATAAAGATGCAGAAAGCAACGCTTCTGCATCTTTATCTTTCTTGCCTATCTATTTGATAGCAGACTCTGTGTTGAATATCTCTCCCGTACTGCGTGAATGGAACTCTACTTCACGCGGTAGGCGCGTTGTACGCCTTTGATGCGCATCAGTGAGTGGATAAGCATATCGACCACACCCGCACCGCTCACTTCGACACTTACCGTGCCGATGACACTGCCATCGCTGCGCGATGAGAAACTTATGGTTCGCATGTTGAGCTTCAGGTCGTGGCTGATAACCTCTGTTATGCGGTTGGCAAGGCCTGCAGAGTCTTGAGCCACAATGGCTACCGAAGCACGGAACGAACCGTCGGCATTGGCTCTCCAGCGAGCCTCCATGATGCGGTAAGGGTAGTTCTCGCGCAGACGCTGCGCGTTGGGGCAGTCGTTGCGGTGGATGGTGATGCCCGACGATATGGTGATAAATCCGAAAATGTCATCACCCTTGATCGGGTTGCAGCATTTAGCGAGTTTGTACTCTATATTGTTGATTTTCTCGTCGATGACGAGCGCATCACCCGATGACGGCTCTCTTTGCTGCGACATGCGGCGTTGACGTTCGGCCTCAGCCTCGGCCACAGCCGTGCGACGCTCCTCATCCGCTTCGCCCGAGAGCCAGCGGGTAAGAATCTCTTTGATATCGGCCATCTCATAACGCTCGGTGGCCACCGCCTCATAGAGTTGGGTGCCTGTACGCAACTTATAGTGCTTGACCAGATACGCCACAGCCTCATCTATGGGGCATGTCATCTTCCAATTCTTGAGCTTGCGCTCCAACTCCTCGCGTCCGATTTTCGCATTCTTTGCCTGCTCCTCGCGCATGAAGGATTTTATCTTGTTCTTGGCCTTTGAGGTGACGACAAAGTTTAGCCAATCGGCCTTCGGGGTCTGGTTCTTCTGCGTAAATATCTCGGCAATATCGCCATTGCGCAATACCTCGCGTATGGGTACTGCACGTCCGTTTACCTTACCGCCCGAGCAGGTCGAGCCGAGTGAGGTGTGGATGTCGAACGCAAAGTCGAGCAAAGTAGCTCCTTCAGGCAGTTTGCGGATATCGCCATTGGGCGTAAAGACAAAGATCTCGCCTGAAGCAGGCTTCGCATCAAATCGTTGTGCCAACGAGTGGGTGGTATCCTCCATCAACTCGCGCAGGTGGGTCAGCCACTGTTCGCTGGTCTGCGCATCCTGCTTTACCCCCTTATATCGCCAATGGGCTGCGATACCGCGCTCGGCCACATCGTTCATGCGTTCGGTGCGAATCTGAATTTCGACCCAGCGGCCACCGCCTGCCGCCACGGTTGTGTGCAACGACTCGTAGCCATTCGACTTGGGAATGGTGATCCAGTCGCGCATGCGCTCGGTGTTGGGGGTGTAGATGTCGCTCACAATCGAGTATACCATCCAACACTGCGACTTCTCCAACTCCTTAGCACAGTCGATGATTATGCGGATGGCGAAGATGTCGTAGACCCCCTCGAATGGAACATGCTGCTTGCGCATCTTGTTCCAAATCGAGAATATCGACTTGGTGCGACTCTTGAGGTGGTATTTGATCTGCTGAGCTTCGGGCATATTGGCATTGTGAGCATCGATGCGAGCAGCTATGGGCTCGACAAATCGTGCAATGAAGGTCTGACGCTCCGACTCGGTCTGCTCGAGTTTGCGTTTGATGTCGTTGAAGGCCTCCGGCTCGAGATAGCTCAATGCAATATCCTCCAGCTCGCTCTTGATGTTGTACAGACCGAGTTTGTGGGCGATCTGGGCATATAGATTCATGCTCTCCCAGCTCTTCTTGCGCCACTTCTCCTTGGGGAACATCGAAAGCGAGCGCATGACCTCCAATCGGTCGGCAAGTTTTATGAGAATCACTCGCGGATCCTCCGAGTACGAAACAATCATGTCGCGGAAGTCCGAGGCCTGCTCCTTCGATGTTTTGAGCTTGATGGATGATATGTTGGCAAGGCCCACGGTGATGCCGACCACCTGCTCGCCAAAGAGGGAGCGTATCTGCTCGAGTAGTTCGATAAGATTGCCCTCCTTTCGCTTGTCGGCAAGTCGTACCACATCGTGAATGATGGATGCCACGGCCGAGTTGCGGCCCAACCCTATCTCCTTTATGGCAATCAGAGCCACCTGCACAGCGTGGTCGAGCAGCGGTGAACCGTCGTAACGCACCTCACCGGCCAATCGCTCGGCAGCATACTCGATGGCTCTATCGGTCAACTCTTGCGTGGTCTGCGAGAAGTTTTCTCGCACATAACTGCGGAATATATCGTATCTCTCTAACATAATCATCTCTTCAATGTCGCAAATATAGTGAAAAAGCAGAAAACTTCGCTATACCATTATAACTTAAAAAATTTCGGCATTTTATTTGTAGGTTATAAAAATATAACCTATATTTGCATAACCAATAAATGAAGATATGCCGACAATACTAACAATTTTTGGGTTGAGATTCTTTTTCTATACTCGTGAGCATGAACCAATACATGTTCACGTTGAACACGCAGATGGCGTGGCAAAGTATAACCTGCTTGATGATTGTGTTTCGCTGGTTGAGAATAAGGGTCTAAAACCGGCAACCCTACGCCTTGCAGAGTCTATTTTGGAGGAGAATAGAGTTAATTTTATCAACGAGTGGAACAAAACTTTTAATATGTAAGAGTTATGAAAGTGACGAAATTGTGGTTTGCAGATAATAGGATATACATCTGCACAGATGAGGGGAAGAACCTCTGGCAGTCGTTGCTGTGGTATCCGCGACTCAAAGCAGCAACAGATGCTGAAAGAGGCGATTATCGAATGACCGTTGATGGTATTCGCTGGGATGCAATCGATGAGGATGTGTCGTTTGAAAGTTTTCTGTATGAAGAGCCGGAGCCTACGGGGTTGGCTCGTATCTTCAAAGAGCATCCGGAAATTAAACCGACAGCTATTGCTGCACGCCTGGGAATATCACAACCTCTATTCTCTGATTACCTGACTGCGAAAAAGAAGCCTTCTGACGAGCGACTTGAACTTATCAAGGCGGAGATAAGGAAGATTGGTTTAGAGTTGAGTCAAATATAGACTTTGACTACGTTTGTTTAACAAAAACAGGGCTGCCAAGAAGTTGTGGCAGCCCGTTTTGTATTCAATTTTGAATCAGTATTGAATTTGTTTGCGAGATTACTTTATTGTCTGCTTTGTGGCTGTTTTTTATTCAAATTCGAGGAGCATAGGGAGCCTATGTAACGAGAATTTGAGTAGAAAAAAGTCGTAAGAAACATAAAAGAACGAAGCAAATAAGCTCAATACAGATTCTACTACTAACCGCACTTCGAGTAGCCGCACGACATACAGGTCAGACATCCGTTCTGGTATGCCATATTCTCCTGGCCGCACTGCGGACACTTGCCCTTCGACTTGGTGCCATCGAGAATATACTGCTTGAGTGCACGCTGCACACCGGTCTTCCAGGTGTTGATGGTCTCGCTGTCGAGGTGCAGACCGTCGATGAGCGATACAACCTTCTCGATAGGCATACCGTGACGCAGAACTCCAGAAATAAGCTTTGCATAGTTCCAGAACTCCTCGTCGAACAGGCGCGAAATACCTCCGATAGTGTTGGTATAGCCGTAGCGATCGGTGTATTGGAAGTCGTAACGCTTCGTGCCGTCAGCCTCACGTACCTTGATGATAGATCCGTGGGTGATCTTGCGCGGGATGTACATCGCATCCTCCTCGATCTTACCTGTAAAGATCTCGTATGGACGACCATCCTGCAAGCCTACGAATGCGATCCAGTCCTCGGTGCCGTTCTTGAAGCGGACGATATCTGCGGGCAGTGACTGCGGACGCTTATTCTCGCCTGTCGCAGGCTCACAACCCTTCTTCTTTTTACCGCTACTCTTCGAGTCGAGCAAAACGCCTGTACGGCAACCGTCGCGGTAGACCGTAACACCCTTACAACCACACTCCCAAGCTGTGCGATATACCTCGGCAACCAACTGCTCCGAAACACTGTTCGGCAGGTTTACCGTAACCGAAATCGAGTGGTCCACCCACTTCTGAATAGCACCCTGCATCTTGACCTTGGCAACCCAGTCGATGTCGTTTGCCGTAGCTTTGTAGTAGGGTGATGCCGCAACGAGCTTGTCGAGTTCGTCATCCTTGATGGTTGCAAACTTCGAAGTGTCGTATCCGTTGACCTCTGCCCACTTGATGAAGTTGTGGTGGAAGACATTGTACTCCTGGAACTTCTCGCCGGTCTCGTCCACGAAGTCGACATGGTTGTCCAAATCTGACGGATTGACCTTGCGACGACGCTTGTACACGGGGCGGAACACCGGCTCGATGCCTGATGTTGTCTGCGACATGAGTGATGTAGTGCCTGTGGGGGCAATGGTCAACATCGCTATGTTGCGACGACCAACCTTTACCATCTTCTCGTAGAGTGCGGGATCAGCCTCCTTGATACGCTCAATCATCGGGTTGCCAACCTCACGTGCAGTCTCGTAAACCTCGAATGCGCCACGCTCCTCTGCCATATCGACCGAAGCGCGATAAGCCTCGACGGCCAGCGTCTTGTGTACCTGAACGGTGAAGTCGATAGCCTCCTCCGAGCCGTAGCGCAGACCGAGTGCTGCCAACATATCGCCCTCGGCAGTGATACCGAGACCCGTACGACGACCCTTGAGAGCCATCTCGCGAATCTTCTTCCAAAGGTCACACTCCACGCGACGAATCTCCTCGTCCTCGGGATCGCTTTCAATCTTGTTGATGATGAGTTCTACCTTCTCCAACTCGAGGTCAATGATGTCATCCATCAGGTGCATTGCCTTGTGGACATGATCCTTGAACTTGTCGAAGTTGAACGAAGCCTCCTTTGTAAAGGGCTTCTCGACATATCCGAAGAGGTTGATAGCCAGCAGACGGCATGAGTCGTAAGGACACAACGGAATCTCACCGCAAGGGTTGGTCGATACGGTTGTAAAGCCCTTGTCGGCATAGCAGTCGGGCACACTCTCGCGGATGATGGTATCCCAGAAGAGGACTCCGGGCTCTGCCGACTTCCATGCATTGTGGATAATCTTATCCCACAACTTCTTGGCGTCGATATCCTGCTCGTAGGTCGGACTATCGCTCTTGATGGGGAATTGTTGGTGATATGTTTCGCCTGCAATGGCTGCACGCATAAAGTCGTCATCAATCTTAATCGATACATTTGCTCCGGTAACCTTGCCTGTGTCGACCTTGGCATCGATAAACTTCTCTGCATCGGGGTGCTTGATCGAGAGCGAAATCATGAGCGCTCCGCGACGTCCATCCTGAGCAACCTCGCGAGTAGAGTTCGAGTAGCGCTCCATGAAGGGAACGATACCTGTCGAGGTGAGAGCCGAGTTCAAAACCGGACTGCCCGAAGGACGGATGTGCGAGAGGTCGTGACCAACGCCACCGCGACGCTTCATGAGCTGCACCTGCTCCTCGTCGATACGGAAGATGCCACCGTAGGAGTCTGCCGGATTCTTGTGACCGATAACAAAGCAGTTCGAGAGCGATGCCACCTGGAAATTGTTACCGATACCGGTCATCGGGCCACCCTGCGGAATGATATAGCGGAAGTGGTCGAGCAGGTTGAAAATCTCTTTGCGGTCGAGCGGGTTTTTGTACTTGTTCTCGATGCGTTCGAGCTCCGCGGCCAGACGTTCGTGCATCTGGACGGGAGAGAGCTCGTAGATGTTTCCGAATGAGTCTTTCAAAGCGTACTTGCTGACCCACACGGTCGCTGCAAGCTCATCGCCACCAAAGTACTCTTTCGTTGCCGCCACGGCATCAGCGTAGGCAACGGCTTTCGGAGTCTCGGAGTTAGTCTTTGTCATAATTATCAGTGTTTTATATTGTTTTTGTTCTTCTATTTCCTGACTCTACCTCTTCGCTACGGGGGATAATAAGCCGTCGCAACAGTGGCTGCGGCGGTATAAATCTATAGTAAAAAGGTTTGCTTGTCAAGTTGCGGCAATCATTATTGGCGCGCTCTTCGACATTACAAAGATGGTGCTTTATTTCGGTCGATTTTTGCCAAATAGGGGGATTTTATTCACAAGTTATTTACAATTTTTGGCAATCGCCCACACAGCCTATTTTGAGCCATATTCTCTCTCGGCTTTTTTATCAAGCAAACAGTTTACGATTCCACAAAAATGGGGAAGTGATAATTTTTATCGAAATCATAGAACTGCGTTTTATGGCATTGAGTGGCAGACATCCGCTTTCGCTTACTGAATAACATTAGGCAACAAAGAGTGAAAAATATAACACAATGCCGCACTCTTCTCTTTACCCCCCCCCACAAAAAAGGGGGTGTCCAACAAGTTTCGTGGACACCCTCTCTTTGTCTGAAGTTGTATAACAAGAGGGATTTTTAGGCAAACGCAGGCTTTGAATCCGGAGTTTATTCGGCGTAAATGAGGAATTCAAAGCCAAGTTTAACGCCAAAATCACCTTGTTAGACGGTTTCTTTTTTTAGGTTTGATGTTTTAGATAAAGAACACCCCGATATTTATTCTTGTGATATTGCCTTGTGCATCGTAGTAGAATTCGACTATCAGCCACTCCCATTTGGGATCTTTGCTTGGTCTCCACTTCACAACGCCGGCATATCTCGATTCGTCAAAATCTCCCGAGTAGCATGCTCCGTTTAGTTTGTTTACATCTTCAACATTGTCGCCAATCTTGATTCCTTCGGATACCGTAAACTGAGAGGTTGAAAAATCGCCGCCATAGAATTCGTCATCCATTTGATAAAATCGATCATTCCCGTATCGATACTCAAAAAATGTCGGGTATTCTATGCCTTGTACTATTTGATCTGGTTGCCCGCCAAGCGCTGCAAAAATTTGCTCACGGGTGTATTTACCACCCACCTCTAAACCGTTAATTGCTATGCTACCTACGTTATTTTCTCCTTCTGCCTGTGCTGTTAAAGCAACAAATAACATCATTACGGAGAATATCCAAGTTTTGATTATTGCTTTCATATAGTTATTCATTTATAGGTTTGCCATTTTCGTCTAATTGTGTAAAAAGATAATTTTGTTTTCATAGTCAAAAAATATAAATGAGAATCCTATAGAATTGTCAAATCATCAAGAATATTATGAGAATAATTTTATCAGTGCTAATAGAAATTTTGTATATTGTTTGTGTGCTTTATGCAAATATAACCAACACAAAGATAATAAAATTTTCTTTAATCCTACATTTATGTTTTTTGTTGCGCCAAAATAGATAATTCAGATTTTTTCTCGCGCTGTAATAAAAAATAGGTATATAAACGGGTATAAATACCCGAAATAAAACGTATCTTTGTCGCATTATGACAGCATTGTATGAAAGTGTAATCTTTGGTCCGGTCCATTCGCGTCGTCTGGGCTTGTCGTTGGGTGTCAATCTGTTGCCTACGCACTCCAAGCTCTGTAACTTTGATTGCATCTACTGTGAATGTGGCTGGAATGCCGATAATGCCCACTCGCGGCGATTTAACTCGCGCGAGGAGGTGCGCACTCGATTGGAGGAGGTGCTGGGGCGAATGGTTGCCGATGGAACACCTCCCGATGTGATTACATTTGCCGGCAATGGAGAGCCCACGATGCATCCCGACTTCGAGGCGATAATCGGTGACACCATCGCCTTGCGTGACAGGCTCTGTCCCTCGGCAAAGGTATCGGTGCTGAGCAATGCCACGATGATTGGCAGGGAGAGCGTTCGTCGCGCACTTGCCCGCGTGGATAACAACATCCTCAAGCTCGACTCCGCTTTTGACGATACGGTGCGTCTTGTGAATAACCCTTGTGGTGCGTACAGCGTAGCGGCTGTTGTGGAAAATCTGCGACTCTTCGAGGGCAACTTTATCATGCAGACGATGTTCCTGCGCGGAGAGTGCAACGGAGTGCAGGTTGACAACACGACCGAGCGTGAGGTGGAGGCCTGGTTGCGGATTGTTGCGGAGTTGAAGCCACAGAAGGTGATGGTCTATTCGCTCGATCGCGACACTCCGTGCAAGAGTCTCGAGAAGGTGTCGCGTGAGGAACTGCAACATATTGCAGCACAGGTAGAACAGCTTGGTGTAGCCTGCTCGGTGGCTTAGATTTATAAAAATTACACTTCCGATTTGGCAATTATTTTATAACTTTGAACTATCAAACAAGCAGAAAAAGCAGAATTATAACTACAATTCAACTAAAATAACAAAAATTATGGTAGATATTTTTGATCGTCTGGAGCGAAATGCCGGCGGACCTATTGGTCAGTACATGAAGAACGTACACGGTTACTTTGCATTCCCCAAGCTGGAGGGTGAGATTGGCCCTCACATGAAGTTCCGTGGCAAGATGATGCTCAACTGGAGCCTTAATAACTATCTCGGTCTGGCAAACCATCCCGAGGTGCGTGAGGCTGATGCTAAGGGAGCAGAGGAGTTTGGAATGGCAGCTCCGATGGGTGCCCGTATGATGAGTGGTCAGACCAAATACCATGAGCAGCTTGAGCGTGAGCTTGCCGAGTTTGTAGGCAAGGAGGATGCTTTCCTTTTGAACTTTGGCTATCAGGGTATGATCTCGATTATCGACTGCCTGCTCACCCCGCGTGATGTTGTGGTTTACGATGCCGAGGCTCATGCCTGCATTATCGATGGTCTGCGCATGCACAAGGGTAAGCGTTTTGTATACGGCCACAATAATGAGGAGTCGTTGCGCCTGCAGTTGCAGCATGCAACCGACCTTGCCAATGAGCAGAATGGTGGTGTGCTGGTGATTACCGAGGGTGTCTTCGGTATGAAGGGTGACCTCGGTTTCCTCGATGTCATCTCGCGCCTGAAGAAGGAGTTCTCGTTCCGTTTGCTCGTGGATGATGCTCACGGTTTTGGAACCATGGGCCCCGGTGGTCGTGGTACGGCAGCTCACTTTGGTGTTATTGATGATGTGGATGTGTTGTTCAATACCTTTGCAAAGTCGATGGCCGGCATCGGTGCATTTGTCAGCGGTCCTCGTTGGCTTATCAACCTCTTCCGTTATAATATGCGCTCGCAGCTCTATGCTAAGTCGCTGCCTATGCCGATGGTTATCGGTGCGCTCAAGCGTCTGGAGCTTATCCGCAACCACCCCGAGTATCAGGAGAAGTTGTGGGAGATTACCCGCGCACTGCAGAAGGGCTTTACCGAGAACGGATTTGATATCGGTGTTACACAGTCGCCCGTTACGCCTGTCTATATGAAGGGTGGTAACGAGGAGGGCACCAACCTCATTGTTGACCTTCGTGAGAACTACGGTGTGTTCTGCTCGATTGTGATCTATCCCGTGATTCCGAAGGGCGAGATTATTTTGCGTATCATTCCTACAGCGGCTCACACCATGGAGGATGTTGAGTACACAATCAACGCCTTCAAGGCTGTTCGCGAGAAGTTCGAGGCCGGCTACTACAGCTCGATGCCTATTCCCGAGAAGGCCGATCCCGACTTTAAAGTACGATAATCTTCGATTTGATAGAGATCCCTACAAAATGAGGATGCCCAACTAATTTGTGGGCATCCTCTTTGTTTGAATGATGTCGGAGTTGGTCTACTTTTCGCGCAGAGCCTCGATGAAGTCGGTGTGGAGAGCCCATAGGTTTTCGGTCTGGAGCCACAACTGACGAGCTTGCGCTTGACGTGTAGGAGGCTCGGCCTCCAAGCCGTGGAGATACTCCTCGTCGATGGGATGCTCCACTGCGCGGAACTCCTCAAAGAATAGTCGGTGCTTGAAACTCAACACCCGCACCTCGCCATCGGGAATCTCGCCCGTGCGACGATACTCTGCCCATATCATTAGCAGATGCTTTTCGGGCAGTTTGTCCGATATGTCGTTCGAAATCTCGTCGAAGAGTTCGTACTCCTCCATCGCCACATAGCAGAAGGCGAGGGTCGTGATACAGCCTGTATGGTCCTCGGGATCGAGGTCGAGCAACATCTCGAACATGCCGGCAGCCATCTCGAAGTCGTTGATGAGAAAGTGATCCACAGCCGATGCGTAGATCAGTTCGAGGGCTGCGCGTGTGTTGGTATGCTCCCATTCGAGGATAATCTCCTCATCCTCGGGAATCATCTCGACAATGCGTTGGAAGGCGTGAAAACGCTCGTTGCAGGCCGCTTCAATGTTGTGCTCCTGCTCCTGCAGTCCGTATGAGTGGTGCAGTATGGTGCCGAAGTCATACTCGCCGTGGCCAATAATCTCGAATGTCTGGTTGGGAGTTGGCTTGAGTGAAAATTTATCTCTTTGTTCCATAAGTTTTGCGAATGCGGAGTGCTGCCGCTATGATGATTACGATCGTGACTACACCACCCAAAGCGTATGCCAATGCTCGGTTTTCAAGTCCGAACATCAGTGGCGATATGAACATATAGCTCGAACATACATATGTCATAAATACCGCCGGCAGCAGACCGATAATCATCGGCTTGCGATTCTTGGCGAGGTAGGCTACGATTGCCCACAAAGTCACTGCGGCCAAAGTTTGGTTACACCATGCAAAGTAGCTCCAGATGGCCTGGAATGGCAGTGCAAAGATGATGAACAGGCCAATGGCGAATAGCGGTATGCAGATGTATATGCGCTTGCGCAGGCTCTTCTGCTCAATGTGCAGGAAGTCGGCCACAATAAGACGTGCCGAGCGGAAGGCCGTATCACCCGAGGTTATGGCGCAAGCTATAGCTCCCAGGATGACAAAAGTAGCGATTACCGGACCGAGGGTCTCGGTGGCAATCAGGTCGATAAGTACGGCAGCGTTCCCCTTGTTGGCGGCAATTGCCTCGTTCAGACCATCAACACCACCCCAGAATGCCATGGCTATGGCTGCCCAGATGAGTGCTATGATGCTCTCGGCAATCATCGCTCCGTAGAATATCGAGCGACTCTGCTTCTCGTTGGTGATGCATCGAGCCATCAGTGGCGACTGGGTGGCATGGAAACCCGATATGGCTCCACAAGCGATGGTCGTGAAGAGCATCGGCACGATGGGGAACTTCTCGGCGTTGGCAATCATGTTTGTGAATGATGTGAGCTCCGGAATCTGATACTTGTCGCTCTGGAATAGCAACACGAAGAGTATGCCGAGTGCCATGACGAGCAGTGCAAATCCGAAAATGGGGTAGAACTTGCCGATAATCTTATCCACCGGCAATAGCGTTGCGAGGATATAATACAGAAGTATCACCGCGAGGATAATGAGGAGTAGCCATGAGTATGAGCCGAATGCAATGCCCTCGAGCGAGGGGATATCCAGACGATAGTCGATGAGGTTTGCCGGCTGGGAGAGGAACACGGCACCGACCAAAATCATCAGTAGTACCGAGAATATACCCATAAACTGCTTGGTGCGATTGCCAAGGTATTCGCCAATAATCTCCGGAAGGCTCATGCCATCGTGCCGGAGTGACATTACACCCGAGATCATGTCGTGCATGGCTCCGACAAATATGCCTCCGAGGGTGATCCATAGGAAGGCTACGGGTCCGTATGCGGCACCCAGCACCGCTCCGAAAATGGGGCCCAGACCAGCGATATTGAGCAGCTGGATAAGAAAAATCTTCCAACGTGGCAGGGGAATGTAGTCCACTCCGTCATAGAGGGTTTTGGATGGTACCGGATTGGACTCGTTGAGGTCACACACACGCCCTAAGAATCGGCCATAAGTGAAGTAGGCGATAACCAGAGCTGCCAGACAGATGATAAATGTAATCATGGTTCAAGTCGGGTTTAGGTCTATCTCTATTGTCTAAAAACAGTAAACATATTTTTCCAAGGCGAATATAGCCAAAAAGTATCAAAAAATCACGCTTTTCCACAATTTACTCACTTATTTTTTGATTTAATCCGAAATTTTTTACGATATTTGCACCCCGAACGGATGATCAATCCGCGTAGTTGC
>JAFQFG010000204.1 GCA_017398695.1 Alistipes sp.
CTCGCTCGGCTTGGATGAGCCCTGGCAATTCTACTACAGTACCGGTCTGCTCTCGTCATTTCTTGACAATGCGCCTACGGCTGTGGCATTCTATACTATTGCTACCGGACTGCCTGTGGTTGATGGTGTTGTTACGGTGGCTGGTATACCCGAGATATTGATGAAGTCGATATCGCTCGGAGCCGTATTCTTTGGCTCGATGACCTACATCGGCAATGGTCCCAACTTTATGATTAAGTCTATAGCCGAGGAGAATGGAATAGCTATGCCGAGCTTCTTTGGATATATATTCAAATTCTCGTTGATAGTGCTTCTACCGGTCTATGTTGTGGTGCAGGTACTGTTTATATAGGATCAAAACTATTGCTTTATCTTCGCTCCCCAAAGGTATGTCGTGTTACGCTTGGGGAGTTGTTGTTTTTCGATGTTCGGAGCGCTTGGCGCGACGTTTGATTGTTGATAAACGGATAATAAAAATCTTTAATAACCATTTGCAATTTTGTCGCTAAAAAGATAATTTTGCGGATGGTTAGTAACAATTAATATCCGTCTATTATGGAGAAATTGGCAAAACAGTATGTCGATGAGTTCATGGCAGGACTCATTGCAAAGAATCCCAACGAGCCCGAGTTTCATCAGGCCGTGCGTGAGGTGGCCGAGTCGTTGGCTCCTCATATCGTTGCAGACCCTGTGCTGCGCAAGATGAAGATCCTCGAGCGCATTGCCGAGCCAGAGCGAGTGATTATATTCCGCGTACCTTGGGTGAACGATAAGGGTGAAGTAGAGATCAACCGTGGCTATCGTGTGCAGATGAATAGCGCAATCGGGCCATATAAAGGTGGTATCCGTTTCCACCCCTCGGTTAATTTGAGTATCCTGAAGTTCCTTGCTTTTGAGCAGACCTTCAAGAACAGCCTTACAACACTGCCTATGGGTGGCGGCAAGGGCGGCTCAGACTTCAATCCGAAGGGTAAGTCCGACAATGAGGTTATGCGCTTCTGCCAATCATTCGTTACGGAGCTTTCTCGCCATATCGGTGCCGATACGGATGTGCCGGCAGGTGATATCGGTGTGGGTGGCCGTGAGATTGGTTTTATGTTTGGCCAGTTCAAGCGTCTGCGCGATGAGTTCACCGGTACGTTTACCGGTAAGGGCCTCGACTGGGGTGGTAGCCCGCTGCGCCCTGAGGCTACGGGTTATGGTACCTGCTATTTCGCACAGGAGATGCTCGCAACACGAGGTGAGAGTTTCGAGGGCAAAACTGTCTGCATATCCGGCTCGGGTAATGTGGCACAATTTGCTGCCAAGAAGGCAACCGAGCTTGGAGCAAAGGTTTTGACGCTCTCCGATTCGTCGGGCTACATCTACGATCCTGAAGGAATCTCTCCCGAGAAACTCGATTATGTGATGACTCTCAAGAATGTATATCGCGGTCGCATCAAGGAGTATGCAGAGCGCTATCCTTCGGCTCAATACTTTGCCGGCGAGCGTCCGTGGAGTGTTAAGTGCGATATCGCGATGCCGTGCGCTACGCAGAATGAACTCAATGGCGAGCAGGCGCAGGCTTTGGTGGATAATGGATGTATCTGCGTTGCCGAGGGAGCCAATATGCCCTCGACACCCGAGGCTATTGCCATCTTCCAGCGCAATAAGTTGCTCTACTCACCGGGTAAGGCATCTAATGCCGGTGGTGTTGCAACGTCGGGTTTGGAGATGACCCAGAACTCGATGCGTCTGAAGTGGTCGCGTGAGGAGGTTGACGAGAAGTTGCACTCGATCATGAAGAATATCCACGAGATGTGCGTGAAGTACGGCACCGAGGAGGACGGCTACGTCAACTATGTAAAGGGTGCTAACATTGGCGGATTTATGAAGGTTGCCAATGCGATGCTGGCGCATGGTGTAGTATAAGGTACATTTAATTGATAATTGACAATTGATAATTGACAATTTGGGTGTTTGCATTGCTTTGATAGATAAGAGTTTGTATTATTGAAGCAATGAACAAACCATCTTGATTATCAAGTATCAATTGTCAATTTTTTTTGTTGTAATAAAATGGCTAAAAATCCAAAAATCGAAAAGACCAATGCGGCACGTCTGCTTGACCGTGCGAAGATTGAGTATGCTCTTATCCCCTACACGGTGGATGAAGATAATCTTGCTGCCACGCACGTCGCCGAGGAGTTGGGCGAGGATATCGCTACGGTATTTAAGACGCTTATCTTGCGTGGTGACCGTACGGGCCATTTTGTGTGTGTGATTCCGGGTGACAAAGAGGTCGATCTGAAGGCCGCAGCACGTGTGTCGGGCAATAAGAAGTGTGACCTGATACCGATGAAGGAGTTGTTGCCGACAACGGGCTATATTCGTGGTGGGTGTTCACCGATAGGGATGAAAAAGCCATTCCCAACATTCATTCACGCAACAGCCACCGACCACCCACACATCTACATCAGTGCAGGTGTGCGTGGTTTGCAAATCAAAATCGCCCCTGCAGACCTTGTCGCATTTGTCGGTGCGACTGTTGCAGAGATAATATAAAGTCTTAGTTCCCCGCAGAGCCCTGATTTTGCTTGAGTAGAGCGCTGATGGCTACTCGGCAATGATGAGTTGCACACCGGCTTTCTCGATGAGTTTGCGCATCTGCGGAGCGATGCCGCTGTCGGTGATAATTACATCTACATCCTCAAGAGAGTTGATGCGGCCAAAGCCGTGTTGACCAAATTTCGAAGAGTCGGCTAAAACCACCGTGCGAGATGCAGCATCCATCATTCGGCGCGAAAGCAGTGCCTCCTCGATGGTCGATGTGGTGATGCCGTAGTCGGGATCGATGCCATCCACTCCGAGGAAGAATTTGGAGCAGACCATATCGGTCAAGGCTCGCTCGGCACTCTCACCCATGGTTGAGCACGATTTGCGATGTACCTTACCTCCCAGCTGCTCGACACGAACATTGTCCATGTCGTTCATCAGTACCGAGAGTTTCAAAAACGGAGTGACCACATTGAGTGGGCGTTGAGGCATTGTATTGCAGATGACCTCAGCCAATGCGTATGTGGTCGAGCCTGCCGAAATCATTATCGAATCGTTGTCCTCGATAAGCTCGGCTGCACATTTGGCGATGAGGCTCTTAGCTTCACGGTTGAGGTTGCTCTTGGTCGAGAGGTCGCGGTCGGCAACATGGGGATTGACCGGACGTGCGCTTCCATGAACTTTATAGAGTAGTCCTCGGCTCTCAAGAATCTTTACATCTTTGCGGATGGTGACTTTGGTTACCTTCAACTCCTCGGCAATATCCGTGATGCGGATAAAGCCATACTTCTCGAGACTGTCGAGGATATATTTGTGTCTTTCTGCAATACTTAACATACTCATCGGTTATATGGCAACTGATGTGGGATGCCTTTTTTATTTCTCTAATTGGCTGGCGTTCTTGATGTTATCGGTCCAATACTGCCTAAGTTCCTCCCACTTGTAGTAAGGGGCACTCTTGCTCTCGATGTCGAAGCACACCTCCTGCTCGTTGTGCATCACGCGAACCAAAACATCGTCGCTGCCTCTCTTGCGGTAGAAAATCATCTGCAGATTAGCGGCCATCGGAGTAATGCGGTAGTCGCGCCACTCCTCGTTGATGGTGTCGTAGTCTGTTGAAGCGATGCAACAACCTGGCAGACCCATCATCGGCGAGATGGAGAAGATGCAGGTGTCGTGGCCAAATCGCAACGATACACTAGGAGTGCCGGCAGCAAGGTCTTTGTCGATCTGCGCGATGATGGCTGTGAGCATCTTGCCTGTTACGGTGCTCATCATCGGATAGTAGATGTAGCGTGCAAACTTTGCATAGTGGGCAAAGTTATCGGCACGCCAACATTCGTACAACTCCTCCGGAGTGAAGATGTTGTAGAGGCAGACATCCTCAATATCAAGGCATTGAATATTGCGGGTCAGCTCCGCCAGGTATTTCCAGAACTTACGATTGTCTACCTGGGTGCGGATGTACTCCTTGTCGCTGAAGATGTTGTTTAGCAGTCGCGAGTAGTCGATATGCTCCTTCTCGTACTTGAGAAGCTGCCGGCGCCAAATGGCCTTGTCGTCCAAGAGTAGCGACAAAACCTCGTCGGGGAGTGTGGGATTCCATTCGGGCTTGAGATTGTGAATCTGCTCCATCTTGGCATTCGAGGCATCGCGCGTAATCTTCAGTGTCGGATTTTGACTCTTGAGCGCATCGCAAAATGCAGCCATACTCATCAGACAACGCGGAAATACCGACGAGAGAACCTCTACTTTCAAATCCTTTTGCTTGAAGAGCTCAGGGAAGTTTTGCACCATGCGGGTTGCAATCTCCTCATGCTGACGCGCACCCTTCTGTGTCAACTCACCACCACGACGTTGAGCTACAGCGTATACTTTCAGAACTCGGTTGCGAACATCCTCTCCTAACGGAGTGAGCTTACCATCGGCATGCGCCTTGTTGAGGACTTCAACAGTGTAATCGTACTGGACATCTTTGACAATGTAGCGCGATCCGTGACGGCCGTAATGCGATATGTAGAATGGCTCGTAGCCCTTGGGTGCCGGAGTGTACTTTGCGGTGGGGGCTGTGTAGCCATAATAGACTCCTCCGGAGCGATTTATGTCGGACATAATCTCCTCACGAGAGGTCTGGGCCGATGCAGTAGATGCCGAAACGGCAATCAGAACAAGTAGTATGAATAATCTCTTTATCATTGCTTATTGATTGTATAGTGTTGTTTTATAACCATTTCTTGTAGCGGAAATACCACATAGTGAGTCCCGAACAGAGAATCATCAGCAATATGGCAAAGAGGTAGCCGAGCGGTATGGTCCAACCATTGGAGAGCGTTACAGCCCAATCCAACTCCGGCATAACCTTGAAGTTCATGCCGTACATACTCGCGATGAGCGTAGCCGGAAGGAAGATTACGGCTGCCACCGAGAATATCTTTACAATCTCGTTCTGCTCGATGTTGATAAGACCGAGTGCCGTATCCTGAATATAGTCCAAACGCTGGAAACTGAAGTCGGCATGGTTGATGAGTGAGTTGACGTCCTTGATCATCAACTGCAGACGGGGATAGATATCGTTCGGGAAGCGCTCACTGCGCAGAATGCCCGAGAGTACGCGCTGGCGGTCGAAAATGTTCTCACGCAGCAACATAGTGCTCTCCTGTAAGGCACTGATGTGAAGCAGAACCTCCTTGTCAATGGTCTCCTCGCTGTGGAGCGTCTTGCTTAGTGTGGCAACCTGCTTGGTAATCATCTCGACAAGGTCGGCATCGAAGTCGATGCGCACCTCGAGCAGCGAAATGAAGATGTGGTAGCCGGTCGAGTAGCTGCGATAGTTCATCTGCAGGCGCTTCTCCGCTTCGCGGAAGGTGCGGAATTCGGCGTTGCGCACCGAGACCAGCACACCCTCGTTGGAGATGATGAACGATACCGGCTCGACAACGAACGAGTCGCCTGTCGGAATGAAGAAGTTTGAGTTGGAGATGATTGCATTCTCACTCTCCGAATATTTAGATGTCGACTCAATCTCCTCGACCTGTTGCTTGGTCTGGAGGCTGATCTCCATAAAGTTCTCTACCGCTTTCTGCTCCTTGATGGAGGGGGTTATCATGTCAATCCACAAAATGTCATCGTAACCCAACTCCTCGAAGAGCTCGATGTCGGCATTGCGGATAATCTTGTTGTACTGTTTTAGGTAAATTGTAATCATATTTGCACACCTCTGTTTGAAATTTATTGTTTTAGGCTGATTGCCGCTTACCTTGCGGCTGCTTGAGGCTTGGGGTGTCATGCTCTCCCCGGGCCTTTGAGGTAATTGGAGCGCAGTTCGGCTCTCTCCGCATTACAGAGGTGCTCTTCAACCCGGGTTCGCTCTGGGCTCGACCTTGATGCCCGAGTTCCAGAACTTTTGCAGGGCTTTATGTTTCTGCTCGTCGAACAGAAAGTCTATATTTTGTGTGAGATATTCGTATGCGTAATCCTTATCTCCGTAGCCATATTCGATGATGGCTTCGTAGATGTGCTCGATGCCGAAGGTCAGCGCATGCTGCAGTGAGTCGATGACCGAGTAGGATGTCCCTTTGCGAGCCACCCAGACTGCAAAGCAGAAGGGCAGACCTGTGGCCTTTTGCCATGCTTCAGCCAGATCGTAGGTGTAACGGAACTCGCCCTCATGGTCGAACACCTTGTCACCGATAAGCAAAAATGCATCGCCCTCGGATGCCGACTCTGCGAGGTGGTGGTAGGAGTCTAATGCAATCCACTCGGGATCGATCTTCCAGACCCTCTTTGCCAGATAGCCAACCAATTGAATAGATGTGCGCGAATGTGCATCAAGGAATATGCGGCGGATATCCTTCAACTCGCTATTGCTCATCAACTCTACCGTGCGGACAGAGTGCACGGCTCCGATGCAGTAATCGGTGATGATTTCGGTGGATTTGAGTTGGGGAACAACGGCTGCCGGAAGTAGGGCGATGTCGGCCTGACCCTCCATGTAGAGTCTTGCGCACTCGGCTGGTGGGGCCAACGTAAGGTCGGCACGGAGGCTACCTTCGTGCTCGATACCATAGACGAATGGTATCGTATTGAGATACGACACTGCAACTATTTTGGGTACAACTGCCATCGTCCATAGAATTTGCAAATTTTGTTTATCCTCGCAAAAATAGCTATTTTTCTTGAAAATGATACAGATAAAGTGAATTTTATTATAGCGTTTTTGGGAAAAAGTATAAAAAAAATGGTTAAACCTCTTGACAAGGGGGTATTCGCTGTTATATATTTGCACCGTCAAACGTCTCGAATACGACTGTTATGAACAATGGCGTACGAATTGTTTATAAAGTTGTGAACAAGCCGAAATTTCTTAAAATCAATTGATGTTGCTTGTCGATGTGGCGTTATCGACATCTTTTAACAACCAATAAACACATTTTTCAACAATGAATCGCGCACAACTCGAATGTGCGCTGCGAGATCTGTCCCAATCACACGGATACTCATTCGAACTGATGCCTGCGCATCGCATGACGGAGGTGTCGAACTTTCCGGTGGTGGTACTTGAACCTTTGACTGTTGCCCGCATTGATGGCAGAGAGCAGGGACGGATATCCTACAAAGTCACACTTCACATCTTAAGCCTTGCGGCAAAGTTATCCGCTCGTGAGCGAAGTGAAATCCAAGAGAAGATGGAGTCTGACCTGTTGGATATCTTTGTCCAACTCTCGGAGAGTGAGCGTGTGATAGCGGTGGAGGAGCTGTCGCTGACTCCGCGCGAGTTCGCCTTTACGACTCATGGAGAGATTTCGCAGACGGCACAGACCAATGTGGTCACATTTTTCTGATGGTTAATAAATTTATGCAGACCCGAAAATGGGTTGGAACTATCGGTCGGCATAGATTTAAGTCGTTTAACAACAGTGTATTAAATAATTTCTTGCAATGATTTTTACATCTATTCCCGATAATTATGACTCGGTGAACAAGCCGTTGCTTTATCAATTTGAATGCGACGAGCTCCGTGAAATGGTGGACGTGAAGATAGTGGATGTTATTCATGATCGGACACTCGGAATCCGACGCTTTTACAATGTGCAGAGTGCCGAGATTGACGTAGCTCCATATCTGAAAAACTACTTTGCACTCAATCCTATCGTAGGTGGTATCTCGTTGGCCGATGCGGACGGACTCTATGTTGCGATTGTTGTGGAGATCGACAACGAGCGTTCTGCCGAGCGATACTTCTCGCAATATCCTGTAACGTACCAGATGGGAGCTCTCTTTACAAAAAGTTCCAAAAATCAGACACTGTCGCGAGCCGAGAGCGATTATGTGGTGATATATGCACCCAGTAATGGAGGTACTCTCTATTGCGAACTACACAGAGGCGAAGAGGTGTTCGACAGCCTTAGTATCCCTATCGAGCCTAAGCCCGGTTTGCAACTGCTGAAGATTATGCCCGAAGAGCTGGACGAGAGGGTCGACTCGATGATTGTTGAGTTGGATATCGAAGGAGAGTTCAACTATCTGAACTACAGGATTAGACCTAAATCTGATGCGTCAAAACGCCTGATGTGGCTCGATGCGGATGGCATGGTGCAACTCTACACCTTTCCGATGTGTCGTGCCCGACGACGTCAAGTCGAGAAGCGGAGAATCGAGTCGGAGCAGGGTATCATAGTTACAGCCTGCAAGGGTGAGTCGATCCTGGAGCTTGTGTCGGATTATGAGGCTGCATCCATGATGGAGGATTTGGATGCGATACTCGAATCGAGATACGTATTTTTGGATCGTGGAGCCGACAGTGTGAAGGTCGACGTCTTGTCGACCGAGAATGTGGTTCGATATGGCGGTGAGCTGAACTCGATTATGGTGGAGATTCGCCCATGTTGCCGAGAGGAGGTGATCGTATGATGCGGTTTTTTATTGATGACATCCAATGCGACAGCGAAGTCTCGACCGATGTGGTGATATCCTACAATTCGGCAAATTTGTCGGACGTCGAGAGCAGTCGAGAGGGCGTGCATATTATGGTGAGGATCCCTTCAACGCCTCACAACGATGCAGTTATGGGTTTTGAGGCCTATCCCGACAGCGGAGAGCGATTTAACTCAAGCTATCATTGGGCTCGCATTGAAGTGGATGGTACAGAGCTTTTTAGAGGAACGGCATATCTTGATGGTATGGAGGTGTCTGATGGTACGACAAACTACAAGGTGGAGGTTGTCGGTGGAGCAACGCAGTGGGCAAAACAGGCTGGGCGTAAGATGTTTAATCTCACGAATGTAGATTTCGAAACTTCGCTCAATATGGTGGAGATTTATAATAGCTGGACAAATGATTCGCCCGTGAAGTTTCTGCCCGTACAGCGCGAGGAGCATAGCTTGCATAATGGTCAGACAACCACCTACATTCCCGAGAAGATTTTGACGCCCGAAGATTACCACCCATTTCTATCGGTCGAGGCAATTGTGAGGAGCATATTCAGCGATGCGGGCTATAAGGTCGAGAGCCGTTTCTTGGAGAGTGATGAGTTGCGTTCGCTCTATATGAGTGGTGCCTATCCGGTCACGGATGTGGAGGCCAAGTTGAAACGCATGGACTTCAAGGCGGGTCGTCTGAATCAGAGCGCAGCACGAGCAAACTATGCGGGACGAGTCTATGCTTCGGAGGCGGTGGCCACCGGCTCGGTAGGAAATATCGTGGATACGGTGGCATCGGAGGTGGTTGATGAGGAGGGCAATGTGGTCAGCACAGGTCTCTTCTCGGAGAACGATTGCTTTACGATTGACGATGAAGGCTTTGCCGTGTTTCGCCCATTGACACCAGCGAACGTTGGCTTTGAGTATAATTTGAAGTTCGCCTGCAATTATCAGATGGAGAGTCGGGCTCATCTGCAGAGTTTTGATCATGTCTATTTGGAAGATGGCGTTGTGCTGCCGTTCAAATTGACCAACTACTTCAAAGATTGTCGCGAACAACCCTATGCCAACTTCAGCTACCGCATTGTGATCTTTGACTACTCCGATCAATATCGGTATAAATTGCGTTATCGAGTCAATGGCGAGTGGAAGGATTGGGCCGATGTCACTGCAAATACGGTAATCGTCATTAGTCCCTCCGACATCGTTTCGGCCAATGCGATTGAGCTGCAGCGTGCTGCGGTCGGGAGCGAGGAGTTTGCCGCCTGCGCAGAAGATTGGGCAATGTATGAGGGGTATGTTGATTTCGAGGGGAGTATCGAGGCCGAAATTACGTTGCGAACTCCGGCGGTGATGCTGACTCCCTCCTCTCCAAAGCGTTTCGATTCGATCTATTTCGGTGGCGCTAAGCCGGGGACGATGTTTACCATTCTCCCCGGGACCACCGTTCGACCGATATTCTCATCGGGCATCGGCTATGGGTCGAGGTTGACATTCGCAGATGTGGCGCAGATAAAAGCTCGGCAGAGTGTGCTACTCAGTGCCTTGAGGCATATGTTCAATCTGAGATTCTACACAGATGAGCCCCGTAAGATTGTCTACATCGAGCCCTACAACGAGTTTA
>JAFQFG010000022.1 GCA_017398695.1 Alistipes sp.
AATCGCACATATAGGTTTGATAATTGGTATGACAAAGTTGTTGATTATTACAGACAAATTAATGATAGTGCATATAGCGACCCAGATGCATATCCGGATAATTCTGATTATCGGCAATTCCAAACTTTCCATGAAGACTTTATGAGATACATAAAATATATAATTTTATAAATTATGAAACAAATTTTCTTTATTCTTGCGATCCTTTTAGTGACGAATACGGCCAACGCCCAATACCTTTATGGGCAAGATTCTGTAATAACCACCCGATATTGTGATTTGCGGATTGTGATGCCAGGCGGAACATCATTGTGGTATGCCAAAAACACCCTTGACTACGACCCGTTAATGCCAACCTCTACGTCCGATCCCCAATTTAAACGCGATGATGAAGGTTTCTGGAAGATAGATTATTCTGCATTTACAAAACCCTCAAATGATACGATTAAAGCAATTGTATCAGAAGTTTTTCACGGATACAAAACCACCTTGCAATCGGCCCACACGGGGAGAGGTAAGATTGACATTACGGTACGAGTAAATTCTCTGGGTGAGTTTGTGAATGCAGATATTACTATTTGGAGTGAGCCTATTTACTATTGTCAAATACCACCTATCAAACTCGGGGAACTATTGTCAAGATTAGAAAACGAATTAATATTTGTTGTCCCCGATGAATACCGTGCAATTTCCGATCACTATTTTCACTACTACATTTTGTTTAAGGATTTGTAGCGCATGAAACGATTGATTCTTATACTCACGGCTGTTGTGGCGTTGGCACCTCGAGGTGCCAACGCACAAGAGTTGTATCAGTATGCGAAAGATTCTGTGATAGAAACCGACACGGGAAGCATATATGTCATAAATAAGTACAGCACAAGTATACGTTATTCCAGGGCTATTCCCGCCTATGAGCCATATCAACCATCGACTTGTTCAGACCCGACAATTAAACGCGACCAATATGGGCGATGGATTCTGGATAAGACGAAATTTAACAAGACACCTCAGTCGGTAATGCAGAACATAGTAAGGTTGAGTTTTGCGCAATATAATAATCTACTAAAATCGGCATTTGACGGCAAAGGGCAGATTTGGATTACAATTCGCACAGGATCTACGGGGGTGTTCAAAAATGCGGAGATTGAAATTTGGGCAGAGCCGTCTGTGTATTGCCAAATCCCACCAGAGGTACTAAGCAATTTGCTAAATAGTGTAAGCAGTTGCAAATTCGGCATTCCACCCGAATATCAGTGCATCTCCGATCACTATTTTCACTACTACATTTTGTTTAGGGATTTATAGCGTATGAAACGATTGATTATTATACTCACGGCTATTGCAGCATTGGCATCTCGAGGTGCCAACGCCCAAGAGTTGTATCAATACGCCAAGGATTCTGTGATAACGACAAATGTCGGGCAAATATATATATCAGGCATATATAGTTCACACATTAGTTATTCCAAGCCATATCCGGTGTTTAATCAAAGTGAACAAGCATCCTGTTCAGACCCAACAATGAAACGCGATGAGTATGGTCGATGGATTGTCGATAGAGCCAAATACACCAAACCACCGCAAAGTGAGATATATAATGCCGTAAAATTATGTTTTGCAGGATATCACAATCTGTTAAAATCAGCATTTGACGGCAAAGGGCAGATTTGGATAAGGTTTCAGACCAATTCGACCGGAATAATTAAAAATGCCGAAGTCCTTATTTGGGCAGAGGCTGCAATCTATCGTCAAATTCCACCCGTGGTGTTGAATAGTTTTTTGAATGACATTGACGGCTTCTCGTTCGGTATTCCACCCGAATATCAGTGCATCTCCGACCACTATTTCCGCTATTCGGTATTCTTCAAAGATTTGTAGAGCAACCAGTCCCGCCCCACCAAACAGAGGCGGGATTTTTCGTCTATAGCTTATTTCGGCATGGGTAGCAACAACTCTTTTTTTACGCGATGACTTGGTGTTTTTACGCGATGACATCGCCATCTGATGCTAAAGAGATACATTTGTGTCAGCAAACAGAATCATTACAAAAAAGATTATCATGAAACGTATTTTCCACCTCTGCACGGTGCTGCTGGCACTTTCGTATGCATCGTGTTCACTCATCGACGATGGCAACGAGGCCCCTGCCACCTATCTCACGGTAACCCCGGCCGAGATTACATTCCATGCCGACGGCAACAACTCATTCACAGTAGACACAGACGGAGATTGGGTTGTAACCGCAATCTCCGACAAAGTATCTCTCTCGGAAAAGATGGGCACCAAAGGCAAGACCACAGTCACCATACTCGCAATGACGGGTACCACTCCGCAGACGGTCGTGATACGCACACCGAGCAATCCTGCGCTTATCGGAAAGATTACCATCAAGCCCGACGACGGCAGCGGTGGTGGCGGAGATGACAACGGCGATAACGGTGATGACCCGACTCCCGTTCCATCGGTAACACTCTACTACGACAATCTCGATGGCGACCCCACCTACACCAATTGGGCAAACAACAGTGCCTCGTGGCAAAACCCCACAGGCGAGGGTGCAAACGAAGTCTCCTACAACTCGGCATACACCAAACTACGCAACGACAACTACGGCTCCGCAAACAAGTACACCGGAGCTTCAGGCAATAGCTACATCCGCATATACGAGCCATCGGGCAGCACTTCCAACTTTGTAGAGGTACTAAACATCGCTACGAATGGCGAGAAGGACTTTACCTTCTCGTTCGGTGCCGCCTTCCAGGCTTCGCAGTGCGCCCTCTACATCAAGGGCGATGACTCATCGTGGAAGAGGTTGGAGTACACAGCATCGTCCGCCTACAACACCTGGACATTGGCCGAGGCTTCCTTCTCGCTCGTTGGCAATGTCGAGAAGTTGGGATTCCGCTTTGAGCCTACCGATGCAAATGTAAGCTATGGCTACAATATAGACGACCTGCGCCTTGCCACATCCAAGGGTGGACAGACCATCGAGATAGGCTCTTCGGCCAACTACGCATGGGCCGAGATGCCCGAAAAGAGAAACTCCAAGACGGAGTACCTCTACAAGACCCATTGGAGCAACACGGTCAAGAGCAACAAACGAGTGCGCAACTACTCCTACTGCTACGACACACGTCGCCACTCGCCGATGTGGATAGCTCATCCGCACCACGCGATATATCAGGAGGGTGGATACACACGTCCCGCAACCGACCCCTGGGCATGCGACCCATACCTCACCAACGAGCAATCGGCAATTATCTACCCGATAGATGGCAATATCTGCTCGCTGCGCACCTACTTCGACGATACATACTACCAGTGGGGCCGAGGCCACATGCTGGCATCAAGTTATCGCGGCTGTGGCAATGCAAGCAACCCTGCCGAGATAAACGTGCAGACCTTCTACTCGAGCAATGTCGCAGCTCAGCGTTCGGGCAATTGCGCCTTCCAGATGCTGTGGGGTGCTGCAGAGCGCAAGATTCAGGACAACTACATTTGTGCCGACACGCTCTACGTGGTTTCGGGCGCACACTTCGCCAACGAAAAGACCACAGCCACCGATGCCAACATGTTCAGCCTATCGAGCCTCTGCAAGACCTGCATCGTACCTACACACTTCTACAAGATTGTGCTCCGCACGAAGAGTGGCTCTACGGGCAAGGCTATACAGGAGTGTTCGGCAAGCGAGCTGAAGGCCGTGGGATTCTGGTTCTCGAACACCGACACCGATGAGCAGACCGGCTCGACAACGCCCACATTGAGCAAGGCCCACATGCGCTCGGTAGCCGAGATAGAGCGCCTTACCGGCAATGAATTTGACTTCTTCCCGGGCATTCCCGATGAGGTAAAGCAGAGCTTCAACGCCTCGGAGTGGGGATTCTAACCGAATCGGCCACGATAGAGAGGGATTCCAATAAACTTTTTGGAATCTCTCTTTTTTTTATACCTTTGCAATAATGACCCAGACAAGCAAGAAACCACAAAGAGTTATGGATATCAAAATTACCGAAATCAAACATTATGACACCACACTGCTTCAGGCATTCGAAAGGCTCACTCCGCAACTCTCTGAGAGTGCACCCATTCCGACTGCTGAGCGGTTGCAACGCATCGTGGCATCACCCTCGACACATCTGCTGGCGGCCATCGACCACGAGGGCAATATTGTGGGCGTACTAACGCTTGTATTATTCGATATACCAACATATTGCAAGGCTTGGATCGAGGATGTTATCACCGACTCAAACTACCGAGGTCAGGGCATTGGCCGAGCTCTTGTTGAGCGTGCGATAGAGATGGCAAAGGAGTTGGGTGCCGACAGCGCAAACCTCACCTCACGACCTTCGCGTGAGGTCGCTCGCGCACTATATCGCAAGGTCGGTTTCGAGGAGGTGCCAACCACGGTTTTTCGACTTTTACTACACGATTAAAACAGCAAAAAATAGGGTTGCAGCAACGATCTGCAACCCTATTTTTTCGCCCTACACCTTCTACTGCTTCTCCACCTCTGCCGGGAACGAGAACTTCAGAATTTGAGGTAGTGACTCACGCCAGAACACCCAATTGTGCTTACCGTCGCGGATGCGGAGTTCGACGGGTATGCCGGCCTGCTTCATCTCGATAAAGTAGTCGAGATTGGTCTTGATCAGACGGTCATCATCACCGCAATCAAGCATCCAACGCACCGTGCGCAGAGTCGCAATCTGCTCGGGTGTTGCCCTACGCAGAAAATCTACGGGAGAGGTCTGCTCAACCGACCAAAGCCAAATGATATCGTAATAGGGACGCGGTTTTTGGACGAGTTGGTCATAGAGATCGAGCAGTCCGCTTGTCGAATAGCTCGCTTGGAAAACCTCGGGATGGCGCTGAGCATACACCGTAGCTCCACCACCACCCATCGACAGACCCGATATTGCACGGCCCTCCTTAGAGGCTATCGTGCGATACTTGCCGTCAATATAGGGAAGAAACTCCTGGAAGAAAAAATCCTCATAAGCCCAACCTTTGACATTGAAATACCCCATATCTGCTCCGGCATTGCGTTCGCCCTTTCCGCTTGCATCGGGCATTACCACAATCATCTTGCGCACATCGCCTCCTGCCAGCGTCTGGTCTGTAATTCGCAACATATCACCCCTCTCCGGCCACGCCATAAAGGTGTCGGTTGCTCCGTGCAGCAAGTACAGCACCGGATAGTTCTCCTTTGAAGAGTCATACCCTTCGGGCAGATAGACCGCATAGTGCTTCTCAACTCCGAGGATCTCGCTCTTCACCGAGCCTTGCTCGATGCGTCCGCCGGCAAGAACTGCAAGAGCCGGCACTACGGCGCAAATTGTCAAAAAAAGTCTTCTCATTTTTCAAGCATTTAATTGTTCGAACAAATTTAACAAATCTTTCCTGAAAATCAAAAATTGTCGGTTATCAATTGTCAATTATCAATTATATTTGTATTTTTGTCGGTTGTGTGCGCTCGCGCAAGTGCGCACACGAGCGTCCCACGCGACATCAACAGCAGACAAACGACTGAAAACAAACAAAATACGAAATAAAACATGGAGTACAATTTCAAAGAGTTAGAGCAAAAGTGGCAGAGCCGCTGGCGCGATGAGCAGACCTACAAGGTCAAGGTCGATGCCGACAAACCCAAATTTTACGTCCTCGACATGTTCCCCTATCCTTCGGGCGCAGGTCTTCACGTGGGACATCCGCTGGGTTATATCGCATCGGACATCTATTCACGCTACAAGCGTTCATGCGGATTTAACGTGCTGCACCCGATGGGTTACGACGCCTTCGGACTGCCGGCAGAGCAGTATGCCATCCAAACCGGTCAGCATCCTGCCGTTACCACCGAGCAGAATATCGCCCGCTACCGCGAGCAGATGGATAAAATCGGATTCTGCTACGATTGGTCGCGCGAAGTACGCACTTGCGAACCCGAGTACTACAAGTGGACTCAATGGGCTTTCCTCAAGATGTTTGCTCACTACTACAACAACACTACACAGAAGGCTGAGCCTATCGAGAAGCTCATAGCCGCATTCGAGGCGAACGGAACAGAGGGTGTGGATGCTGCATGCAGCCAGCAACTCTCGTTCACAGCGGCCGAGTGGGCAGCCAAGAGCGAGGCAGAGAAGGAGCAGGTATTGCAGAACTACCGTATCGCCTTCCGTGCCGACACGATGGTGAACTGGTGTCCGAAGCTCGGTACGGTGTTGGCAAATGACGAGGTTAAGGACGGACTGTCGGTGCGCGGAGGCTATCCCGTGGTGCAGAAGCGCATGAAGCAGTGGTTGTTGCGCGTGACGGCATACGCACAGCGCATGCTCGACGGCCTGGATGCTCTCGAATGGAGCGACTCGCTCAAGGAGATTCAGCGCAACTGGATAGGTCGTTCGGTTGGAGCTCAGGTCTTCTTCGATATTGCCGGCAGCGACCGCAAGTTGGAGATCTTCACCACTCGTCCCGACACAATCTTTGGAGTTACCTTTATGGTTATCGCACCCGAGCATGAGTGGGTCGGCGAACTTACGACCGCCGAGAATAAGGCTGCAGTCGAGGAGTATATCGAGCAGACCAAGAAGCGCTCGGAGCGTGAGCGTATTGCCGAGACCAAGCGTGTCAGCGGTGTAGCTACGGGCTCGTACGCCATCAACCCCTTCAACGGCAAGCAGATTCCGATTTACGTTTCGGACTATGTCTTGGCGGGATACGGCACAGGCGCAATTATGGCAGTGCCGGCACACGACTCACGCGACTACGCTTTCGCTCGCCACTTCGGACTGGATATTGTTCCGGTAGTTGCCGGAGGCAATCTCGAGGAGTCTTCGTACGATGCCAAGGAGGGTGAGGTTATCAACTCAGACTTCCTGAATGGCATGGATGTGAAGGATGCTATCAACGTAATGTTCGACGAGGTCGAGAAGCGCGGCTTGGGCAAGAAACTCATCAACTACCGTCTGCGCGATGCCATCTTCTCGCGCCAGCGCTATTGGGGAGAGCCGTTCCCGATTCGTTATGAGGGAGATATCGCAAAACCTCTTGCAGAGGAGCAGTTGCCACTCGAATTGCCGGCTGTCGAAAACTTCGGTCCTACCGAGCAGGGCGAGCCTCCGTTGGCGCGTGTCGAGAGCTGGGAGTATGAGACCTCAACCATGCCCGGTTTTGCCGGCTCGTCGGCATATTACCTCCGCTATATGGACCCCCACAACAACGAGGCATTGGTAAGCGAGGAGGCCAACACATATTGGCGTAATGTAGACCTCTACATCGGAGGTATCGAGCACGCCACCGGCCACTTGATGTATTCGCGCTTCTGGAACATGTTCCTCTACGACTTGGGTTATGTTTGCGAGTCGGAGCCCTTCAAGAAGTTGGTAAATCAGGGTATGATTCAGGGCCGTTCCAACTTCGTTTACCGCGTGGTAGGCACCAACAAGTTCGTATCGCTCGGCCTGCGCAAGGAGTACGAGACCCAGGAGATTCACGTCGATGTCAACATCGTCAAGAACGACATCCTCGACCTCGATGCTTTCCGTGCATGGCGTCCCGAGTTTGCCGATGCGGAGTTTATTCTCGAAGATGGCAAATATCTCTGCGGCTGGGCTATCGAGAAGATGTCGAAGTCGATGTTTAATGTCGTGAACCCCGACTACATTGTCGAGCAGTACGGAGCCGACACACTGCGTATGTACGAGATGTTCCTCGGCCCGCTCGAGCAGTCGAAACCGTGGGATACAAACGGAATTGACGGTGTGCATAAGTTCCTGCGCAAGTTCTGGAGATTGTATTTCGATCGCGAGGGCAACTTGGCCATCAACGATGAGAAGGCAACCGACAAGGAGCTCAAAACGCTACACAAGACCATCAAGAAAGTCCGCGAGGATATCGAGCACTTCTCGTTCAACACCTCGGTAGCAGCATTCATGATCTGCCTGAATGAACTCGGAGAGTGCCACAAGCGCGAGATTCTCGAACCGCTCACCATCCTACTATCACCCTTTGCTCCCCACATCGCCGAGGAGCTGTGGTCGCTGGCAGGTCACACCTCGACCATCTGCGATGCTCGCTACCCCGAGCACAATGAGAAGTATCTGGTCGAGAGTGCCTTTGCATACCCCGTTTCGATCAACGGCAAGGTGCGTTTCAAGAAGGAGTATCCGCTCACGGCTACGGTTGCCGAGATCTCGGCCGACATCGTCAACACCGAGGAGGCAAAACGTTGGCTTGAGGGGGCTGCCCCGAAGAAGATTATTGTCGTTCCGGGCAAGATTATCAATCTCGTAAAGTAACCGAGCAAGAATAACCAAACTTATCTGAATATGAAAAAGTTAATAATATTGGCAATGGCACTTATCGCAACTGCGGGCTACGCACAGCAGCCTGCCGAGAAGCCGCTCTATGAGCAGGATGAAACAATCAAAATCTGGGATAACAAGACAGCGCCCCACTCCAACGAATTGGAGGGTGTGGAGCGTTTTGACAAGCCGATGCGTCTTGTGAATGTTGTCGACACCGAGCTCTACGTCTACAAGGCCGACCCCGCAAAGGCTACGGGCCAGGCGGTGGTTATCTGCCCGGGTGGAGGCTATGCCAAACTCTCGATGGACCAGGAGGGCTACCTGATGGCTCAATGGTTGGCAAAGAATGGCATTGCCGCCTTCGTGTTGAAGTATCGTATGCCGAACGGACACAAGGAGGTGCCCCTCGAGGATGCAGTTGAAGCACTGCGCACAGTTCGTAAGAAGGCCAAGAAGTACAATATCGACCCTTCGAAGGTCGGCATCATGGGTTTCTCGGCAGGTGGTCACCTTGCAGGCTCGGCATCGACCATTGCTGCGGATAAAGATAAGCCCGACTTCTCGATTCTGTTCTATCCGGTAATCACCGCAAACTCATTCACCACCCACATCGGTTCGTTCCGCAACCTGTTGGGCAAGACCCACACCGAGAGCGAGGCTGATGAGTGGTCACTCGAGAAGCGTGTGACCGCAACCACTCCTCCGACACTGCTTATCCTGAGCGACGACGACCGCACGGTGCCTGCTGCGGGTGCAGCCGAGTACTACGCAGCACTGCGTTATCACGGTGTGAAGGCCTCGATGCACATCTTCCCCACAGGAGGTCACGGCTACGGCAACTACGATAGTTTCGAGTACCAGAAGGAGTGGCAGAATCTGTTGCTGCGTTGGTTGGCATTCCTGGAGAGATAGAACTTAACACCGAACTACAGTTATGAAACGAGCAATATTCACCTTAGCGTTGGCGCTCTTCTCGGTGGTTGCAATTTCGGCACAGAAGCCATACGTGTTGAAGCACACTGCCGATAGGGTTGTAAAGCATTGGGATAACGCCACCGCGCCCCACTCCAACGAGGAGACCAAAGATGAGTACATAAACGAGAAGGGATACGCTTTTCACACCTCCGAGACACTCTTCTACATCTATAACGGCAATCCCGCGAAGAAGAGTGACAAGTGTATCATCATCCTCCCGGGTGGCGGATATAGTGGCGTAGTCATGAGCAAGGGATTTCGCATTGCCGAATGGTTGAGAGAGGAGGGCATCACCTCAATAGTGTTGAAATATCGACTGCCCAACTATGGACATAAGGAGGTACCCCTCGAGGATGCACAGGCCGCTCTTCGCTATGCTCGCGAACATGCCGCAGAGCTCGGTATCGACCCCTCGAAGGTAGGCATTTTGGGAGGCTCGGCCGGTGGCCATCTTGCGGCATACACCTCGACATTTACCCCCGATGCCGAGAAACCGGCATTTGCGATTTTGATCTATCCGGTCATCACGGGCGATTCGTGGTTGGGCCACATCAGCAGCTACAACTATCTGCTTGGCAAGCACCGCACACCCGACGAAGTTGAGCAATACTCACTGCACAACCGCGTGAGCGCAACAACCCCACCGACTCTGCTGATGTTGAGTGATGACGATCGTGTGGTGCCACCCGCCAATTCGATGCTCTACTACAAAGCATTGAAACATCATGGCGTAAAGGCTTCGATGTACACCTTCCCCTCAGGCGGTCACGGCTGGGCAGGCAAAGTTGGATTTAAGTATGAAAAAGAGTATAAACACCTGATGCTTGACTGGCTCTCGACACTCAAGTAACACTAACTCCGTTTGATTATGAAAAGAGTAATATTCACATTAGTTCTGGCAACCTTTACAGCAGTGTCTGTATCGGCCCAAAAGACGGTTGATATACCCAATAAGGCAGACAAGGTTGTAAAAATTTGGGACAACTCGACTGCTCCCCACTCCAACGAGGAGAGCAAAGATGAAAATCTCGATAAAAACAACTTTGTCGGCAACACCTCACAAATGGCACTCTACATCTACAAAGCTGCCAAAAAGAACAATACACGCCAATGTGTCGTCATACTTCCGGGTGGAGGTTATAGCAGAGTTTGCATCGGCCAGGAGGGATTTCCCATTGCCGAGTGGCTGCGCGATGAGGGTGTAACCTGCATAGCAGTCAAATACCGACTGCCCAACTACGGACACAAAGAGGTACCGCTCGAAGATGCACAGGCGGCTCTGCGCTATGCCCGCGAGCATGCTGCCGAACTCGATATCGATCCCGCAAAGGTGGGTATTGCCGGATGCTCGGCAGGTGGTCATTTGGCGGCCTACACATCGACGTTCACCGCAGATGCAGAGAAACCAAACTTCTCGATTCTCTTCTACCCCGTAATCACAGGCACAACATGGCAGACCCACATGGGCACATTCAACCGCCTGCTTGGCAAGGATCGTACCCCCGAGATGACCGAGTACTACTCGCTCGAAAACCGCGTAACGGCAACCACCCCGCCGACACTGCTTATGTTGAGTGACGACGATCTGGTGGTACCGCCCATCAGTTCAATCCGCTACTACGAGGCTCTCAAGCACCACGGAGTGAAGGCTACGATGTACATCTTCCCTTCGGGTGGACACGGCTGGGCAGGTCGCGGAGATTTCAAGTATGAGAACGAGTATAAGCAGTTGCTTCTCGACTGGCTCTCAACACTCAAATAGAACAAGAACAAATCAATTCAATATAGTTTTATGGCAGACAATTCAATTTTAATACGTCTTGACGGACTAAAACTCAAATACGAGGAGCTCGGACAGAAACTCACCGACCCCGAAGTTATTGCCGATGTGAAAAGTTTCGTGCAGTACAACAAGGAGTACAAGGAGCTGGAACCGATCATCGAGACCTCGGAACGCTATCGCACAGCATTGGCAAACCTTGCCGAAGCGAAGGATATTATCGTAAACGACAAGGATGAGGAGATGCGCGAGATGGCTCGCGAGGAGATTGCGGAACTGGAGCCCGCCATCGAGAAGATGGAGGAGGATATCAAGATTCTGCTTATCCCGAAGGACCCGCAGGATGCCAAGAATGCCATTGTCGAGATTCGTGGCGGTACGGGCGGCGATGAGGCGGCAATCTTTGCAGGTGACTTGTTGCGCATGTACACCAAGTATATCGAGTCGAAAGGCTGGCGTTATGAGATCACCTCATCGAACGATGGTACGGCAGGTGGCTACAAAGAGGTCGTAATGAAGGTTACGGGTCAGAATGTCTACGGCACACTCAAATATGAGTCGGGCGTTCACCGCGTGCAGCGCGTACCGCAGACCGAGACCCAGGGTCGCGTTCACACCTCGGCTGCATCGGTGGCGGTACTGCCCGAGGCTGAGGAGTTTGATGTCGAGATCTCGATGAACGACATCCGCAAAGATATCTTCTGCGCATCGGGTCCTGGAGGACAGTCGGTCAACACCACCTACTCGGCAATACGTCTTACGCACATCCCGACAGGTATCGTGGTGCAGTGCCAGGATCAGAAGTCACAGCTCAAGAATTTCGACAAGGCCTTCGAGGAGTTGCGTACCCGCATCTTCAACCTCGAGTACTCGAAGTACCTCGATGAGATCGCCACGAAACGCAAGACGATGGTCTCGACCGGTGACCGTTCGGCAAAGATTCGTACCTACAACTACCCCCAGGGACGTATCACCGACCACCGCATCAACTACACGATCTACAACCTCGCAGCCTTTATGGATGGCGATATTCAGGACTGCATCGACCACCTGATTGTTGCCGAGAATGCCGAGCGACTGAAGGAGAGCGAGTTGTAATCGTGACACAATTCGAGAGGGGCTAACTACGTTTCTCTCGAAAACGAACGACAACAATGCGAAGAGTAACCATATTGGCAACAGCAATGGCGACCTTAGGGTCGCTGTTGGCGGTTGCGCACACTTCATCACCGCTCTACATCGTCAATGGGCGGGAGATGAGCGACATTAAGCATATTCCGCAGTCGGATATCGAGAGCATCGAGCCACTTGAAATCAACGACGAAAGCATTGCCCGATATGGCTCACGCGCAAGCAATGGTGTCATAGTCATCACACTCAAGTACGACACCAAGGCATCATTCGAAGGAGGCAAATCGTTTGAGAAGCACATCTCTTCACAGGTAAAGTGGGCTCCGCACGAGCCGGCAGCGAGGGTTGTCCTGCGCTATACGGTCGGCACGGATGGCAGGGTAACCATTGGCGACATTATCGAATCTACCGACAAACGTCTGCACCGCAAGGTATTGGCCGCCATTGCCGAATCTCCGAAGTGGACTCCTGCAAGCCGCAACGGGCAAGCCGTCGAGAGCGAACATGTCCTCGATATCCGCCTGCCCGAGGGTAAGGAGATTCCCGAAGAGCCGTATATTCGCATTTTATAAGCTCAAGAATGCTTAAATTTTGCACAATCAACCCCAATAGCCAAGCCACGTGACACCCACGCAACATATAACCCTTGCCGAGTTGCAACTCACCATCCGCGACGTCATCGCTGACCGATTTGCACTACCTATCTGGGTGAGTGCCGAGGTTGCTGATGTGAAGGTCAACTCGTCGGGACATTGCTACCTCGAACTCATAGACAAGGGGACTAATGAGGGAACAAACGGGGTGCCGAAGGCGCAGGCAAGAGGTGTCGTGTGGCGTTCTCACTACGCTCGGGTAGTGGGTCGATTCGAGGCCGAAAGCGGGCAACAACTTGCGCGAGGCATAAAAGTTCTGGTCAAGGTAACGCTCAACTACCACGAACTCTACGGTCTGTCGTTGCAGATTACAGACATCGACCCTTCGTACACTTTGGGCGATATGGAGCGACGCAAGCAGGAGGCAATAGCCCAACTGCAAAAGGATGGCGTTTGGGATATGAACCGAGAGGTGGAGATGCCGATGCTTGTTCAGCGCATAGCCGTCATATCAAGTAGCAAGGCTGCCGGCTGGCAGGATTTTCGTAACGAACTTTTCAAATATGGCTACTGCTTCGTTGTGACGCTACACGAAGCGGTAATGCAGGGCGAGAGTGCCGAGGAGAGCATTATCTCGGCTCTCGAAGCGGTTGCTGCACAAGAGGAACAGTACGATGCCGTGGTAATCATTCGTGGCGGAGGCTCGACCAGCGACCTAAACTGCTTCAACGCCTACCGACTTGCATCGCACGTCGCACAATTTCCGTTACCCATACTCACGGGCATAGGTCACGACAAGGATGTGAGTGTTGCGGACATGGTTGCCCACACGATGCTCAAAACCCCGACGGCGGTGGCTGTCTGGCTCAACGACCGCATGGCGACCCTCGAAGCGGCACTCGACAATGCGGCTATCGAATTGCACGACCTCTGCACCACCGCGACACACCGCACCTCACTGCAACTCGAACGGCACACTACCGAGTTGCGGATGTCGGCACAGCGACTGCTGATGTCACTCGGCGTAAAGGTCGAAAACCTCGCAGTACAACTGCGCGACAACACTCGCCTCGCTCTCGAAAAAGAGGCACAGCGACTCGTCCACCTTACCCAAATAGCAGAGAGTCGCTCGCCCGAGCAGATATTGAAGTTAGGTTTCGCTGTGGCACGTGTAGCCGGCAAGGCAATAACCTCCCGTTCACAGGTTGAAGTAGGCGACATCGTCACAATCGAGGTTGCAGATGGCACAATAAAGACAAAGACAATAGAGTAAAGATATGGCAAAAAAAGAGATTCCCTACACCGAGGCGATGGCCGAAATCGAGAAGATCATGACCAAACTGCGTGGCGAGAACATAGATATCGACACCCTCACTGCCGAGGTTAAACGCGCATCGGAACTTATCGAAATGTGCAAGCAGCGCCTCCGTACAACCGAGGAGGAGGTGCGCAAACTCTTTAACGACGAGCAATAAAGATTATGAAGGCTCTGATTCGTTGGATACTCAACCACATCCCGCGCACGGTACTGCAACGCATGGCTTCGTGGGCAGTGCCGGTCATCGGCCTGCTATATGCAGGTCGAGGCAGAGAGTGCCCCGTTTGCGGCTGTCGTAGGCGTAAATTCCTCCCCTACGGCTACGTCACCTCGCGCGAAAATGCACTCTGTCCGCGCTGCTTGGCCCTCGAACGCCACCGCCTGATATGGCTCTGGATCGAGCGCGAAACAGACCTTGTGGCAAACCCACGAAAGATGCTGCATATCGCTCCGGAGGTGGCTCTGATGCGCAAATTCAGGCAGATATACGCCTCGCAGAGTGACCTGTACGTTA
The DNA here is from genome assembly GCA_017398695.1 of Alistipes sp. Classification (GTDB taxonomy): domain Bacteria; phylum Bacteroidota; class Bacteroidia; order Bacteroidales; family Rikenellaceae; genus Alistipes. Next base: position 14,618 of record JAFQFG010000022.1, read on the forward strand.
CCGCTGACCTTGAAAGTCCATTGGCGACACTCCACTTTGATGTTCAGCAGATACCTCTCGACGATGAATCCTTCGACATACTCATCTGCAACCACCTGCTCGAACATGTCGAGAGCGACCAAAAGGCCCTCGAAGAGTTATACCGAGTAATGCGCCACGGAGGTTGGGGAATCATCCTCTCGCCAATAGACGAGAGCCGCGAAATGACCTTCGAGGATGATTCGATTACCGACCCTGCCGAGCGCACACGCATATTCGGGCAGTATGACCACCGTCGCATCTATGGACGTGACTATGCCGACCGCCTGCACAAAGCAGGCTTCGAGGTCGAGGTCATCGACTACGCATCACAACTCTCGCCCGAAGAGTGCACCCGCTACGCCCTCACAGACGAGAAACTCTATATCGTCAGAAAAGTATAATACGGCTCTTTTTGCAGTTTTTAGAAAAAAACAGGGCGTGCAAAAAACTTTTGCTTTATAGTTTTTTCTTTTCGCACCTTTTCGAAAAAAGGTGCCCAAAACCTTTCAACCGAAACTGCGTTTCGGGGAGTTTGACGATATGATTTTGTCGCGAGGTTTTATTGCGTTTTATTGCGAGGGTTTGGTTGTCTGCGACAATACACAAAACAACAATGGTAGCAGTTTGTAAGTAAACTTACACTGCTACCATTGTCGTCTTGCACTATCCTCACGGATAGCCACAATCCCCTCGAAAACCCCCAAAAAGATTCTCCTCTAACTCATCTGGCCCAGTGTCCCCATAATCCCTAAATTACTAAAATCTCTAATCTCCCTAAATGATTTCTCTGGGGAGAATGGGGAGCGCAGTCTGCGACTGCTTTTAGGGACACTGGGGAAATTGGGGAAATTGGGGAGATTAGGGAGTATAGGGAGTATAGGGAAATTTAGGGAATCAACCCCTAACTCCTTCAACTCTCTATACTCTCTAAATTAGCCATCAGCCACTTAATTATCAATTATCAATTATCAATTATCAATTCCCCATAAGCGACCTCGGTCGCGCTCCCCATACTCCCCATAAGCAGGAGCATAGCGACTGCGCCCCCAGTGTCCTCAAAGTCCCCCCCCAAAAAAACACCTCCCCTGAAACATGGGAGGTGATCAAAGACCGAACGGGGCTATAAGAGAGTCTTCGTCAGTATGTTTTTACCACAATATTATTGATCTTGTTCTTGAACTTCGACATATCGCTCTTGCCGTCAATAACAAAGTCAAATGTAAGTATAACAACAACTGTATGGTCGGCATCGGCCGAAAGTCCGACAACGGATGAAACCGGCTCCCATTTGCTCTTTCGGATTACACGTTCGACCTCTGCAGTCAGTCGCGCATCTGGCGAACGGTGAATTTTGCGTACCTCCGCCGAGCCGTCAGTAAGATTCACCGAGAACTCGACAACAACCTGACCATCTGCACTCTCTGCCTTGGCATCTGCCGGATAGCGGATGTTGGCTTCGCAATAGTTACTGAATCGTTGGAGCAGGTCGGCAACTTTGATGTCCTCGTTTTTTGTTGCATTTTGGTCGATCCACTCTTTCGGCATCTCCGTCGGAGTCCACTCTTTCGGCATCTCTGCCGGTGTCCACTCCTTGGGAAGTTCGGAGGGCATCCACTCCTTGGGAAGTTTGTTTAATTTACCCTCGGCTCTGACTGCTCCGAAAGCCAAAATCATACCTGCAATCATCGGGATTGCTGCGCACAAGCGCAAGGGAGAGTATCTCCCCTTCTTGAAGTTTGTCATCATAAGGAAACGTTTTTTAGAAGTTTGACTTTTCAGCCCGCAGGTCACCTCCGGATAGTAACCATAAAGCTGCTGGAAAACAAGAAGTCGATACTTCCCGACATCGTAACCCTTATCAATAACATCTCTATCTGCTTCCCACTCCTGCACCTCGACAAGACTATTGCCCGCGAGCCAAACGAATGGGTTAATCCAAAATATACATCTTATCAGTTCGACCACCAATCGCTCGGCCGTGTGTCGGTGCCGCACGTGGCTGTATTCGTGAGTGATTATCACTTCCCGCTCCTCTCCATCGAATTTATCATTCAGATATATCGTACGCCAGAACGAGAACGGCTCCCTTGTCTTGCGGCTTTCGGCAAGCGTATAAGCCTCATAGAATGTCAGTTTGGATACTCGTCGGATGGCATAAACCTCGCATAGACGCATTGCCAAACGGATGAAATTTAACACAACGACCGCTACGTATATCGCCACTACCACATATTTGACCACCATGAGCCAATCCACTCCCTCCGCTTCGTTTGCAGGTTGTATAGTCCGAATGTCGATATTGGAAGTTGCCGTCGCGATTTGCAACTGCAATGACTCTGCGGGATATATGGGCAACTCCAATATCGGAATCACTACCGCCAAGAGGGTTGTTGCAACTATATATGCACGAGCCGACCGATGGGCGACCTGCCCCTCGATAACCAATCTGTAAAGCGCATAGAATAATCCGCTACAACAGAAAAACTCTGCCAGATACGCTGCCATAGCCCACCAATTATTTGTTTTGCAACAGTTTTATTATTTCGTCAGTCTCTTCGAGCGAAATCGATTTATTGGAGGATAGAAACGACACCAATCGCGATGGCGAGCCCCCGAAAAAGTTTGCAAGCACCGACTCCATGTAGGTCGATGTGTACTCCTCGCGACTCACCACGGGGTAGTATTCGTGACTTTTACCATAGGCTTTATGCATCACGAATCCTTTCTTTTCGAGTATGCGCACAATGGTTGACACCGTATTGTATGCAGGTTTCGGATCGGAAATTTCCTCCAAAATATCATTCACGAACCCACAGCCAATTTGCCAGAGTATCTGCATAATCTCTAACTCTGCACGAGTCAGCTCCTGTACTCTCTTCTGTTGTGTTTCTGCCATTGCTCTCTCAAAAATAGGTTTCGATGTCGGTCGGTTATCTACTTGTTGTTTTCCGGAGGCAAATATATAACTAAATTTTTAGTTATGCAACTATTTTTTTAGTTTTATTCAAAAAAGATGTAATTTTGGCTCAATTTAATAGAGGTAAAAGACTATGCCCACATAGTGTGCTGCGGCTGCCAGGTTAATCAGCAGGTGCCATACCAAGTGATGATAGCGGAATCCTTTGCGGGCATAAAACCACGCACCAATGGTGTAGAGCACTCCTCCGGCAGCAATAAACGAAAGTAATCCGGTCGAAGCGTGATTCCAAAAGAGCGGAAAGAAGAATACCACTGTCCAACCCATAATCAGGTATATCGTCAGGCTGACTGCCGGTATCGAACGACGCGAGAGCGACTTATAGAAGACCCCAAAGAGAACCATTGCCCACTGCAACGCCACGATAAGCCACCCCTGCCAGCCTCCGATAACCGAAACGGCAATGGGTGTATATGTTCCGGCAATGGCTACATATATAAATATGTGGTCGAGGATATGGAATACCTCCTTGTGTCGTGTCTCGTGTGCCATAGCGTGATAGAGCGTCGAGCCGAGGAACATAAAGAGCAACGAGATAACAAAAACGCTCGCACATACCGCTCCCGTAGTACTCTCCGCCAAGTATCCGCGCACCGCTGCAAAAGGCAGAGCGCATATTGCCAACAGGCTCATAACTCCGTGCGACACCGAGTTGCCGACCTCTTCACCGAAGGTCATCACATAGTTTTTCTTCTCTTTTTTCTGTTTCATACAATTGGACTTTTCGCCCGCAAATCACCGACAAATATACGAAAAAATCGGGTTGCCCGCCAAGTCTGATCCGGGCAACCCGATTTTCGATTACAGAAACTCAACAAACAAGTCTCTTCTAATGCAAATATGCTCTATTTGGTAACGGTATAGCTACCGGCAGTGTACTTCTGCGACACACTCTCACCCGGAAGGGTTACGGTTGCCGTAGCTCCCTCGGGGATTGTGAACTCCCAAATCCACTTATCTCCCTCATATCGCCAAGCACTCTTGATTAAGCCCGCTGCAGAGTTGTACTCGGCAGTGATGTGGCCCAATCGCTTGTCGGGGATGGGGCTCATTATAATGTGGCGGAATCCCGGAGCTGCGGAGTCTGCTGCGATACCGGCTGCTGTCTCCCAAATCCACTCGCAAACACAACCGTAGGCATAGTGGTTGAAACTGTTCATACCATTGGGTCCCATGCCATTCTCCAACGTGTAACTATTCCAGCGCTCCCAGATGGTGGTGGCTCCGTTGTCGACCGAGTAGAGCCAACTCGGATTCTTGCGCTGGAAGAGTAATCCGTAAGCGATGTCTGCCATGCCGTTCTCGGTCAGTGTGGACATCAAAATCGAGGTGCCGAGGAAGCCGGTTTGCAGGCAGTTGTCGTGCTCTGCGAAGTTCTGGCGCAGGCGTGCAATCATCGCCTCCTTTGCCTTGCCCTCGACTACACCAACCTTCAACGCAAAGAGTGCCGGTGTCTGCATCGTATTGAGAATCGGAGCCTTGAAAGTTCCATCGCTCTTTAAGAAATTATTTTTGATATAGGCACGAGCCTCGGCTGCCATCTTGTTATAAGGAGCCGTATCACGTCCCGTCGCTGCTGCCATATCTGCCATCAACGAGGCATCCATAGCCCAGTATGCAGCACTCAAAAAGTTCCAATAATCAATTGCTTCGGGCAATACTTCTTTGCTATCGGGCTTGCGGTAACTCTTGCTCCAACTCTCCAACGGCTCATAACTCAACCAATCGGCATATTGACGATTGCCATTTTCGGCCTTCAATGCAGTGTGGTCATACTTGGTGGCAGTGATGTGGTCCATATAGCGATTCATAGACTCCCAGTTGTCGCTTATGATTTGTGTATCGCCAAACTGCTTCCAGACGATCCACGGAACGATGATGCCTGCATCCGCCCAACCAAGGCGCATATAATCGACTCCATATTGAGCCGAAGGAGCCACACTCGGATAACCACCGAACTCATTTTGACTATCGCGCACATCACGCATCCACTTGTGGAAGAAAGTGCGGGTATTTGCGAAGAATGAGCCGGTCTCGGCAAATACCTGCGTGTCGGCAGTCCAGCCCATACGCTCATTACGCTGCGGGCAGTCGGTAGGCACCGAGAGATAGTTCGAGAGTTGTCCCCACCAAGTGTTCGAGATGAGCTTGTTCACAAGCTCATTTCCTGTCACAATCGTTCCGCTCTCCATCTCTTTGGTTATCGAGGTCACCGGAATCGACTTAATGCTCTTGAATGTAACCTTGTCGGTTGCCGTTACCGAGATATAGCGGTAACCATAGAAGGTGCAGTGGGGATAATACGATGTATAGCCACACTTATCGCCAAATGTGTAGACCAGGCGCATACCATCGTCCGGAATACGGAGATTCTTGCGATGAACACTGCCTTCGGGGCCGTCCATGCCGCGGCTATGTGCGCCATTGCCGTCGTTGAGAATCTCTCCGGGCAGGCAGGTCAGCACAGTACCCTCTGCAGCCTTGAACGTAAAGGCGGGAACGGCAGCGGCATTCTGTCCGAAATCGACAACCAACGTCTCACCTGCGTTGAGCGTCACTGTGTCATCTGCATCATACTCTCGTACAACGACGACCTTACCATGTGCATCCTCGGTTGCACCCTCAATGCCTTGCCAAACATAGGTCTTGACGGGCGAGAGGGTAAGGTCGTGACGCAGATAGACCTCTGCTCCTGCGGAGGGGATAATCTCGCCTACGAACTCGCTATTCAACTCTGGCGCAGAGAGCAATTCGGGCGTTTCAAATCCCTTTGGCTCACGAGCATCGTACTCCTCGCCATCAAAGATACCCGCGTGCTTCACGGGTCCTGCAATACCTGCCGTCCAATTTTCGAGGTCGGTACCATAGAGTTTGGTCGAGCCATCGGCAAATGTCACTTCGAGAACGCCTCGGAATGCACACTTTTTGCCGAACATACCGTCGTACTTGCGCGGTGTGATGATGTAGTCTGCCCACCATCCCGGGGTAACTTGTGCCGACAGAGTATTCTCGGCAGCCGCAGCGCAGTTGAAAGCCTCCGTAACATCGTAAGTAAACGATACGCGGGTCTTTTCACGATGCGTAAATCCGGGTTTGAGGAACTCCTCGCCCACGGGCTTGCCGTTAACGTATATTTCATAGACACCGAGCGCGGTGGTCATCCACTTTGCCGAGGTCACAGCCTGCTCGTTCTTCACGGTCGAGAGGAACCAACTTGCGCCATCTGCTGCGCGTTTAGCCCCCTTTTCCGTAACAACCGGAGCATTAACTACCGATATCCACTGCGATTCAGCCCAAGCGGCATCATCGAGAGCATCTGTGCGTGTGCCGACACTCGAAACTGTCGTCTCTCCGCAGCACGCAACGAGCATCAACGAAGAGAGAATTGTCAGAAAGTAGTTTTTCGTCTTCATAATTATAATTTTAGTTTAGTATTTCGGACTATTTGGGGAGGTTGAATGCCACCGACATCTCGCGCATCTGCTCGTCACTCATACCTTCGGGTTCGAAGCCCATGCTCTTGGCTGCGATATAGATAAGTGCCGACTTGTTGAGGACATCGACTTGGTCAAATGCCTGCATAACGTCGCAATCGACAGCAAAGACACCATGCTTCTCCCACATCACCACGTCATAATCCGCCAACTCGGCAATCGTGGCATCTGCCAATTCGACCGAGCCGGGCAACTTATAGGGCACAATGCCTAAACCTCGCGGACAGAAGGCCTTGGTTTCGGGAATCATGCTCCACAACAGACGTGTGGCAACATCCTTTTCGAGGAATCGTGCATTGTGCGACATTGCCACCAACTCGATGGGGTGGGTATGCAGCGAGGCCTTATATGGCGAGCCCTTACCGATAAGGTAGTCATGCACGCTCAAATGCGCCGGCAACTCCGAGGTGGGTTTCACCACTGCATCGGCAATAATCACATACGATGCACAGTCGTCAAGGATGCGGATGATGGAGCCATTCTCCATAGGGCGACGTGCGAGGTCGCGCATACGCATATTTGTACCCTTGCAATAGAAGTAACAACCTTTCAAGTGAGGAAGTGTCGCACCAATCGCAAAGACCTCGCTCAATGCCGGCATCGAGCGCATCTCGTCGTCGACAAACTCCGTAATATTGACCGTAATATTACCGCCATTACGCTCTGCCCAGCCCTTTTGCCAGAGGTATCCGGCAACTTCGGCTACACGCTCGACTTCGGCAGCAAGTGCGGGGCGATTTTTAAGTATAGATTCCATAATTTCTCTTTTTTATTTCAACAATTCGGGCAGGAACGAGCTCAAAACCAAGATGCAAAGGCCCAAAACGAGTACTGCGATGGTCTTTTTCGAGCAGCCCTTCCATTCCTTCAGGATTATGCCCCACACATTGGCAAATGTCACATTCAGAGCCATAAGCACACAGAACGAGAGCGTCATCAATGTGGGTGACTCGGTAAGAAATCCCTTGCCAAGGCTCAAGCCGAAGAATTGGCTATACCACAACGCACCCGCCAATGCGCAGAAGAGTGCATTATTGAGCCATAGGCTGCCCTTTGCATAATCGCCAAAAGTACGATTCTTGAAGTTCTGGTAGAGGCAATAGACCGCATTGGTCACAAATCCACCCAACGTAACGAGCAACGTAGCCGGCAGCGTCTTGAAGATGTCGGGAGTGAGATCTCCAAAGTTAATCTCCTTGCCAAACTCCAAACCCACGTTGAAACAGCCGCTCATAACACCTGCCAAGAGGGCGATAACAATACCCTTCGGGAAGTTAAAATCCTTGACAGCAGCCTTTTTCTGCTCTTCGGGCAGCGAATTAGCCTTCATCATGCCGGCAATGCCGATAATGGCGATGCCGAGCAGAGTGACGACAACTCCCGAAATCACGGCAAACGTAAGTGACGAGAGAGCCCCCATCTCCGGGAAGAAAGCATTGAGCAGCACCGGACCCAAAACCGTTCCTCCTGCTGCACACGTACCGAGCGCAATGCTCTGACCGAGAGCCACACCCAAATAGCGCATCGAGAGTCCGAATGTTAAACCGCCAACACCCCACAACACACCAAACAGCATGGTCATCAATACGTTGAATCGATTGTCGGGCGTAAACAGCTCGAAGAGGCTGTGTCCTGCCGGTACTGCGAGCAGTGCGCCCAATAATGGGAACAGAAGCCACGCAAATACACCCTGCACCAACCAATACGACTCCCAACTCCAGCCCTTTACCTTGTTGATAGGCACATACGAGCTCGATTGGCAGAATGCGCCAACAGCGATAATCAAAAGACCGATTAAAATCTCCATAATCTTTTATTTTTAAGCAGTGGAACACTTATCGTTTGGAGGTCACCTCACGCTCATAGCGCTGTACATCGGCAATAAACGCCTCACCAACAGGCACTCCATTGCGCAAGCAGTACATATCCCATACTGCATTCCACGGCAGGTTCTTGCTCTCCTCCAACAGAGCCAAACGCTCAAAGCCCTGACCCTTTGCCTCATACTCTCGCAGCTGTGCAAGAGGCTCCAACATAGCCCTTAACAAGCACTTCTGAGTGGCGCGCGTACCAATGATGTAAGCTCCGATACGGTTGATTGAGGCATCGAAATAATCCAGACCGATATGAACGCGGTCGAGCGCATCGCAACGAACAATCTCGTGCATCAAATCGAGTGTCTCGTCATTCATAATCGTTACGTGGTCCGAATCCCAACGCACCGGACGGCTGACGTGAAGCATAACCTCCGGAACGAAGAGCAACAGCGATGAGAGCTTGTCGGCAACACTCTCTGTCGGGTGGAAATGGCCCGTATCGAGGGTGACAATCTTGCCATTCTGCGCACCATAGCCAATATAGAAGTCGTTGGAGCCTACGGTGTAGCTCTCCAAGCCGATACCAAAGACTTTCGACTCGATGCAATCCTTCATATTGTCGTACTTCTGAGCAAAAATCTGGTCGAGCGAATCCTTGAGCAGAGCACGATAGTGCATACGGTTAACCGTGATATCCTTGCTACCGTCATGCACCCACAAGTTCATGAAACAGGGGTCGCCCTGGCGACGTCCCATCTCCTCGGCAATGGCACGACAACGCTTCGAGTGCTCAATCCAAAAGTCGCGGATAGCTTTATCGGGATTAGACAACGACAGATCACCCGAGAGAGGGTGCGAGAAGGATGTGGTATTGAAGTCGAGCTTCATTCCGTGCTCTGCGCCCCACTGCATCCAACTCTCGAAATGGCACGGTTCAACCTCATCGCGGTCGACCTTCTTGCCACCGAAATCGCCATAAATCTCGTGCAAATTCAGTCGCTGACGACCCGGAATAAGCGACGACGCCTCGAGGATGTCGGCACGCAGCTCGTCGATATTACGAGCCTTGCCCGGATAGTTGCCCGTGGTCTGGATACCACCCGTAAGTTCGCCCGCGGACTCAAAACCGCTAACATCATCTGCCTGCCAGCAGTGCATCGAAATCTCGACCTGCTGCAACTTCTCCAATACCTTCTCAACATCAATACCGAGTTCAGCATAACGCTCCACGGCGATGTCATAAGCCTGTTTAATCTTTGTTTCGTTCATAATGGTTGTGTTATTTAAGTATTTGAAATCTTCTATATGCTTGGCTCCACGCCTCGCTATTCTCGGGCAGGAACTCCTCGGTCTCAACCGAATGGCGAATAATCTCACGAGCCTCGGCAAGCGAGCCTACAGCACCGGCAGACACCGCCTGCATCATCACATTGCCGATGGCCGTAGCCTCCGAAGGGCCGGCAACCACACGTTTACCGATGGCATTTGCCGTATATTGATTGAGCAATCGATTCTTCGAGCCGCCACCGATAATGTGCAGCACGTCAATGGCAAATGGAGCCATCCCCTCCAACATCTCCAGCACCTCGCGATAGCGCAGCGCAAGGCTCTCGAAGATTGTACGCACCACCTCGGCATCACTCTGCGGAGGCCTCTGTCCTGTGCGCAAGCAGAACTCCTCGATAGCGGCGAGCATCGACTTCGGATTGGCAAACAGCGCATCATCGGGATTGATAAAGCATCCAAAAGGCTCTACCGAGGTAGCCATCTCGACAATCTCGGGATAGGTATACTCCTTACCCTCTCGGCTCCACTCTTTGCGGCACTGCTCCAAAATCCACATGCCACAGATATTTTTCAGGAATCGGGTTGTTCCATCCACACCACCCTCATTGGTAAAGTTCAGGCGCGACGACTCGGCCGAGATTATCGGTTCGCAAGTCTCGATACCCATAAGCGACCATGTTCCCGACGAAAGATATGCAAATCGTTCATTCTCGGCCGGAACTGCCACCACAGCCGAGGCGGTATCGTGTCCTGCCACCGCAACGACATCGACCTTGCCGATACGAGTCTCGGCAGCCACAGCATCACTCAATGGGCCAATCACTCCACCGGGCAACTGCACCTTCGGGAAAATATCCTCTTTGACTCCCGCCACCTTCAACAACGAGCCGTCCAATTCGCCCGTCCGCGGGTTGAGAATCTGCGACGTCGAGGCGATGGTATATTCACACACAGCCTTGCCCGTCAGCATATAGGCCAATGCGTCGGGCATAAAGAGCAGTTTGTCGGCATGCAACACCGGCTCATAGCCCTCCCTAACAGCTGCGTATATCTGAAACAGCGTGTTGAAGTTCATAATCTGGATGCCGGTCTTGGCATAGACCTCCTCACGCGACACCTCTGCAAAGAACTTTTCGGGCGCTCCATCCGTGTATGGGTCGCGGTATGCTCGCGGCATGCCGAGAATCGAGCCGTCAGAGCCAATCGGCACCACATCTACGCCCCACGTGTCGATACCTATAGAGTCGGGTGTCACGCCCTCATGCGCACACGCAGCAAGGCCCTCTTTGAGATGCTCATAGAGACTCGCCAGATTCCAATAGTATTTTCCGTGCAGTTCGAGAATTCCGTTCTTAAAGCGCGTAAGTTCTTTTATTTCAATTTTGCCATCTACAAGTCGACCCAATATCGAACGGCCACTTGTAGCCCCCAAATCGAATGCTAAAAAGTTATAAATCTTCATATTTTTGACTATTTTTGCTCGGTGTTTTGCAAAATTAAGGATAGTTTTACTATTTTCGAGTGCAAAAAATGACATAAAACTTTACAAATTTGACAAAATGACATATTCCGATACCAATTCTCTCAAGTATCTCATCACAGGCCCGAACGACCATAATTGGGGTGTGGTAACCACGACTGTGGGCACCCAGACCATTGCGCCCAATGCCTGCTACCCCGCAATGAAGCACCCCGACTCCTACGACCTACAACCCCAGATGGGTCGTGTGTTGGACGAGTACCAGCTCGTCTACATCACCGAGGGAAGCGGGTTCTTTGAATCGGCATCGACACCTCGCCAGCGTGTCACGGCCGGCACGGTACTGCTACTCTTCCCCGGCGAGTGGCACAACTACGCTCCCGACACCGACTGCGGATGGCGCGAGTTCTGGATTGGCTTTCAAGGCACGAATATCGATAATTTGGTCGAGTCGGGATTTTTCACCCGCGACAATGCTCTCATTAACATCGGCATAAGCAACAGCGTTATCTCGCTCTACAAGGATGCCATACGCCTGGCCGAAAAGGAGGGCATCGGCTGCCAGCAGATGATTTCGGGCATCGTGATACACATCCTCAGCCACATATACTACCGCCATCGCAACCGTTTTAAC